>NZ_FNSA01000003.1:2783432-3092703 GCF_900104775.1 Tsukamurella tyrosinosolvens
GCCGATGGAGTCCCCTTCTCCGGGCACACGCCCGAGACCGCCTGCGACATCGCGGACGCGTTCCGGATGGCGGCAAAGCGGCTGCAGGATGAGCGCCCGTGATCATCGACATCGAACCGGGCAAGATCACCATCCACGACGCGGCACACGTGGGCCTCGAGGACCAGGTCGTGACCCCGGACCAGGCAGAGAACGTCGCCGCGGACCTGGACAGTCGGAGGCACACGACCGCCGGAGCTGGCCTGCGCAACGCCGCCCGGCAGGCGCGGGGTGAGCGCTGATGGCCGACATCCTCATGGCAGAGGCACCCGTCGCGATCGGGTACGACCGCCGCGGGCAGGGGCAGACCGTGTTCTACGCCCTGACGCCGTGCTGCGCCGCAACGGGAACGGGCAGCGACAGCGGGATCGTCTGCCGCGGGTGCTACCGCGAGCTGGACTTCGAGTACGCCGGCTTCTGGTACTTCGACGGCCACGAGGACGGGCTCTCGAGCACATGGGACCTGTACAACATCGCGCTGATGAACACCGGCGTGGATCAAGACAAGGCCGAGGTCCTGGTCATCGAGGCCAAGCGCCAAGCAGAGAGGATCGGCTGATGCCCAACGTCAGGTCAGGGTCGCGGATCCTCGCCACCGAGATCCATGGATTCACTCCGCTCGAGGTCGAAGACATCGACGGCGACCGCGTCACGGTGCTCATCGACCCGCGGATCGGTGTCCGAAACGAACGCTCGACGTTCCCCCGCTCCGCGGTCTCACACGTGTACGCAGGTGCGAGCTGGGAGTACATCGGATGAGCGAAACGACCTACGTCGGCGACGGCACCATCACCACCGACCTCGACGGCGAGCGCGGTGGCCGCCGCGCGTACTCGTACATCATCCGCGCGAACGGCTGGGAGTACATCGGCAACGACCTCGAGCTCGGGCCCACCGAGGAGCAGTCGCCGGTCGAGGTGCTCGCCGACTTCCTGCGAGCGTCGTCGGAGCAGTCCGACCTCGAGCACGTCTTCCCCGAGCACGTGCGCGCCTGGGCAGCCGAGAACTACGACGACCTGTCCATCCTCGCTGCGGACAAGAACTGAGACGGCCTCCGGAAGACATGCGGGCAGACGCCCGGGTCGAGCGTGCATCGGAACGCGCCGCACGAGGCCGCCCAAGGTCCCGGCCAGTACTTTCACGTCCCGTGAGCGAGTACCCGAACGACATCAGCCCTGACTTCCCCGTGGCCACCGCGTACACCGCCGACGGGAAGCCTTACGACTACCTGGGCAACTGGCAGACCGCGGAGACCTACGCCAACGCGGGCTACCAGGTGAAGGTGCACGAGGGTGATGGCCGGTTCTCTCAGGCGGAGCTGCAGGCGCTAGTCGACCGCGAGTTCGCCAGCGCCATCGACTGCTTCGGCGAAGGGCACCGGAAGTGAGTGACCAGCTGTACGCCGCCAAGGCGGAGACCGGCACCACGCTCGGGTACGTCCGCGCCGAAACCGCAGAGGACGCCCGCGACTTCTTCAGCAGCGGCGCCGGCCAAGGCCTCGGCGGCGTCGCCGCGGTCGTGCGCGCGAACCACACCGGACCCCACACCCCGAACCCCGGCGGCTGCCCTGACGGGTGCGTCTCGTGAGCGCGCGCTCGATCGGTCTCGGAACCGTCCACGGCTACGGCTGGACGGCCGAGGTGGAAGTGCACTCGTACACCCCTCACGACCCAGCCGCCGGGAAGGCCGGCTACTTCACCGTGCGCTACGTGAAGACCGGCCGGCGCGAGAACTTCTTCATCTACGGCACCGACGACGGCCGCAACCTCGAGGGCGACCGACTCTCGATCGACGAGTACTTCTGACCCGTTTCGACACAGAGGAGATCACCATGCGTAAGAGGACCGTCTTCGACATGTGCGAGAGTCACGCCAATCTGGACGGCGGATACCGCACAGCTGAGATCGTCTGCGAGGGCGGACCCGCGTACGGATCGCCGTGCTCGCCACGGCCGTGCCGTGTCCTGCCGGGCTCGGACTACTTCGGCGAGTCCGCCACCGATGAGGTCGCCGCTGGATGGGTGCGCGACTGGGCCTGCAACCGGAAGGGATGACCAATGAGCACGATCTCGCTCGTGTCCGAGACTGAGACTGACCCCTACTCCTGCTTCTGGGCAGAGATCCCCGCTGGGGTCGCAGCCGATGCGGCCACCTACTTCTTCGACTCACCGGACTGGCATACGGTGCTCGAACCTCATCCGACGCGCGAGGCCTACCCGCACTGCGTGACGATCGAGAACACCGATCAGGTGCCCATGCACTTCACGACCGCCGATCCAGCTGTTGCGGATGCTGCCTCCGACGCGCTCGTCGCGCTCCTCGGCCGCGGCCCCGACAGCCTCCACTGACCACGAGCAGAAGGAACAGCACCATGCCCGTCACCGTCACCAGCCAGACCTTGATCGACCGGCGCGTCGCCGGCGGCGCCAACCGTGAGGACTCCCAAGCGCTGTTGGCCGAGCTCCTCGAGGCCCACGCCGGCGACAACCTGGTCAGCGCGCTCGTCTATCAGGGCTTCGCCACCGAGAAGCAGGCCAAGAAGTTCGCAGCCGAGTACGAGAGGTGACGCGACCTCCCACCGTGGCGGGTCAGGCTGCGTCGGCCAGCTCCGCCACGGTGCGAGGATCGTGCTCGCCTCCGAAGAACCGCTCCAGCACGGTGCCGGGCTCGGTCCACGCTGTACCCGCTGCGAAGAGCGTGGCGCACGAGCGGAGCTTCATCGCGTCCGTCGCGCCCAGCACCTCGAGGGCGGTGACCGAGAGCGGAAGCGCCAGAAGCAACCCGAAGGCCTCCCGCAGCCTGGGGCCAAGCACCGGGTCGGCCGCGTACTCGCGGGCATCCCGGAGGGTGTCGAGCCCGTAGGTCGTGGCCATGCTCGAGTATCCGAGCGATGTGAGCTGTGGGAAGACGAACCAGATCCAGTGCGTCTCCTTGCGTCCGGCCCGCAACTCGCGCCGGACGGTCTCCCACACCTCGTCGCTCGCCATCCGGAATCGCAGACTGTCGAACCGCATCACGCCTCCCCGCGTCTCGTCTGATCGTCGGCGCCGAAGGTAGCCGTGGCCGTGCGCCAAGGGGCACCGGGGCGCGCGGCTAGGCCCCGCGGGCAGGAATCTCCATCCCCCATCGCACCTTCCCCGAGTCCCAGACCCTGTGCAGCTTGTTCAGGCGGGCCAGTTCCGACTCGCTGAGTTCCTCGCGGTACTCAAGGGCCGGGTCACTGCGGAATCGCGCGCGCCGGTAGTTGAATTTGTGCACCCGCTCGATGCCGGCGACATAGGCGTAGTCCGGCGGGATCTCGCGGCCCGCGGTGAACCCGGTCGCCGCATAGAGCGCTCCGTCGCTGATCTCGTTGTCGGAGAAGGTGACGAGCTTGCCGCCACCGGAAGCCGCGACGTGACGCCGAAGTTCGGCGAGGAGCTTGCCGAACCCGCCGGGTACGAGCGCCGCGGTGGCGTACCGGTCGATCGTCCAGGTGAGCTTGGTGCGGGTCACAACCATCGCTGCGACGAGGTCACCGCGCGGCCGGCGCAGGCCGAGGTACAGCGTGCCGTCGCGCCTGCCCTGGATGTGGTGGCGCTCGAGCAGGTCCTGAACCTCAAGGCGTGGCGGCCGAACCACCTCGCAAGCTCGCGCGGCGATACGCCCGTCTCGCGTGGCCACGCCGAGCTTCGCACGAAGAGTGGATTCGACGGCGTCTCGTCGGGTGCGCCAGTCGTCCTCCCACACCTGGATGAGCTGTACCCCTGCCTCCTTACACCGGCGGTACTTGTCCCGGTGGTAGTTCCGGTCCCGTCCGTTTCCTCCGCGATCGCTGTGCCAGTACACGCCGTTGTACTCGATCGCGATCGACCGCGCCGGAACGAAGACATCGACCTCGCGAACCCCAGGGATACCCCGGTACCTCGAGATGGAGCCGCCGTCTCCCGTGATCTCGGCCACGAAGGCCTGCAGCTCTCGCTCACCGTGCGAGGTGCCTGCCGTCGAGCACTCCGCGCAGCCGTGTCCGCGCGCACGGGTCTCGATACGACGCTGGTACGGGCCGTGGACGTCGCAGTCCCACCAGGCGATCACGCCGGAGTTCGCCGATACGGCGAAGGGGTCGATGTCGTTGCGCGCCAGGCTCCACTTCGCGTGAACGCGCGGGTGCGTGGTCGGGAGGTCGTTGAGGCCCACCACCACGAGCTGGCCGCCGCACACCGGGCACCCGGTGCCGTCGGCGCGGTTGGCTACGGATGCTTTCCACGTGAAGTTCGTGTGCACACGGCACCGCCACGTGGCCCGGTAGCCGCTGTGCTCGAGCACCTCGTCTGGGCGACGATCGTTGCTTGAGTCCCACTCCGCCGCCTCCACGGGGTGGCGGCTGGCGAAGTCGTTGACTCCCGGGGCGAGCGTTCTTCCTGCGCACCCGGCGCAGTTTCCGCCGGCGCGCACACGCTTGGCAACGGACTGGGACCAGGTGAAGCCACAACCGCTGCAGAGCCACCGGTAGACATCGTGCGAGAACGGGGCGACCTCGTCAGCGCGTAGCGGGTTGTCGGGGTGCCAGAAGGCCGCCACGTCTGGATGCAGCGTGGCGAGGTCGTTGAAGCCAGCACGAATCTGCCTTCCGGCGCAGACAGCGCAACTGGCGCCGCGGGAGACGATCGACGAGACGATCCCGACGAACTCGTGATCGTGCTCAGCGCACGTGAACCAGCCGTACCGGTTGGCCTGGGCGGTGACCAGTGACGCGGGGTAACCGTTCGTCGGGCTCCAGCGCTGTGCGATGGCGGGATGGGTGGCGTCGATTCCACCGCCGGGCTTCGGCTTGCGCTTGGAGCACCACGGGCAACCGAACTTGTCCCGCACCGACGTCACCCACGTGTGCCCACGAGGACACCTGCGGTGGTCCGGGATGTCGATCCGGCGGTCGTCGTGCGCGAGCTCGATCGTCACGCAAGAAAGTCTAGAGCAGTGTGGAACTCAGATCGTGTTTAGGCGCGCTCGGAACAGGCACGCTAGGACGGCTTCTTCGGCGCGCAGACGTGCAGCGTGGCGATCCCGACGACGTAGCCCGCCGACTCGCCGTTGAGGGTGTACGGCGGCGCCATCAGCTTCGCCTGGGCATCCTCCATCGATCCGCCGGCAGACGCGGTCGAACAGACGAGGTCGAGCATCGCGCGGTTCTGCGCCTCGTCCTTCCACCCGCGGTCCGACAGCAGCTCGTTCGCGGTCTTGTAGTCGCCGACACCGGTGATGCCGTCGGACGTCACCGATGCCTGCGCCGAGGTCTCCTGCGACTTGGCGTCGGAGCCGCCGCAGGCCACGAGCGAGAGGGCACCGCCGATCGCGACGGCGGACAACAGGGAACGGCGGAAGAAGGTTCGCATACCGGGCACCGTACCGGTAGATGCTTGCGTCCGCACAGGCTTCGGTCACCGCTCGAGGACGCGACACCGGCACGTACGGGGCGCATCGACGGATCGCGCCGAACTTGTCAGCCCAGCACTCTAGTCTCTATTTTAGAGAGTCGAGAGAGGGAGACCTGCATGCGTTCGGAAGACTTCGACCACCGGGGACTCGGCCGCCGCGTACTCGAGGCGACCTTGGACTACGCGTCCACCGCAGTCTCGACACTCGCGATGTTCGCCCTCGCGCTAGCTCTGATCGCGCTCATGACGCGCTCCGCCCCGCCTGCCGGCTCCCCTGTCGTCGTCGACGGATCGACCACACCGTCCACGAGCTCCGAGACGCAGATCCGGTAGCGCACCCTCGCGATAAGGGACGCGACACCTGCAGCTACGAGCACACATTCGGCATCGCCATCGGGCGACCCTACAACCGAGTCGGGTTTCGGTTGGAACTTCTGGGCAACACTCCGACCAGCGTTGGAGCGTTGCGGCCGAGCTCGACGCGCCGCGGCTGCGCGCACCATTCGGCGTCTGCCGCGGCGCCCAACCCGCGGAGCGCGACACACCATCCACGGGCTGGACTCGCCACTAGGCGTCAGGGTTGAGCACGTACTCCTGCCACGGCTTCAACTCCGGCAGCTCCCGCCCCTCGTCCAGGAACGACTGCGGGACAACGAGACGCGTCCGCGGCGCCAGCCCGCGGACCTGACGCAGCCGGCGAAGCGCGCGGGCATCGTCGACGAGCATCAGGAGCGCACCACGGTTCTTGACGCGGTTGTAGAACTGACGCTGCGGGGACCAGAGCTGCTTGATCGCGGGGAAGCTGGTCAGCAAGCCTGCCGCACACCACCGCTGGACCGTTCGCTCCGTGACGCCGATGATCCCGGCGGCCTCCGCGATCGTTGCCCGGCCCGACCGCGTGGGGTCGCGCCACTGGGACAGCGGGCGATACGGCGCCGTGCGGTTGAGCACGCGCTTGGGCTCGCCGACAACCGAGCTGATGTGGATGCGGTGCACGTGGCCGAACCGAAGGCTGGTGAGAAGCCCCTCGGCGATCAGGCGCCGCACCTCGGACGCCGGCCGGCGAAGCATCATCGCGGCGTTGTCGATCGTGAGGTACTCCCCCTCGGCGTTCCACTTGTCCTGCTTGGTCTTCGGACGGACCTTGGGGCACATTCGTCCGACCAGCGCGGAGAAGGACGCCGCCGCGTGCAGGTCCACGGTGCGGATCGTCAGATCTCGCCCCTGTCGAAGCGCGGGGATGTAGCCGCGCTGGACCAGATCCTCGATGACGGACGGCCGGCAGCCGGCGATGGCCGCAGCGCGATTGCGCGAGCAGAAGAACTCCGCGGGGTCCAGCTCAGGCGTGTCCTCGAGCTGCCACTCCTGGTACCGGGCGTTGTCCACCGGCGTCAGATGCGCGCCCTTGAGCGCGGCACGGTCGATTTCGCGACGCTTGGCCAGATCGCGCACGTAGCGCTCGACGACGCCACCGTGCCGGCTGATCTCTATGCCGGGGACGACCATAGCGCCGTCTCGGATCTCCATCGCGATCTTGCCCTTGGCCGCCCAGCGACGAACCGTTCGCTCGCTCACACCGAGACGCTCTGCTGCCTCCGCGAGCGGGTAGTAGGGGGCTGAATCGGGCTGGTACCTCTGCGCGTTCGGGTTGATCTTGCGATCCCGCTTGAGCTTGCGTCGGCCACACAGGTCGAGCACGTCGTCCACGGCCACACGCAGCGACCCGGCGCGGATCATCCCGCGCACTCCATCGCGCTGCAGAGCCTTGCGCGCACCGGAGACCGTCAGGTTCATCAGCACGGAGGCGCCCTTGACGTCGATCGTCAGGCGGCCGAGGTCGTCGACGACCGCGGTGTCTCGGCGGTCGATCTTCCCCTCGAGCGACGCCTGGATCGCCCGATCCTTCCGCTCCTCGTTGTTGAAGCGCGCCGACAGGTCCGCATGCATCTGCGGGTCGTGCCCTACATGGAGGTCGAGGAGCTCCCGCGAGGGCGCCCTTCGCGTGACGGGCACGAGGCGCTTCGGATCGAACGGGATGCGGTAGTAGGACAGCTCGTCCGCGGTCACCACCCGGCTGCCGTTGAGGCCGGCGAGCGTGAAGCGGAGCTCGGGGTCGTTGTGCCAGCGCATCACGGTCCGCGGATGCACGCGCACGATCTTCGCGAAGTCGTCGACAGGCATCCCGAGGTCGAGTCCGTTGGATGCCTTGACCCGCGGCTCGGGGATCTTCATCTCGCGGTCGCCGGCCACCCAGCGCTCGACATGGTCCGAGCGGATGCGAATAGTCCTGCCCACGCGGAAGGCCCACAGCTTCAGCGCGAAGATCTGCGCGTGGACCTCGGTCTGCGACACCGCCATCTCAGCGGCGGCCTCGCGGATGGTCAGCAGCCGGACACCGACGTCGAGCCCCGGGAACAGCTCCGGGTAGTTCTTGACGTAGCCCTTGGGGAACGAGAAGCGGTTCTCATGTGCCTGGTGCTGCCCGTTGAACTTGCCCTCGAGTTCGGGGCGAAGCTTGCGCAGCGCCGCCGTGTCGAGCACCGGGAAAGGCTTCGGTGCGTTGGCTCGGTAGAACGGATCGCTGCCGCTGATGGCGAGGATGCCGCGCACACGCTCGTCGTCGGCTGACCCTGGGCGCGGGTTGGGATTCGTCAGCGCGCTCCGCTCCACGAGCTCGCGCTCGGTCACCTGCGGCGGCGTCGGCAGCACGGAGGCAGGCGCAATCTCGTCGACGGCGGTGTCGGCGAACTCGAAGATCGCTGCGCGTTCTGCGTCGGAGAGGTTTGCGGTCAGCTTCGCCATCACGGCGTCGAAGTCGAAGTCGAGCCCAGGCGACGGGGAGGCCTCGGGCGCAGCTGCGAGGTCGTTCATGCGCTTCACCTTACGGTGTTGCGTCGTCGGTTGCACCATCGAACGACGCATTCGGCGCGTCGCCTACCGCATGTTCGAGGTGTTCCACGTTATTAGAACGCCTGTACCCGTCGACGGCGGAGCAACCACCGTTTCAAGACTTCGGCGTAATCGTCCCTCACGCATCCGAGAAGTTCGCCTTTTGACCTGCGAAAACCGACAACAAGACCGGTCGTTCTTCTTTACCCTGCAAGAAACATGAGCCGTCGCGGGAGACGGGGGCCCCTCCTCCCCGCGGTCCACATGTCCGAATTCGTCTACACCAACAGGGACGGCGCGATTCCCGCGCCCTCCCGGACTTCCCGCAGGCAGATACACATTATTACTCTTGCTAAGTAAATCGTTTTTCGCATCTAGACATGAGAGTGCGTGGTCGCGCCAGAGCTCGCGAACGTGAACCCGACAGTGCTTCGCACTTCGAACTTGTGTCACGCAGGGCGGCAGAGGGTCCCCCTTCTCCCGCGACACACGCGAGCCATCGCAGGCATTCGAAGAACTTCACCAGTGCATGTCAGTCTCCGCAGGTCGAAAGGGCAACTTCTCGGTTGACCGAGGGACGATACTGCCGGGGATGGCCGACAAGGCGGTTCGCAGCCGTCGCACGTTCGAAGAATTCCGCGCCGGCGCCCGGAGCAACATATGCGCTGGTCAACGCGATAGTCGCCTTCGGTGCGCCCGAAGCCGTCCACTGCCGCTACACCCGCCGGAGACACAGGCTTGCGCCCCTCCTGAACGAAACTCGCCCAGGGTGACGCCCGCCCCAAGCGAGCGTTAAGCGGGCCGTGTGACGCTGGGCCCATGGATCCGCTTCACCCGCGAGGACCGCGACCCTCGAGCCCGTTTTCCAGGCCCCACCCGTCGCGCATCCGGTGCGTTCGAAATAGACGCGCGCCTGTGTTCGACAGACCGGATCTTTCGCTCAATGAATCGCTCGTATATGCTGGTGCTATGAACACGCGCCGGCCCCTCGCCGCCGTGGCCGCGATCCTGGTCGCCGCCACGGCTCTGGCGTCGTGCGCAGACGGTGGCGGCCGCGGCGCCCCCGAGGCCGACAACGTCGCTGCCACCCCGACGGTTTCCGCGACCGTTGCGGCTCCAGCCGCTCCGAAGTACATCGACGTAACCGGCCAGGGACGAGAGCTTCCCCGCGATTCCGTGGACCGCGCCCAGTTCAGCGCCACTCCCCAACCGGGAGCCAAGGTGCTGCGCTGGAACTCCGCAGGTGTAGGCGACCGCTGCACGCTGGGGCCTGCAGTCACGGTCGGATCGCGCTCCGCTTTCCTGACGGCTGGCCACTGCGCCGGAGCCGGCGTGACCCAGTTCGCCCAGGGCGATGCGGCAGGCAAGGTGCTCATCCCACTCGGCCCAGCCGTGCAGGCTGTGAACGAAGACGGCGTGCCGGGCGCCGACGGGATCCTCGACGATCGCGCGCTGATCTTCACCAGCACGCCGCCCACGCCACAGATCGCCGGCACTTGGACGGTTGCGGGCTCGCTCACAGTGAAGGAGACGCAGCGCCTGCCCCACGGCACACCGATCTGCGTCGACGGCGCAACCTCAGGTGTGCGCTGCGGAGGACTCATTTCGGCAGAACGCGGCCGCGTCGAGTTCGTCGGAAAGCCAGGTACCGCTGCTCCTAGCAAGGGCGATAGCGGTGCTCCGGTCTTCGTTGTTGACGACTCTGGTCGAGCTACGGTGATCGGCCTGGTCACGAGCGAGGCCCGAGACGGCTCGACCACCAACGCCACCTTCATCGAGCCCGCACTCTTGAGCCTCGGCGCGGAGCTGGTGACCGCGAGCTAGACCGCCTCTGCGGCCCGCGCCACAGCGCGCTCTGCTTGCTGCCGCGTGCGATTCTCCCGCGCATGGCGTTCCCAGACCTCGACGTTTCGCATCCCTCCGCCGAGGAGGTGAAGACGTTCACCGATGCCACGACGGCGCTCGAGGCGACGGCGAACTCGGTGCGCACCACGCGGGACGAGATCCAGCGCGGTGCGTCCGGCAACAAGATCAACGTCCAGACCGCGGTGCTCACCGACATCGAGCAGAAGCTGCGCGACGCGGCGACGAAGACCGCGAAGGTCGCCGCGGCGATGAAGGTCCTTCGCGAGGCCGGCGACACCTGGCTCAAGGTGGCGCCCAAGAAGGCGGAGATCGAGGAGGCCGAGAAGGAGGTCGAGACCGCTCGCGAGGTCATGGCGATGGCCGATCGGATGGGTGTGCCGTCCGGCCCGCCGGCGGCCAAGTTCGAGGAGGCCAAGAAGAAGCTCCGCGAGATGCTCGAGAAGCGCAAGGCCGCCGACGATGCCTACAACGCCGCGTGCAAGAAGGCCGCGGGAAGGGTCGAAGTACCCCAGGTACAGGTCGACGGTGGCACCGGTGTCCAAGCTCCCGGCACCGGTTCTCCGGGATCCGGATCCGGCAACGGCGGAGGATCCTCGAAGCCGGGCGCCGGCAGCGGTGGGGGCGGCGCCGGTTCCGGGTCGCCCGGAGGCGGAGGCGCGGGCAAGCCCGGCGGCACACCCTCGGCGGCGAAGCCGGGTGGAACCCCCGCGGCCACCCCGGCCGCCGACAAGCCCAGCACCACCACCTCCGCCACGCCGACGGCCGCCGACCAGGCTCTCGCCAACGCGCTCACTCAGGCCCAGCAGCAGGGCCAGGGCCAGGGGCAGCAGGGTGCGGGCGCGGGCGCGCCTGTGGCCGCGGCGCAGCCCCAGCAGCAGCCGAACCAGCAGGGCAAGGACAAGGACGGCAAGCTGGACGGATCAGGCGGCCCGATCACCACGGATGCTCTCGACAAGGCCTTCGGCCTGGGCCTCGGGGGCACCACCGCAGCCGGACTCGGGGGCAGCGGTGCCGGCGCCACGCCCTCGCAGCCGCAGACCTCGCCCTCCGGCACCGCGCCGACCACCGGCGGCGGCACCCGGTTCCGTGAGGGCTTCGAGGCGCCCGGCGCCGGCAACCCCGGGGCGAAGCCGCTGCAGTCCGGGGTGACCGGTACCTCCGTCACCGGCGTGCAGACCGGTGCTGACGTCTCCGGCCGCAGCACCCCGACCCCGGGGGCGTTCTCCAACCCGGCCGGCGCGGGCAACGCCTCGACGAACACCTCAGGCGCCTCCCCCGGCAACCAGAACCCGACGCTCGGCCGCGGCACCTCCCCGACCGGCATGCCGATGATGGGCGCGCCGATGATGCCGCCGATGGGCGGCGCCGGCGGAGGCGGACGCAGCGGCAAGAGCCCTGAGGACCGCGGCGTCCTCGCCGAGAACCCGCTGCTCGACGGGTCGGCGGCATTGGAAGAGGCCGTTAAGCACGGCACGATCATCCGCCGGGACGAAGCCTGATGACTGCGCCTTCGCAGACCGTGTGCGATCGGTCCGCGAAGCAGAAACGCGCATACACTACGGGGCAATGCGCCATCCAAACAGGCGCACGTGCATCGCACTGGGACGCGCTTGTGCCCGGCTCGGTGCACCGTGCACGACACAGGAAGGGGTGAACTGCATGGGCGACAACATCTCGATCAACGACAAGTCCACGTTCCTCGCCAAGACGCAGAAGATCCGCACGGCGATCGAGGCGCTGCAAACCGCGGCGAGCGCCGCGGGCGCCCTCAAGACCACCGCCACCGCGGAGGCGAAGAAGTTCACCACCGGTGACGTCGCTCCGGTCTACGAGTCGGCCGTCGCGGGCATCGGGACAGTCGGCGACAAGGTGAAGACCGCGGTGACCGCGATCGCCACCGGTGCGACGAACTGCGCAGACACGGCGGACTACAAGTTCACCGGGATCACGGGCGTCGACACCGACGGCGCCGAGCGAATCAGGGGGCTGTAGAGCATGAGCAACGAACCGAACACCATCCGCATCAACGACTTCGCCGGCTTCCAGGCCAGCGTCAACAAGCTCGAGGGCCTCCGAGGGCAGATCGAGGAGAAGATCAAGGCCGGCGACGCGGTCCTCAAGACGATCACCGCGGCGGCCAGCAAGGGCACCGTCCCGAGCGCTGGCACCGCGGCCGAATCCTCGGGGACGACGGTCGCACCCGCGTATACCGAGACCGTCTCCGCCATCTCCACGGCCGTGAGCGCCGTGACCACCCAGGCGAACGCCGCCGGATCGTCCCTCACGACCGCCATCACCGACCTGGGCAAGATCCGGTCGACGCAGCAGGCCATCCAGGAGTCCGGCGCGAACAAGGTGCAGAAGTGACCGGCAGCATCAGCACCGACGACGGTGCAGTCAACGCCGGCAACTCGGGTGCGGTCGCCGCGCTGCCACCGACCACCGGACGTAAAACCGGGCCCGGCGCGGTCGATCCGCGCCTGACTGCGGCCGTCGACGACTCCGCCGGCCAGAACAAGCGCAGCGGTGATCGCGTCCGTGACCGTGCGGACCGCGGCACCAAGGACTCCCGCGGCAAGACCGAGATCGACCGCAACGGCTCCGGTTCCGTGTCCGGGGTCGCAGGCAAGGGCTCCGAGGTCGCGAAGGTCGGCGGCACCCTGATCAGTTCGCTGGGGGCGGGTGCGTCCAGCCTGCTCGGGTCCGTCGGTCAGGCGGGCCAGGGGCTCCAGATGCCCCAGGTGCCAGCGTCCACCGCCGGACAGTCTAATCCGACTTCGCTGAGCAGCCCGACGGCCCAGGCGGCGCTCGCCGAGTACCTCGGCGGCGGCGGCAACGGCGGCGGAGTCGTGGGCAGCGGCGCAGGTTCGGGCATCGCCACCCCCGGTGTCGGAGGAGGCTCCGGCGCCGCTGGTCCCTCGAGCGGCGGCTCCAACGCGTACGAGAAGAAGGTCATCGACCTGGCCGGCCAAGTGGTGTCGGCCGGTACCCCGTACGCCTGGGGCGGTGGCAGCCTCGACGGGCCCAGCCAGGGCACCACCGACGGCGGTGCCGCTGATGCTGCTGGGGACTACAACAAGGTGGGCTACGACTGCTCGGGCCTGACGCGAATGCTCGTCTACCAGGCCTCCGGCGTCGAGATCCCCCGCACCTCGGGCGAGCAGTACTCCTTCGGGCAGCTGATCAGCGCCGCCGAGGCCCGCCCCGGCGACCTTGCCTTCGACGACAACCCGTCCGCGCACGTGATGATGTACGTCGGTGACGGAAAGGTGGTCGAGGCACAGCAGTCCGGTACCGATGTGATGTTTAGCGACGCGGCCTCCCGCGGCGTCACCCAGTACGTGCGCGTGGTGACCCCGCCCGCCGAGTAGCGGCTCCCGCTCCCGCGCCGGTGCCGACGTGCCGTCGCGGGAGCGGGCATCATCGCCCCATGCGCGAGCGACCACGCGTCGCTCGTCTCCGCGAGAAAGGACGGAACCGACCCCATGGCTCCCACAGACGTGCCACCCGCGACTACCCCTCACGCCGTCGAGCTCGGCGTTCCGACGGCGTGGCCGACGTTCAGCGAGACGGGCGTCGGCGCCTCGGTCATCGATCTGTTCGAGAAGGCCTCCGTCGCCTTCGGTACCGGCGACGGGGCTGCCACCCTCCAGGCGGTCGCCCAGGCCTACACGACCGGCGTCACCCCGACTGCGCTGATCCAGGACTTCACTACCGAGCAGCGGACGGCGTTCGACAACGCGCTCATGGCGATCAACCGGGGGCAGGGCGCGAGTGTGTCCGCGCAGGACATCCTCAACACGAAGGTCAAGATCAACGGTATCGCCACCAGCTTCGAGGCGGCAGTCGAGCAGCTGGTCGCGCAGTACGCCGGCAGCGGTGGCCCGGAGAGCCCGCAGAACCAGGCGGAGTTCCAGCAGAAGTACATGGAACTGCTCCAGCAGGCCCAGTCGGAGATCTCCAAGACCGGCTCCGACCACAAGACCACCCAGGAAGCGCTGATGACCGGCATCTCCAAGGGGACCACCCCGGAGGTGCCCTCGACGATGACGCCGACCCAGCCCGGAAACCCGCAGGTGCCGGGCATGCCCGACTCGCTGGGCAAGGAGCTGCAGTCCGTCGCGGGTCAGATGATCAAGCCGCAGAACCTGCAGATGCCGAACTTCCAGCAGCTCGCGCAGCCGGTGACGCAGTCCGCGCAGGCTGCCCTGAGCGAGCTGATGAAGAAGACCGGCGACAAGAGCGGCAAGGACGGCGGTCTGCCGATCACCCAAGATGCCCTGCAGCGCCTGACCACCGGCGCCGGCCTGACCGGGCAGGGCGCCTCGCTCTCGGACCCGCGGCCAGGACGCGAGGGTGACAAGGGTGCCGACGGTGCCGGCCGCGGCGGTCCCGGCCGGGTCCCCGGTTCCGGCCTCCCTGGCCGCGACGAGGGCAGCGGCCGCACCGCCCCTCCGCCCGGCACTCCGCCGCCGGCGCAGGACAAGATCGAAGGAGCTGGAGACGGGGCCGCGCGCCCCGGCAGCCCCGTCACGGCCGACAACCCGGTCGCCCGCCCCGGTGGCGGCGACCCCGGCGGGTCGAACTCGACCGTGCCCTCCGCGACGGAGCACCCCACCACCCCTGCAACGAGTTCACCCCCGCCGGCCGCGTCGGTCACGACGTCGCTGTCGGCCGGCGATGCACAGACCGGACCGGGGGCGCTTACGACGCACACCTCCGCAGGCGACGGCGCCGGCGCTGGAACCTCGACGCTCGCACAGAGCGGCGCCGGCGCGGGTGCGCCGGCCGCGCCCATGGCCGCGACCCCGATGATGGCGCCACCGCCGATGATGGGTGGCGCCGGAGCCGGAGCTCCTGGCGCTTCGGGGCGCCAGGCCGGAGGCGGTGTGCTGCAGTACGTCCCGTTCACCCCGGACCTGGCTTCCGAGGAGGACAAGCGCGACCTCGCCGACTACGGTGCGGATCGGCGCGGCCTCGACGGCGCGACCAGTAAGCAGCACGCCGCGGCTGCCTACGCGGCCGGCATCCTGCGCGCGCACCGACGCGTGGGCGTGAACACCCGGGTGGCCGTCGGGCTGCAGGACGGCAAGGCCGTCTTCTGCACCAGCGACGGCCTCGGCTTCCTGTTCCCCGGGGTGCGAGCCAGCTCGAAGCTCGTCCCCCTCGCCACACGCGTACCCACGTCCTTCGCTCAGCGCTGGCTCGGATGCGCACAGCCGTGGCGCCCCCTGATCGACGCCGTGGAGCTCGGGTTCATCGGGGAGCTCGACGCGATCGTCTCGACCGACCCCACCGCGGAGGCGGTCGGCATCACCGTGATCGACGCCGCGTCGATCGACGAGATCAACCCGTTCCCGGCGTCGGAGCACCGCGTGATCCTCGACGCGGTCGAGGCCGACGACGCGGATCCCGTCCTCGCGCTGCTGGTTCGGCAGTGGGGGCGCCCGGACGAGTCGGCTGTGTCGTTGATGCGCCGGCTCGAGGACGTCCAGTGGCAGGGCGATCTGCGGCCCGAGAACGCCGAGTATCTGCAGGTGTGGGCGCACTACCTGCTCGCGGCCGCGGCCGTGGACCTGCAGCACGACGACCTGGACGACGCGACGTACGCGCTCCGTTCCGCGTTGCGCGTTCCTGCGGCGCCGGTGGTGATCTCGTGACGAAGATCAGCGTGCACGTTGTCGGCGGAGTTCCCCTGATCCGCCTGGCCGGTCCGATCACGGCGACCTCCGGGGCCGAGCTGGCCAACGAGGTGATGTCGGCGATCTACTACATGACCGAGGATCCGGCCGAGTTCCTGCACCCGCTCAGCCTCCCGCGCTCGCGCCTGGCTTCCTGAGACCGGAGCGCGCGCGGGTACAGCCGACGTTCAGTACTTGTGCACCGACGCTGTCGCGCCAAGGCGCTTGAGCGCCGGCTCCAGGAACACCGCCTTCGCGTGACCGTCGAGGTTGCCACTCACCACTCCCACACCGACCGCCTGGCCGGTGGCGTTCACGACGAACACCGGGCCGCCGGAGTCCCCGGGCAGCGACGGGACGTCCAGGCTGAGGCTGTCGCCAGAGGCGGACAGCACGCGGCCGCAGGTGGTCCCTGACGTAGCGCCCGAGAAGCAGATCGGCGTGCCGGCGGGCAGCTTGCGCGCGTCATTCTCCGACATCGTCCCGACGAGCCGCGTGCCGGTCAGGCTCGGATCGAACCGGCTCGGCGCCGCCGAGCCGGCGGTGTCCCAGACGACGGCGCTGTCGTCCGCTGTGCCGGAGGCGTGCGCTGAGGCGGTGTTCGCGACGGACAGCGGAGGGATCGGAAGCTTGAGGAGTCCCTGGGTGTCCTGGAAGGCATAGCCCTGAACGCCGCTGGCGACGTCGCAGTGCCCCGCGGTGATGAACCCGGACATGCCCAGCGGGCTCGTCACGGCGAAGCCGATGGTGCACGTGGTCACGCGGCCCTCGTCCTCGATGACGAAGCCGGTCCCGGGCCGGAACCCCGACGCCGTCATCAGGCCCTGCGGCCCCTTCGAGTACTGCCCGAGGCTCGCGGGTGCGACCCAGTCCTGAGAATCCAGCGGCGCCGCCGCGGCCGTCGGCGCGACGGCCGCGAGAGCGCCAGCGGTCGCGAGGACCGCGGCCAGCGCTCGAATGCAGCTTCGAAGTCGGTTCGACATGTTCGAATCGTACCCTATTTTAGACCAGAACGCATCGAGGTAGAGATCGCCCCCGCAGGCGGATGTAGCTGCCGAAACATGCAGATCACACCCCTGACGCGCTCGCGCGGGCCCGAGAACAGCCTGTCGCGCAAGACCGCGCCCCGGTCGAAAATCACCAGTGTGGTGGGAGAATGTAGGCCGCAGAACAACCGCCCCTATCTCGTAAGGAGACCGCGATGAACCTCGTGGGAATCAGCAGCTTCGGCGACGTCCTCGGGCAGGCCGGCGGCGTGAGCGCCGCAGCGACCTCGTTCGCGACGGCGTCGGCCACGGCGACCGCCGCCGCGGCCGCCGTGACGCCTCCCGGCAACGACCTCGACTCCGCACGCGCCACGGCGCAGCAGGGAGTCACCACCGCCAACTTCATCTCCGTGCTCGGGATGGGCATCGAGCAGCTCGCCGAGCGCGCTGCCGAGACCACCACCGACACGGTGACGCAGCAGGCACTGCAGGCGTTCGGCGCCGCGGCTGTCCTCGCCTGACACCACCTTCAAGAGCCGCCGGTCCCTTCGCGGGCCGGCGGCTCTTGTCTGTCCTCGCGCCGCAGACGCGCTTGCGATCGCCGGTGCCCTACCTTCCCGCCATCAGCCACATCGAGAGAGGAAGCTTCCGCCATGCGGGAAATGTACGAACCGCCCAAGACGCCGTTCAAGGAGTGGGCGCCCCGCGCGCTGGTGGTTGTCGCGCTGGTCTGGGCGGTCGTGGCCGTCCCCCTGTGCGGGTGGCTGCTCTGGCGCGGGCCCGAGCCGACCCCGCAGCCGGCGGAGCGCGAGCTCACGGCCGTCGACGCGGCCGCCGTGTCGTACGCACACACGGCCGTCACCACCGGATGGGTCCAGGTCAAGTCACAGGTGACCTCGTCGATCGTCCGCCTCGAGGTCGAGCAGACCGTCGAGGCCGCGACCGGCAACTCCACCGGTCGAGTGCTCTCCGCGAGCACCGCGGCCGATCTCCTCGTCCTCGGTGACAAGGTGATGCTGCGCGGCAACGCCGAGTTCTGGGCCACACTCGGCGTCATGACGAGCACTCCGGGGTGGGTCGACGTGGAGAACAAGCTCGGGGATCTCCCCTTCCCACTCGCGAAGGCCGCCAAGTCGCTGGCTCCGAGCAAGGACGCACGAATCGGCACCTCCGAGACCGACAAGACCGAGTTCCGCAACGGCGACCTCCGCGCGACCTTCTCGCGCAACGGGATCTCGTCCCTCACCCTGGGCGATCGCGCGGCCACCGTCGCGGACACGGCACCCCCGGCGGCGGAGCAGCTCGCGGCGTGGCAGGCGGACGCCGCCATCACGGCGAAGCTCAGTGGCGTCTCCGGCTCGCTGACTGTGGCTCCCGCTCCCGCTCCCCCGCGGCCGTCGTCGAGCGCGGCACCGTCGACGTCGAGCCGGCCGGCCCCGTAGTCAGCCCCTGCACACGAGAAGGCCCGCACCTCCGGAATCGGGGATGCGGGCCTTCTCGTGTGATCAGACGCCGGAGCTCAGCGGAAGAACTCCTGCTCCTCCTCCGTCGCCGGGCGCGAGACGGGCTCGTACTCGACGCCGCTGTCGGCGGCCACGACGCCGGAATCGCCAGATCCGCGCCCACGGGAGCCCGATCCCGCGAGACCGTGGCCCATCGGAGGGACGCCACCCATCGGCGTGCCGGTGGCGCTGATGCGCTCCTGTGCAGGGCCCGCCGCGCCGACTCCCGACAGGACGGACACCTTTCCGCCGGAGCCGCTCCCGGTCAGCTGCTTCGAGAGCCCCGCCGGCCCGAGCCCGCCGCCCAGGCCGAGGCCGCCACCACCGCCCAGACCGCTACCTCCGCCCAGACCGCTCGAGCCCAGCGGCAGTCCCCCACCGCCGCCCCCGAGTGCGGGCATGAACGCCGAGCCGGTGCTGCCGCCGTTGAGGAGCCCGCCCAGCCCCGACGCAGAGCCGAAAGCCTGCAGCGGCGCGGTCATCAGGCTGCTCAGCGAACTGATCGGCGCCGTGAACGACGAGCCGAGTCCCTGCAGAGCCTGCAGCGGCGCCTGGAACATCGACGCGGCGCCTCCGAGCTGGCCCGCGCCTCCGGTACCGGTCTGCGAGCCTGCCTGGGTCGACGCCTGCGCCGCGGTGAGCGCCTTGCTCGATCCGGCCTTGGCGGCCGTCGCCGCGGCCTGCCCGGTCGCCTGAGCCGCCTGGCCGGCGGTCGCGCCGGCGTTCGCCAGCGGCGGAGGCGGCGGGATCGGCACGGGCAGCGTCGCCGCCGAAATCACCTCGCCGTAGGTGCTTCCCACCGCCGTGTTGTTCGTGGTGTAGGCCCCGTACTCGGCATTCAACGCCGCGATCAGCGGCGTGTTCTGCCCGAAGATGTTGCTGGCCTCGGCCGCTGCCTCGCGCACGCGGTTGTTGACGCTCTGCACCGTCGGCACCATCGTCGTGCGCGCCACGGTGAAGCTCTCCGCCACGACGGCGTTGATCGCTGCCTGCTTGAAGGCGATACCGGCGAGTCCACCGAGCCAGGTCAAGAACGGCGGCGTGGCGGCGGAGTGGATCGCCTGCCGCGCACCGGCGGTCGAGGCGAGGGTCGCGAACATCTGCGACCCGGTGATTCCGAGCGTCTGCAGAGCGGCGGACGCCAAGCCGAGCCACGCCGCCGAGCCGGCCACCCACGTGGCGCCGGTGGTTCCGGTCTCGATGACCGTCGAATTCGCTTCGGGTGGAGCACCCCAGGGGTGTGAGGGCACGTTGATCTCCTGTTCCGCGCCCTGCGTTCGTGGGCGCAACCTACCTGTCCACGGCACAGGTTGACCGCGCCGCGCACTTTTCGGCGCACGCGGCGCGGTCGGTAAAGGCCCAGGGAGAGCTCGTCTTTAGGCCGCCCCGCGAACCTCCGAGAAGCTCGACGAACGCGCCTCGACGACGGGGACGTCCTCCCCAGCCGGGACTCCGACGGCGCCTCCCGTGCGTGTGCTCGCCTCCATCGGCTCGAGGTAGACCGTCGCGTGGTACTTCGAGATGTCGGCGCCGAGTACCGAGAATCGCGTGCCGGCCGGCAGCACCACCGCTTCACCTCCCGGTGCGCGCACGGGCACCCCCGCGGCTGTCCGCAGCCGCAGAGTGAGCCGCAGCTCCTTGCCGGACACCTCGTCCTGCTCGACCCCGCCGACGATGGGCTCGCTGAGGGTGAGGCCGCCGGCGTCGCGCAGCTCTCGAGCGAGCTGTCCGACGTCGACGAAGTCGGGGACCTTGAAGTTGGTGGTGAGGTCGACGAACCGTCCGAAGTCCTCGACCGGGGCGTTCGCAAGCAGCGTGAGCTCCTCGCGCCGGATCTCAGCGATCGGGGTCGAGGCTTCGAGCGAGGCGTCCGGCGCGAGGTGCATCCCCTCGGGCAGGGTCCGGAGCGCGCGCATCAGCTCCGCGCGACGCTCAGCCGAGAGCGACTCGTCCCGCAGCGGACGTACCGGCGGCGTGAGCGGATGCCGTGCGGCCACCGACTCCAGATCCAGAACCTCGCTCGTCGCGCGCTGCTCAGAAGGCGCCGTGGGGAACGGGAACCCCGCAGGCACGGGCCTGGTCCGTCGATTCCGGCCCGGACGGCCGCTCTGGTCCTCGATCGCCCGCAGCGCACTCGAAATGGTCGCTGCTGCCGGGCTGACGAGCATGCGACGCAGCGGGGCGCCTCGGAGCATCCCGACGTTCTCGTTGTACTCGCCCGAGAGCTCGCGGGTGTGGCACGTCGCCACCCACCAGCGCACTGTCGACTCGTACAGCGACAGCGCCTGCTCGACGAAGCTCGTCGGCCACAGGCCCGCGGCGGCGTCGACGGTGACCGGCGCCGCGACCCGCGCGCACCAGCCGGCGGACAGGACTGCTGGGCCCGCATCGACGATCGCCGGTGCGGCGCGACCTGCCACCGTGACCGGCGCCGTCGCGTGCAGCCAGCCGCCGAACTCGCCGTCCTCGGGCAGGGTTCGGGTCAGGTCCGGCAGGAGAACCACCCCGGGAGCGATTCGCCCACCCTGATCCAGCAGGTCCGTGGCACGAACGTCCTCGAGCTCGGCGGGTACCGGCAGGTGGTTCGCCGTGAACGTGATCTGCGAGCAGATCTTCTCCAGGAACCGCACCTGGAGCTGGCCGACGAGCACCGCCGGCTCGAGCCACGCGCGCCGGTCCAGGGTCAGGGTGGCCCACAGGGACGCCGGGTCACCTTCCGCGTCGGCGAGGAGCGCCATGGCGAGGTAGTAGGCGTCACGCACCAGCTGGTCGCCGGCGCGACCACGGCGGCGGGCGCCGGCGCGTCCGACCACACCGGCAGGGCGCGCGAGCAGGCCCTGCCGCAGCGCTACGGCCGTCGACAGGTGCATCAGACGGGCGTCCAGGGCGGCGTGCTCGAGCTCCCGGACGTGCCCTGGCTCCGGATCCAGCCCCACCATCGCCGCGGCTACGGCTCGTTGCGCGCCGGATGGGCGCAGCGCATTGCCGGTGGAGCGCCGTGGTGCGTGTCCGAGGTGCATCGAGAGGTGAGCTGCGGTGGTCATGGCAGCGACGCTAGATCCGGCCCAGGGAAAGTCCAGCGGGCAAGGAAGACACGCCGGTCAAAGTGCGCCCCGGACGCCTTTTGATTCTCTTTCGCCGTCTAGCGAACTGCGCCGATCGGACCTATCCAAGTCGTGTTCGACCGCGGCGTTCCCTCCGTTCACCCCTACAGTCCGCCGCGTGAACATGATCCGAGGAGCGACGCGCGAGACGCAGCTCTACCTGACCACGCTTGCATCGGTCCTTGCGTCATCAGTCGATGCGCCCGAGCCGCTGCTCGATCTCAGCGACGTCGAGGAGCCGTCGCCGGCCGCTCAGCGCGTGGCGGTCGCGGAGGTTCTCGACGAGGTCCTCGGAGATCTCGACCGGATCCTGCGCACGAAGAAGATGCCGCCTGCCCGCTCGAACGCCACCCTCGGGCGGCTGCTGGTGACGCGCGGCGAGAGCTACGACGCCGTCAAGCGCACGTACACGCCCGGCCCCGGCTTCGACACGTTGATCTCCGCTCTCGCGAACGACGCCGTCACCGACGCGGTCGTCGCAGCCATCGACGACGGAACCCTCGACCCGAACACCTTGGAGGCTCGATGACGACGCCCGACCCCACGCAGCAGCAGGTCCGAATCCCGGCCGTTGATCGAGCTACGGTCGCCGACCCGAACGGCCCCTCCCCGACGACTGCGCCGCAGGAAGGGCTGCCGCGCATGCTCACCGACGAGGAGATCGCGGCGTCGAAGGGACAGCCGTCACCCGCGATCGCCCGCCCGCCGGCGCCGACGAAGATGGACACCCCGGACCCGTTCCATCGGGCGGGTCCGATGCCGGCCGTGAACCGCGCGGCTTTCGACAGGACGTCGGCGCCCTTCACGAACACCAGTCCCGGAATGCCCACCGCGGCGCAGCCTCAGCCCACCCCGGCGCAGGCGGCGAACACGGACCCCGATATGCGCGCGGCCACGCGGCCGGACCAGGCCGCGTCTACATCCGCCGCACCCGATACGGCACCGGCCGCGTCGCAGCCGGCCGCGGACACTGCTCCGGCCTCGAGCGCGGGCGACGCTGCGCCGCACGCACAGCCCGCGAGCACCCCGGATGCCGCAGCTTCGTCCGCGCAGCCCGCGGCCGCACCCGACTCGGCGAACGCGCACGCGGCGCCCGCGGCCGATTCCGCGCCACATGCACAGCCGTCGTCGTCGACTCCGGACGCGCCCACCTCCTCCGCTTCCTCGGCGGCGCCGGACGCGGCGCCGCAAGCGCAGCCCGCGGCGGCACAGGCAGCGGCGCCGGACGCTGGGCAGGCACACGCCCAGCCCGCTGCCAGCGCCGGACAGGCGCCGCACGCCGCTCCGAGCGCGGCGCCGAGCGCCGGGTCCCAGCCGGCGGCGGCAGCGGCGCAGAACACCTCGAGCGCCGCGGCGGCCAAGCCTGCGGCGCAGACCGGCGCGCACAGCGCGGCCAATGCCGCCGCGAAGGGTGCTGGCGCAGCGAAGATCCAGCCCGCGCACGCACCGAATCCGAGCTGGAAGAGCATCGGCAACGTCGCCCTCAAAGGGCAGACCTCCGGCATCACCGGCAAGGGGTTCAAGGCCGCGCCCGTCAGCGGCGTGAAGAAGCTGCTCACCAACCAGGTCCGGACCGGCCAGACCGTCTCGAACATGGTCGGCAAGAAGGCGATCGCGAAGCTCGGAGCCAAGGGCATCGCGGCCAGCGGCATCAAGCTGGGTGCGCGTGCACTTCCGATCGCCGGCTCCATCATCGGCGCGTACGTCGCCTACCAGAACTTCAAGGAAGGCGACTGGGTCGGCGGCGTTCTCGGCGTCGTCAGCATGATCCCCGGTCCGATCGGCTGGATCGGGCTCGGCGCTTCAGCGCTGTGGGAGACCTTCGGCGGCGGCGCGAAGACCTTCCCGATGTGGGAGGCACCCGACGGCACCAGCACCTACATCCTGCAGGCCTCGGCCAAGGACGCCGCCGGCGTCCAGGAGGCCGACGCGGGGCTGCGCGACACCCAGGCAGGTGTCTTCAGCTTCCAGGACGGCCCGAACGGCACCGTCTGGGGCGAGACTCCTCCCGACCCGATCCTGCTGAACACCCCCGAAGTCGCCAAGGCCCTGACCGACTGGCTCGGCGGCCTGACGGACCTGTTCGCCCAGGTCGACCAGGAGCTGACGTCCTCCGGCGAGCCCTACCTCACCCAGTACCGGCAGTCACTGCTGCCGCACCTGACGGCGATGGCCAAGCTCAAGGACCAGATCGGCGACCTCAACGCGCAGCTCAAGACCGCCTCCGACAGCGCAGGAACCGCCTACAAGGCCGTACTCACCGGAAACCGAGCCGTCCGAGACCGCCTGTCGACCGACGGCAAGGTCGGCGACAGCGCCTGGGCGACCACCATGAAGAACGGGATCGAGAAGGGCGTGGCGGGGCTCAGCGGCGCGAACGAGAAGATCACCAAGCTCTTCGCGACGGCCCCGCCGCCCGCCCTGACCTCGAAGTACTCGACGACCGCAGGCAACGGAAACCCGGAGAAGGCGCCGGATAAGGAGACCAAGCCGAATCCGACTCCCAGCGTGACACCGTCCGCGGTGGCCCCCTCGGCGACTCCGGGCGGGAAGACGCCCGCGACGCAGACGCCGAGTACGCCGGCCGCGCAGACGCCGATCACGCCGAGCGTGAAGAGTCCGCTCTCGAGCAACCCGCTCGGAACCGGCGGAGGCAGTCCGCTGGGCAGCGGACTCGGGGGCGGTTCCCCGCTGTCGTCGTCCGGCGCCAAGCCGCTCGAGACCGGAAGCAACAAGCTCGAGTCGCCGTCGAAGAAGCTCGATGACAAGGACAAGGACTCGAAGAAGCTCGACGACAAGCGATCCGACGAGCGCAAGGACACGAAGCCGCGTCCGCTCTCGACGGCGCGCCCGGATCAGAACGCGGCGGGCGCTGCTCCTGCAGCCGCCGGCAAGCAGGACACGGCCATCAAGCCGCCGGCGCCGCTGCCGCAGCCGACGCCCGAGGGCGCCGCGAAGCCGGGCGGCACGCCCGAGGCTCCGAAGACCGGTCCCCAGAAGGTCGACTTCAAGGGCCAGCAGATCGAGTTCCCGGATCCGAAGACAGCCAAGCTCGCCCAGATCCTCGGCGCCGCGGACCCGACCAAGCCGGTCAGCCTCGCCGACGCGGCCGCACAGGCAGGGCTCAACCCGCCTGTCCCGGGCCAGGATCCCGGAAAGCAGGTGGCACCGGTCGACGCCAAGCCCGGCGACGTCCTCGTGGCCGGCGACAAGAAGTTCATGCTGCTCGGCGACGGGAAGTTCTACGACCTCCAGGACTACAAGACGATCGGCAGCGAGCAGCTGCCGAAGGACCTCGGCAGCCGCGGCGGCTACTTCCACCTGACCGATCCCACGGCTCAGCAGGGTGGCGCTGCGCCCGTCTCGGGTCAGACCGGCGGCGTTCCCTTCGGTGTCCCGGGCGGCGCGGCGCCGCAGGCCGGAGCCATCGATCCCGCGGCCGCCGGGAGCGGCACCGCCCCGAACGCCGACCCGCCGAAGGATCCGCCCGCCGGAGGATCTCAGCCTCCGGCCGGTGGCGGGGCTCAGCCTCCGGCCGGCGGTGGCGGCGTCCCTGCCTCCGGCAGCCCGGGAGTCCCGTCGAAGGGCGCGCCCGGCTCTGGCCCGGCCAACGCCGCGGCCACCGACACCGGTGCCGGCAGCAACCCGCCGTCGGCGTCCACTCAGGCACTCGACCCTTCCGGCGTCCGCTAAGCGCCCACGACCCAGAGACGAGGTGACCGGTGAACCATCCGGTTGGAGCAGAGTACGGCGCTGTCGAGAAGGGCGTCGACCAGGGAACTCGAGGCCTTCCTCCCACCACGCGGGGGAAGTCCGGTGCCGGTCGCGTCGATCCGCGGCTCACCGCCGCAGTCAACGACTCCGGAGAGCAGAACCGCCGCTCGGGTGATCGCACCCGAAAGACCGCGGACCGCACGCGGCGGTTCAGTCGTGGGCAGGAGGAGATCCAGAACCGGGGCGGCAAGCAGGTCGACGGGGCCTCTCGCAGCGGGGACCCCTCCAAGGGCTCGCCCTCGAAGTCCACGTCGCCGACGATGCCGACGATGCAGCAGCCGCAAGCCCAGGCTCAGCAGCCCCAGGCCCAGCCGCAGGTACAACCGGTCGCGCAGCAAGCAGCGGCGCCGGCCGCCACCGCCCCGGGCGGAGTCACGAGCATCGATCCGAAGACGCTCGCGACGCTGATCGCCGCGGTCCGCGCGCGCCAGGCCGAGGCCGCCGCGAACGGCGAGAGTACGACCCCGAGCCGTGACACGGGGTCGACGACCTCGGGCAAGGGTTCGGCGACCTCACCGCAGAAGCCCGAGCCGCTCGATGTCTCACAGGTCTCGCTGGAGAAGTACGCCGGTGGCCCGCTGACTGAGCAGCAGACCGCAGATGTGATCGATCAGGCGCTGACCATCAACGGGATCCCGAACGATCCCGCGTTGCGGGAGCAGTGGCAGCAGCTGTACCAGCACATGGCGCAGAACGAGTCCGGCCGAGACCCCAACGCAGGCAACGACTGGGACTCCAACGCCACCGGTGCTACCCAGTCCGATGGCCTGCCCGCGAACTCGAGTCGCGGTATCTGGCAATGCATCCCGACGACCTTCGCGGCATATCACATGGCCGGAACGTCCACGAGTATCTATGACCCCGTCAGTTCGGCGAGCGCGAGCATCAACTACGTCATGCAGACCTACGGGGTGTCCGCAGACGGTGGTGGACTCGACGCATTCATGCAGCGTCAGGGCGTCGGCGGAGGCTCTTACCAGGGGTACTGACCCCACCGTCGGGGGTCGTGTCACGGGGGGCGGTCGCCAGCGCCTTCGCACCGATCCTGCCCTCAAGTTCGCCCCGGACCTCTCCGAGAGCGCGCTGGCCGCGCTCAACGGGCTCGACAAGATCTGGATGCCGGCCGGGCAGTGTGGGAATTGGACGTGGCCTGACAGCTCCGCGGCCTCGGTTACAGCGCCCCGACGCCACAGCTTCGATCAACTGTTCGAACACCCGAGCTCCGTCTCTGCAAGCGGAGGCGTCTCCTGCAATCAGTGACGCCCATGCGCGCCCACTGCAATCCCTGTTGCGCCCCAGTAGCGGCGCACCGGCGACGACCGTCGAACGACACGCCGACAGCGCAACGCCCCGCTCGTCTGGACATCTGCAGCCCCTCGCCTACTGTCAGATGCACATCACGCCCGATCCCGTTGCGCCTCTCGACCCAGAACTTCGGCGCATCGGAGTCCCCCACGACCACGGAGATCCCGCATGCCCCTGACCCCCGAAGTCGACGCCTTCGCCGCCGCGGCCATCGCACGAATGGGTGCGCTCGGAGTCCACCTGATGCCGCTCAAGGAAGGTGTGAAGGCGGCGCTGGCGAAGGGCTGGCCGATCGCTCCCGCGTACACCGCCGACGAGGCCCTCACGTACGTCCGCCGCGGCGGCAACCTCGGGGTGAACCTCATCGCGAGCCGGCTCATCGTGCTCGACGCCGAGGACGCGCTCGCCACCGCGGCCGTCGCCGCCGCCGGCTTCCACCCGACGGTCTACCCGGCCAAGTCGCAGGCACCGGCGAACCCGAACCCGGCGAAGAACAAGCGCGGCGGTTCGCACACCTGGCTGCGGGTGCCGGCCGACCTCGATCCTGCGAAGATCCGCAGCGACCGGATGGGCCTGATCCTGGTCAACGGCGGCAAGATCGACGTCCTGGCCAACGCCCGCTACGCCGTGGCGCCCCCGAGCCGTCTCGACGAGGCGCCGGGCTACTACTACGCGCCCGTGGCCGGTGGACTGGCGGACCCGAGCGCGCCGCTCACCGACATCCCCGAGGCCCCGCGGTGGCTCTTCGAGCGCCCGGAGCCGGGACAGCCCGAGGCCCCGCCGTCGCTGGTCTCCCTGCACGGCATCCTCGCCCCCGAGACCCCGTACGAGCGGATGGAGCGCTCGGCCGCGTCGGAGGAACTGACCGCGAAGATCGACGCCGTGAGCTGGGACGACTGGCTCGCGGGCGATGCCCGGCTGACCCCTACCGGTGTCTACGACGGCCGCTGCGGCTGCCCCGAGTACTACTTCAACGGCGCGGACAACAACCGCTCAGCCACCCTGCACGACGGCTGCGAGCTCGGCAACGGCGCGCACGTCTGGTCCGGCACGATGCGCCGCATCCTGGGCCTGGCCGGCGAGCACTTCTCGCGCCTCGACATCGCGGCGTCGCTCGCGAGCCCCGGCACGAGCCGGCGCGAGGTCGCCGCGCGCGTCGGCATCGAGCTGCGCAGTCCCAGCGCGCCGGTGGGGTTCGGCGCCTCGACCTTCGAGCAGCTCGCGGAAGAGGCCGACGCGCGAGGTGACACCCTCACCGCAGAGAACCACCGAGCCACCGCGATGTTCGCCCACGAGGCCGAGCGCCGCGCCGCCAAGCACCTCGACGTACAGCCGCTGCAGGGCGAGACCCAGTTCACCGGCGCCGCCGTTGGCGCCGACCCGAACTACAACCCGTTCGCGGGGCACCCCAGCGCGCCCAGGAACCCCGACGACGACGGTGGCGGTGGAGGCGCGGCGGCCGATGGTCATGCCGGTGCGGGCTACAGCCCCACCCCGCACCCGGCAGCGGAGCAGGTCATCGAGTACGCCGACGACGAGACCGGCACCATCCCGGAGGCCGTCGTCGTCACGCACACCGACCGGCACGAGAAGCGTGCGGGCTCGGCCGAGGCGGGCTACGTGCACACCTACCCGAACGTCGCCTTCGAGAAGATGCCGATGCCGGGCAACGACGAGCTGATCGAGTACCCGTACCCGCCGATGCCCGAGTACGTCCAGCCGCCCGTCGGAGCGAAGACGTCCAAGTGCGACGTGCTCCCGCCGATCGTGAACCGGGCCTCCCACCCGTACGTCGACAAGGAGTGGATCTTTTACGCGACCCCCGGCTTGAGCCAGGTCGCGGCGGCCGCCGATTCTCGCGGGATCTCGCGCTTCGGCCTGCTCGGATCGCTGCTCCCTCGTGTCGTCGCCCTCATCCCGCCGACCGTGCGCCTGGTGCCGCCGGACGGCCAGGTGCCCGAGGGCAACGAGCCGACTGGCGCCGGCACGTCGGTGAACCTCTACAGCGTGCTGGTGGGGCCGCCGTCCTCGGGCAAGTCGGTGACGCTCGGCGCGGCGGACGCGCTCGTGCCCGGGGTCAACATGGTCCCGCCGGGTACCGGCGAGGGGATCCTCAAGATGTTCCCGCGCGCCTCGAACAGTTCGGCCGCCCCCGGGCAGGCAGGCGACGACGTTTCGGACGGCCTCTCGACGGTCGACAGCTACTCCACCCCTTCGGTGCTCCTCAACTCCGACGAGATCGACATCTTCGCCGGCGAGATGACCCGTCAGGGCACCAAGACCTCCGGCCACTACCGGAGCATGTGGATGGGTGGCGACATCGGCAACGTCACCAGCGACAAGGAGCGCCACAGCCAGGTCGCTGCGCACACGTACCGCTTCGGGATCCGCCTGGGCGCACAGCCTGACGCGTGCACCAGCCTCTTCAGTGAGGCCAATCGCGGCACCCCGCAGCGGTTCCTGTGGCTGCCCGCCCAGCGCATGGTGCGCCGCGGGCCGGTCTACCCGACCCGCCTCCAGATCGAGACCGTCTACTGGTTCGACGGAAAGCCGTCGATGCTCCCCCAGACCGCCGCCGAGCAGCCGCCGATCTGGATCCGGCCGCCGGCCGCCGCCGCGGACGAGATGGCGCTCGAGGAGTTCCGGTCGGCGACCGCGAACACCCTGAGCCCGGACGGGAGCTACGACTACGACGCCAACGACGATGACGACGGCAGCACCGCCATCGCGCAGCGTCACGCGCTCCTCGGGCAGCTCAAGGTGTCCGTCGCACTCGCGGCCCTCGACGGCCTGAGCGCACCGCAAGACGTCCACTGGTACGCGGCCAAGGCGGTCATGGACGTGCGCGAGCACGTCATCCGCGGGCTGGTCTCCCTCACCCGAACCATGACGGACAAGATCACCCGTGAGCGGGGACGGGATCAGGGCGTGCTGCGCGCGAGCGCCTCTGCGTCCGAGAAGCACGAGACCCGTGAGCGGACTCGCGCCGCTCTCGCGGTGACCTCCGGCGTGGTGGCGAACCTTCGCGCCGGCGGCGCCACGCGCACGACGATCCCCGAGATCATGAAGCTCACCACGGAAGCCGGGGCGACATCGGCGAACCGGGCGTTCCTCTACGAGGCCGTCGCGCAGCTCGTGGCGTGGGGCAGCTTGATCAGTACGCCGGACAAGGACGCCTACATGATCGCCCAGGCGGAACCGGAGGCTGATCGGCCGACGCCGGCCAGCGGACCCCAGCGACCCGGACCTACGCCCGGAGCGCCGCCGCCGACGCTCAGCACCATCGGGGCCTAGCCGCCGCACATGCGCCGACTATTGCGTCTTTCAGACGACGTAATTATCGGCGCATCGTTGTACGCTCAGGGCATGACCAGCTACATCAAGGCACCGTCCATCCGGGAGCTCGCCGAGCCGCTCGCCGGCCTGGACTCCCTGGGAGTTTTCGCCGACCTCGCCGCCGGCCGCTACGCCAGCGGCTTCGAGGCGCGCGGCGCATCCGTCGAGGTCAAGGCCAACCACCCCGATCGAGCGGACGAGATCGACAGGCTGCTGCGCCTGATCGACGCAACGCCGAGCATGTGGGACTGATCCCCGATGGCGACCTTCACTCGAACCCTGCTCGTGCGGCGCTTCGTGCGCGCAGCCGATGACGCAACCGCGCGACACAAGGCGCATCATGGCCTGACGCTCGCCGCGCGCGCGATCGACGAGCCGTACGCCTCCATCGCATCCATCGGCATCGACTCGGTGGGTGCCGCCCCGGTCGATGGCGAGCCCGGCGTGTGGGAGGTGGAGTTCAGCGTTCTCGCGCAGTTGACCAGCTTCGACGCCCTCACCGCGACCGAAGCCGCCGCGCGACTGGTGACGATCGACCCCGGCGCGGCGAACGACGACGTGTACGAGAGCGAGTTCAGTGTCGTCGACGACGGCGTCTCGCGCCTGCCGCTGGCCGGTTAAGCCGACCGGCGAACGGTCAGGCCCCAGCTGCTCGCGTCGTTGTCGCAGCTGCGCTCTCGGTCGTTCGGCTCCCCGAGCTCGGCACGGGCGAGCTCGAGCTCTCGCCGACCCCTTCGCAGTGCTCCATGATCGCGGCCATCGCCTCTCCGCGGTAGCTCTCGTTCGGCTCCGTGTAGCGTCCGGTGAGCAAGCCCGACACGGCCAACGCAGCCGCCGTGAGCTGGTACGGCGACAGGTCCGAACCAGCAGCGAGTCGCACGGCCTGCTTCGTCGCCACGTCGGATCCCGCCTCCTTGCCCGTGAATCCGGCTTGGCGGTACGCGGCGGTGAACGTGCTCCACTCCCCAAGACCAGCGAGACGGTACAGAAACCACACCTGCGCGGTGAGCGCGCTCGTCTTCGGCGGAACCGGATCCACCAGCTTCTTCGCATCCGCGCGCTCAAGCGTTCCGTTCACGCCGACGATGATCGGACGAACGCCCGCGGCGCTGGGGCTCGGTGTCGCCGACGTCGACTCGGTTGACGCTCGCGGCGGGATGGATGTGGGTGTCGACGCGGTGGCGATCTTCGTGACCGGGGGCTGGGCGCGGCAGGTCAGTGGATCCGACCTCGCCATGGCGGACATGTCTGCGGGGTCGATCTCAGAGCCCGAGCTGTCGCTGCTGCCGAAGAGATCGGCGACGGACCCGACCACGTTCGCCACCACCAGCACGGGACGGGCAGCAGACCCGATCACGGAGATGAGCACCATGGCCACCGACACCGTGATGGCCGTCAGCACCAGGGTCACCCCGAGCGTGATCTTCAGTGCCCGCTTGTGGCCGACGACGCGCAGGATTCGTTCGCCTGCGGGGGTGAACACCGACTGCATCGCCCTTCGGGCGAGGTTCCCTGCGGTGCTGCGCAGCAGCTTCGGAGACACGATGCCTTCCTCCTAGTTCGGGTCCGGGCCGGGGTTCGCCGCCGGCGCCGTCCGTGGGGCTCGATCGGCGGTGTCGGGGCGGTCGGGTCCGGGCGCTGAAGGCGCCCCCTGCGCTCCAGGACCGGGCGGCGGCGCTCCTGGGCCTGAGCTCGCCGCCGGCCGCGGCTTCGGCGGCGTTGAGTTCTTCAGCACCCCGGGGGTCCACGGGTTCGTGCGGAGCGCCCCGTAGAGCGCGGCGACAAGGAGTGCGTTCGCGACGATCAGCGCGAGATTCTGCAGCGAGAGCCACACCGGCGGGTTCGTCAGCGGCAGCATCACGATGCGCCCCGAGAAGGTGTTCGTCTCGTACCGCGGCGTGACGAAGCCTGCCAGTGTCAGCCAGGACGCGCCGCCGGGGACAGCGCTCGCCACGACCAGCACGACGAGAAGCTGAGCCGCGGCGCAGACCGCTGCTGTTCTCGCGAGGATCTTCGGCGTGTTCATGCCGGCGGACGTTATCTGCGAACGCGCCGCGTGCGGTTGCGGGGCGCGGCGCCCGGTTACTGTGCGCGCCATGACGAAGCGTTCGACTCTCCTGACTGCCCTGCTGGTGGGCGCGCTCGCCGTTCCGACGGCATCCGCGTTCGCAGACCCCACGCCGCCTCCCCCGCCCGGTCCGGCCGCGGGTGCGCCCAAGCCCGCCGCCCCCGGCGCGGAATCGCCGAACCGGCCGGGGCCCGACGTCGGCCGCCCCGTGGACCACCCGGTGGCACCCACCACCACGCCGGCGGCCGCGCCCGCCGGCGCCGCGGGGGCCAGTACCACAGCCGCCCGCCAGACGCCGGCCACCGTGACCGTGACCGCCACGGTCGCCCCGGGCCAGTGTGCGCCGGTCTCCGGCGGGCCCGCGGCCACCTCGGTCACCGATCGCGCCGGTGCGCCCGAGGCACCCGGTGCGCCGGCCCCGGTGACGGCCAAGCCCACGTCCGCCAAGCCCAAGCCCGGTAGCCGCTTCGACCCGTACACGTGCGCGCCGGTGCCCGCCCCGACCACGACGCCCTCGGCTCCGGCCACGACGCAGCTGCCGGCCAACACCGGCGTCGAGACGGCGCCGCCGATCCCGAGCTACACGCCGACGCTCGCCCCCTACCCCGGCGGGGCCAGCTCGGGGCTCGGCACCTCGGGCTCCACCGGTTCCAGCGACGCTCCTCCGCCGCTCTCGGGACCCACCACCAGCCCGACGATCGCGCCGGCACCTCGATGAGCCTGGAGTTCGCGCTCCAGGCCGCCAAGGGCCTGGAGCGCGACATGCTCGCCAACGAGTTCCTCGACGCAGAGGCGTACGGGCTGTCGATCGACAACATCGAGGACCCGCACACCGTTGTCGCCGTGCAGGACGACAGGGTCGTTCACATCGGCCTCAGCGACGGGATCCTGCGGCTGCCGCCGGAAGAGGTGGTCGACGCGATCAACACGGGGCTGTTCAAGTCCTTCGCGATGAACCAGGCGCGCAAGCACGCTCCGCCGCAGTAGCCCTGCCCCGCGGGAGAGGAAGAACCGGATGTCCAGCTACACCTCGCGCGCCCGTCTGATCAACCCGGGTGAGGTCGTCGCCTTCATCGACCCCGGCGTGCCCGAACCGCTCATGGGCGTTCCCGTCACGATCCGCACGGTGCGCCACGACGTGCTGCACACCCGCGTGACCACGGCGTGCGGGGCCGACTTCTCGGTTCGGTCGAGCTCCGCGGTCGACGTCGTCGAAGCGAGCACCTGATGGTGGATTCGCCGTGGCGCAGTTGGCCGTCCGACGCAGTCGAGCGCGCCATGGACTCACTCAGTGATACGACCGAGCTGTGGCGCGACATGGCCGCCGAGCTCGACCACCGGCGGAAGGCCGAGTCGGCTCACGAGCTCACCGAGCCCTCCGTCTGAGTCGGCCTACGTCGTCAAGGGCGAACGTCGGCACAAGTTCGCCTACCGGATCGCGCGGTTCCGCAAGGACCCCGACCTGGCCTTCGTCGAGGGGCTGTCCGAGCGTGAGCTCGCGGACCTGAACGGTCTCGAGCGCATCTACGACTGCGGCAAGATCCGCTGGGCCTTGGACGTGCCACCCGCCGATCAGTAGTCCGAGATCACCTTCGCGCCATCGGTGAACGGCGCGATTCCCGCGTAGGCGCCGGCGAGTGGGTCGTTGACCGCGTTGGCCTCGATGTACTCGAACGTGGCCGGGTCCTCGAGGTCGATGGGGTCCAGGCGCTGCAGGTCCATCACGGTCATGGCGGCCAGGTTGACCCAGCCGTCCTCGCGCAGCTCGGCGTAGGAGTCCTTCCCGGCCTTCCCCCCGGACTCCACGGGCTCCGGGTACTCGAGCTTGACCCACATCCGCGGGTAGAGCTGCGGGATCTTGTCCGACACCTCCCGCTTGAACAGCTCCCAGTTCTCGCGCACATCCGAGGGCAGCGAGTCGGAGATCGTCTCGGCCGGCGAGTAGCTCCAGTACGCCTGGTAGAGCTCGGCGCTGATCTTGCCGGACTTGTCCGTCACCGTCACGAGAGCGCGACCCGGTGTGGAGGTCGAGATCGTGCCGCCCATGCGCGTCACCTCCCCCTGAATCTGTTCCGGGAAGGCCTTGCGCACCACCATCGGCGAGGGCTTGCCCAGCGACTGCACCGTCTTGAACATGTCGAGCCAGTCGCTGGGGACGGTGTCGGCCTTCATGTCCTGAGTCGCGAGGATGACGTTCACGCGGAACTCGCGCCCCACCTTGAGGATGTCGACGAGGTCGCGCTCGACGAGCTGGACCTCCTTCGGCGACATCGTCGCCTTCATGTTGGTGCGCACCGACGCGAACTCATCGAGGACGAGCAGGATCGGGGTCATGGTCTCGCGCCACGAGGTGTCGCCCTTCTTCGACATCTCGGTGCCTCGACGCTGCCGCTGCTTGAGCAAGCGCCAGACCATGTGGATCACGAGGACGTGCTCCTGTAGGTTCGTCGACACCGCGCTGACATTGGGGAATCGCATGAAGGGCGAGTAGTCGGTCCCCTTCCCATCGACGGCGAAAACACGGTACCCGAGAGCAAAATACTGCATCAGCTCTGCCCTGACCGCCACACTCTTTCCGCCGCCGGTGGCGCCAACGACCTCGCGGTGCGGCACCTCCTTCGGCTTGACGCGGATGGTGCCGTTCTCCCCCACTCCGATCGCGATCGTGATCTTCGGGAAGTTGCGGGCGGCCTCCTCACGGGAGGTGACCACCTTCCAGATCTCGGGCGTGACGAGGCTCGGGAGCCCACTGCTGCGGGACGCGTGCAGGACGTCCTGTTCGGGGTCGAAGTTCAGGCGCCAGCCGTCGCCGAAGGGGGTCTTGAGCTTCTCGTCGAAGGCGTTCTTCGTCGCCTCGGTCGCGAAGTAGCCGGGCTGCGTCGACTGGAAGGCGTACGTGAGCAAGGCGCCGGCGGCGTCATCGTCGTCCTCGTAGCTGAATTCGGAGACGATCGGGACGAGCGAGTCGGAGAGTGCGTTCACGACACGGAGAAGCCGGACCACGTTCGGGTTCGCGAAGTTGAGCTCGCGCGCGGGCACCCCCGGCTTGCTCATCTGAACCGGGGGCGGCGGCAGCACGGAGACCGGAACTCCCGCGATCATCGGCGACGTCTGCGCGGTCAAGCGCGCGTGCTCCTTCCACTGCTTGACCGCTGCGCCGCCGGCCGCCACTCCGACGGCGGCGAGACCCCATGCTCCGGCGACGCGCCAGTCGCTGAACCCCCACATCGAGACGGGCATCATCACGGCGCCCGCGGCGAAGGTTCCCAGGCACAGGGCCTGCGATTGCGGGGACGCCGAGGCGAAGCTCGAGGTGTCCCGCTCCTGACTCACTTCGCGTCGTCCTCCCCAGGCAGGTGGTGCCGGCCGCGCGGCTCTTCGTCCTCGACGATCGCCGGGATCACCTCGGTCGGCAGGTCGTCGTCGGAGACGGCGACGGGCTCGAGCACCTCGGTGGGCAGATCGTCCGCGGGGAACCAGCGCGCGACGGGCGCTCCGGGAACTGCCTCTCCTGCCAGGTCTTCCGCGGGCAGAACCGGTGCGAGGTCAGCGGGCGACTCCGCACTCTCGTCCTCCGCGGTCCATCCCGGCGCCGCGCCCGGGATCAGAACGGCCCCGGAGTCCTCGAACGTTGGGAGCGCGGGTTCCGCTGCGGCGTCGACGTCGACCGCGTCGCGTGCCTCGCCGAAGGCGATCGGCGAGAGCGGCGCGGCCACACCGCCAACGGGCACTTCAGACGGTCCCGACGGGGCTTCGGGCGTGATCGGCTCGGGCAGCTCGATCGGAGCCTGAGGCGGAAGCATGCTCGAGATCGGCGGGAGAACTGCCGCCTGTCCGTTCTCACGCATGTCGTCGAAGTTCGCGACCTGGCCCAGGCGCAACGCGGCGCCCTCCCGCGGCGCCGCGCTGGCGCCCGACGGGTCGATGCCGCCGAGCAGCGCGCGACGTTCCATCGGCGGCAGCTCCCAGAGCACGCGATGCTGCTCCTCGTCTGCGCGGATGGAGATCTCCGAGACCCCGTCAGCGGTCTGCACCTCGAGCGCGTTCGACGAGCTCTGAGGTGCGGGCGCCTCGGTGACGAGAAGGACCGCCTTGCCGGCGGCTGCCGTCCGGTTCCGTTCCCACCACTGGGGCGTGCAGACGATGACGTCTGCACGGACACGGTCGAGTCCCCCGAGGGTCAGCGTGGGGATCGCGCGATGGTCTACGAGCTCCTGCCACAGCGGGTCGTCGATCATGACGGCGATCTGCAGGTCCTGCGTCGAGAGCCGGGCGACCATCTGCATTGCGAACAGCGTCGGCCCGGAGAGCCACAGGGGCTCGGCCGCCGGCGAGACGGCGACGAACAGCCGGGTCTTGTCGGCGCGCGAACCGATGAACATTCCCGCCCCGCCCGCGGCGATCCCGAACCCCAGGTGGTGGTTGTCATCGATCACGGCGCCGGTCGTCAGGAGCGGCCCCCTCTCGGACACCGGGAGCGCTCGCGCGATCCCGGCGGCCTGCTGTCCGGACGCGGAGCGCAAGCCGTAGCTCGAGGCCTTGGCGAGCGCTTCACCCGACTGCACCAGGTACGTCATCAGCGGCTGCGCGAACGCAGCACCGTCGGGCCGCGGGGTGAGGGTCAGGGTCGTGTACTGGCGGTGGGCCTGCAGGTGATTCCACGCTCCCGCGGACTCCGAAGTCCAGTGGCCGGCCGCGGGCACGTAGGTCCGAGTGTGGATGCCGGCGCTGTTGCCACACATCGCCCAGCCCGGGGCCTCGAGCGAACGGGCCAGCTGCGCCCGCACCGTCTCGTCGAAGTCGAGCACCTGCTGCGAGCTCATCAGATGGCCGCCGAACCCTTGCTCGGCGAGCGCGTTACGGACACGCTTCGCCGCCACGATCAGGGTCTGGCAGAAGCCGCTCGGCAGTGGCAGCTCGTTGGGGACCGCGCGCGCGTACGCGGCGCCGATCGCGTCGCCGTCGAGGTCGATCGTCACGGCGATCGCGGTGCTGCCGCCGAGCGGCACCGACACCGGTCCGATCATCGCGTCGAGGACGTCCGCGGCCGTGTCGGCGGATCCGCTCGTCTGCGTTCCGCCGGCCCCCTTCGCCACGCGCCGGGGCCGCGCGAACTTGTAGCCGATGTTGATCACATCGAGGCTGGAGACCGAGATCCCGTGCCGGATGAGTTGCTGGCGAAGGACGTCCGCGGAGATCTGCGGCGCCTCGCTGATGCCGGTCGGGCCCACGGTCGTGATCTGCCACGGCCGCGGCGTGATCTCCACCATGGCCGTAGCACTCACACCGTCGAAGACGATGCCCACGTTGTCGCGTGAGACCAGCATCGCCTTCTGCGGCGCCGCCTGTCGGGAACGCCGCAGGCGAACCCACTGCGACAGCGTGCGGCCGCGCATGCGCATTCCGACCCCGGCGGTGAAGACGGCGGCTGCGCCAGCTCCGATGGCCGGGTTGAAGGGCGCCGCGGCGAAGACCGCGGCGGTGCTTCCGACGGACGCGAGCATCGCATTCGGCACATTCAGGTCGAGCAGCGAGCGCGAAGGGACGGCGAGCCGCTTGGCCGGCTGGATGGCCTGCTCGACGGCGGGGTCGATCTCGGGTGCACGATTGCGCTTGCGGGCCATCAGATCTTCTCCTTCGAGGCACGGCGGCCGTTGCTCGCGAGGTGGATGAGGCCGACGACGCACGCCAGCGCGACGAGACCGCCGAGGGCGGCGAGCGCGATGTTGCGGCCCACCGTGTCCGGCGGCGGTGCGGGCGGACCGGGGATGGCTGCCACCGGCGGCACGCCGGGAGCGACCGCGTCGACGGTCACGTCGACGGGAGCGGTGAGGGCCGCCATCGGATCGACGATGCCGGAGCCGAGAAGGCTGCTCAGTGCGGTCGACGGCGTGTGCGCTGTGCGCTTGATCCGCTCGATCACCTGGTAGCTCGTCAGATTCGGGTAGCGCTCGCGGATGAGAGCCGCGAGGCCCGCGACGTACGCGGAAGCGAACGACGTGCCAGCGATCGGCTCGTCGCCGTCCTTGGCACGCTGGGCGTTGATCAGCTCACCGGTGACCTTCGAGGGGTCGAGGCTCACCACGTTGATCGCCGGTGCGGCGACGCCGACCCACGGGCCCGACATGCTCTTGACGTACGGGTCACCCGTGAGGGTGGTTCCGCCGACGCTCAGCACGAACTGGTCGAACAGGCTGGGCAGGCTCATCGTCGAGGCGACGCCCCAGCCGCGGCGATCCGACGGGTTTCCCGGCGACGGGTCCGGGTTCTGCGCGCAGTCACCGCCAAGGTTGCCAGAGGCCGTGACCACGACGGCGTTCTTCACCACGGCGGCGTAGTACAGGGCGCCGGCCAAGGCGTGCAGTTCGACTTGTCGAGTGGCGGGAACGCAGGCCGTGACGGAGATGTTGATGACGGACGCGTTCAGCTTGGCGGCATGCACGATCGCGCGCGCCAGGGTGGTCAGGTTCGACGCGGACTCGGCTTCGCGCGCGTTGCCGGTCTTCGACGAGTCGATCTCGTAGGCGGCCGAGGTCTGGCGGAGCGAGACGATCGTCGAATCCGGGGCGACGCCGACGAAGCCGTCTCCCTTGGCAGGCTGCGCGGCGATGATCCCGGCGACGAGCGTCCCGTGATGGTCGCAGTCGAGCAGACCGTCGCCGCCGCCGATGTAGTCACCGCCGCCGCGCAGGCGCGGGAGGCGGTTGTTGCGGTTGACGCCGGAGTCGATGACGGCGACGGTTTGTCCCTTGCCAGTGGCCAGGCCCTGCAGCTTGGAGACGCCCCAGACGGTGTTGATCGGCGGCGCGTCGAAGGTCGAGCCGCGGAGCTGGCCGGACTGTGCGCACAGCGCCTTCTGCTTCATCGGGAACTCAGGTCCGGGCGGGGTATCCGCCGGTGCGATGTCGGTCTTCGGGTCGAAGACGTACGGGCTCAGTGCCATGGCGGACGGTGCCTGCGAGAGTCCGATCACCGCCAGGGTGACGACGACGATGGCCATGAGCCGCCGGCCGAGGTTCTTCGGGGCGTGGAGCACGGTGTCAGCTCCCTTCCGGGGAGACGTGGTTGGAGGCGAAGGAGGCCAGATGCAGCAGGGCCCAGGCGATTGCGAGGGCCAGCACGGCGGTCATCGGTTTCGGACCATGGGCCAGACCTCCATGATCACGAGGGTCAGGGGGAAGGCCGAGACGGCGGCGAGGAGGGCCAGGAGCTCGAGCCGGAACTTCGCCAGGGGCGAGTGCATCGGCTGGTTGCGGATGCCCCACAGTGACGAGACGAGGACTCCGAGCACCAGAGGCACGGTGCCGGCGGCGAGGACGACGGTGTCGGCACCGGTCGGAGAGATCGCGCGTCCGACGAGATAGGCGGCCCAGGTCACCGGGCCGGCGATCAGCAGCGGGATGGCGAGCGCGCGGGGCACGAATCCCCGGCCCATTGCGAGCGCCACGATGGAGGCGCTCGCGATCAGCCCGAACATGTGCCACTCGTACTGGCGGGTGAAGTACCCGCCGGCCAGCGCGGCGACCACGAGAGTGATGGAGCTGGCGATGGTGACGCCGATCAGCGTGTGGATGGTCGCGATGACGCGGCCTTCCTGGTTGAGCATCGACTCGATGGCGACGTGTGAGGTGGTACGGCGGGACGCCTGCTTCACGCTGATCTCAGTGCGGTTGTCCACCGGCTCGCCCTCGCCCGCGATGTAGTTCACGCGGACCTTGTTCAGGTTTCGGGACCGCTTGGTCGCTCGGACGATCATGGACATCGACAGGAACGCGATCTGGGCGGCCGTGGCCTGCGGCGAGACAGGAAGCAGCAGGTGCAGGACGCCGACCACGACGAGGATCAGAGCAGCGGATCCGACGCCGATGTGCAGCGATGCTGGCGTGTTGTCCGTGACGTACCAGAGGACGAGCGCGACGGTCGCGGCCGCGGCGCCGATCGTGGTGAGGTGCCAGACGCCGAGTTCGCGTGGCACGGCGATGAGGGCGGCCGCCGAGACCGCAGCGTATGCGCCGACCGACATGCTGACGCCGACGTCGCGGTACTCCGTGTAGTTCTTGGCGAGGACCGCCGCGACCGCGATGCACAGGACCGTGATGGCGGAGAGCAGGCCCAGGAACGGCCAGCGCATCTGCGTGTTGCCGGCGAGGATCTCACCGACGCCGATCAGGCCGAGCGCGACGACGCCCAGCGGGAGGGCCCAGACCGCGAGCTTGCGGGAGTCCGCCTCCTCCACCTTGGCGAAGTTGTCGCGTCCGACTTCCGCGGCGCCCTCAGCGGTGTCGTCGCGGAGCGTGGGGTACTCCTCGGTGCGACGCCGATGCGTGAGGTACAGGTCGGCACCGGGCTTGACCTTGGCCGTAGCCAACGTCGCCTCGGGTTCGATGCGTTCACGCATCGCGCCCTTCTCCAGTGCCCATTCGACTCCGCGCTCCTGGAGGTACTTCCTCGTCGGCGCGGGCGGGTTGTCGTTGAGGAACTGCTCGCGCAGCTGAGGCAGCAGCGCGACGACGGGCGTGTGGATGTGCAGCTTGATCTCGAACGCGGAAGAGCCCGCGTGCACGAGCACGGGGAGGAAGTCGGTGTCCGCCAGCACCGCGGTGGGTTGCGTCATGCGCGCAGGTGTAGTCGACATTCGACCGAACACCAGGCCGGGGCGCGAACGCACGGTCGAGGAATCGAACGCACACTTCCCCGTCACGATGGCGCACTACTCGACGCACCAGAACATCTGTTCAGACTTCTCGATCTTGCAGTTCGACATCGGGATGGTAGCAACTCTGCAGGACAAGCCACGTTTCACAATCGTGCACTAGCGAAAGGTCGACATGCTCCACAACAAATGAATGCCCAGACGACGCATTCCTGAGACGCATGAGGCAGAGTGTGTGCGTGAGGCGGGCGCATTCCCGCGAACAGAGAGTGAAGCAACCCATGGAGGCAGCAGTGCGCACAGAGAACGCAGAGCCGGCGACGAAGGACCCGGAACTCGAACCGTGGCGGCACCTGGGCGAGATGGTGATCGCAGCTCGTAAGAGCCTCGGATGGCGGACGCGGCCGGACTTCGTCCGAGCGACCGGGCTCTCCAAGCGACTGCTCCTCGATGTCGAGAACGGCACGCGGAGCACGGTCACACCGAAGACCCTCATGCGTGTCGAACAGACGCTCGGATGGCCGGAAGGCGCGATCAGCCAGATCCTCACCGACCCCGACTACGTCCCGCAGACCAACTCCCGGCCGGCCTCGCTGGACGTCTTCCAGCCGCCGAAGTTCTCGCGCGACCCCGTGCGCGTCTCCGTCGAGAACATCGAAGAGCTCGCGACGACACTCTCGGCCCTGTCAGCCGAAGCGGAGTCCTCGAATGCCGAACTTCGGCTCAAGCAGAGCGCTGTCCGAATCTGCCTGCCGTACATCGAGCGTCTCGCCGAGGACAACTGCAGCCCCGGGATCTCCGTCCATGCGGCGATCCGGCCGATCGTCGACGAGTTCGTCCGCGTGGCGAAGCACTACTCTCCCAGCGAGCCGGGGGTCGACTACGTCTGCTGGCTGGCCGGCGAGAACGAGTCCGCCTCGCCTGCACTCGTCGAGCGGTACATGGAGCGCTTCCAGCGCGGTCGACGCTCCGAGGTCGACCGTTCGAGGGACTAGGCTCCGCTGAGCTCGAGGTCGACGACCGCGCATCCGCTCACGTAGAGCACCTCGGTCTGCCCGTAGAGGTGGCGAGCGGGGTTCTCGTAGGTGTGGCCGTGCAGAAGCCACCGCGGTCGATGCAGGTCCACCCACTCCCGTAGAGCGACGATCCCGACGTGCGCAGGGTCGGGCGCATCGTTGATGCCGGCGGGTGGGCAGTGCGTGATCACGAGATCGGCTCCGGGCAAGGCTCTCAGCGCGGCGGCGTACTCGTTCTGCGTGAACAGGACATCGTCGAGATCCGGCTTGTAGCGCACGCACCCCTGGACCGCGAGCACGCGAAGGGCGCTCCCGTCGGGAAGTTGGAGCTGCCCGACCTTCGCGGGAGAAGACCGATCGCCGACCAGATCGACGATGCCCGCGGCTGGCATGTAGTCGGCGGTGCAGTGGTTGCCGTAGACGCCCAACACCGCGGGAGCGCCGGCAGCGGCCATCGCCCGGGCATGCACGGCTTGGTAGTCGCCGAGGGAGATGATCGCGTCCGGCGCCGTCTCGGTGACGAGCTGGGCGAGGCGCCAGCGGCCATGCGCGTCGGTCGGCCATCCGTCGGTGTTGTCCGCCAGGACCAACAACCGCAACGCTCGCTCCATCAGCTGCCCCCTCTCCGCGTGCCCCGTGCGAGCCGCAGTACATCTGCCTCCACGGAAGCGCATCGCCCGTGGCGCGCTCGGACACGGCTGCGATCAGCTATGAGCCGTACCCCTTGCGGAGTTCCTCACGTTCGCGGGCGCGAGCCGCGGCCCGCTCCTCCGGCGTCATGTCCCGGTCGCGGAGGTAGGCCTCGATGCGCTCGGTCACGCCCCTCGGGAGGAGGCTGCATCCGCTCGCCCCACGTGGCGTCCAGAACCGCGGGTCGTCGGAGTGCTCTTCGGCGCGGTACCCGCACTCCGGACATGTTCCCGCCGCCATGCGTTCGTGCGCGGCTGGCGTCAGGTACCTCTGCGTCACGACATCTCCTCGGCGTTGCTCGACAGGGATTGGACGGGCTCTCGGTTGAACCACTCCAGGTGCCGGAGTGACCGGCGCGGATGGTCGAACGCGTGGACCGGATGGTGGCACTCGCTGAGATCGCATGGTTGTCCGCGGAAGGCGATCGACGTCGCGTCGTCCTGGTCAGGCGCGCGTTCCCACGGCGGGTCCGCCCAGTCGCCGCCGTTGAGCATGTCCAGCAGCTGCTGTTCACGCTGCCTCTGACCGCGCGAGTTCCCGGAGGTATCCACGCCTATCGCCCCCCGTTCAGCTCGGCGAGGTGCTCGTCGCAGAGAACAGCCTCGTAGTCCGGACGGCGCACGTGGCATCCGCACGACAGCAGCGATCCCGGCATGGGACCGGTCACGTCCGGGTCGCCGGCATCGAACGGCTCGAGAAACCGCTCCGAGACGGGGCCCGGGTTCTCGATCGGCGGGATCAGGTCGTCTTCCATCGTCAGTTCCCTTCGACTGCTGGACGGGCACCCAGCTGGCTGATCGGGGTGAGCCCGTCTGTCGCCTTCCAGAGCTTCGATCCGTCGTCGAATTTCACCGTCGCGTACGCGCCGTGCCCGAACACGTCGAGCACGAGGCCCTCGCTGCCATCCCAGTCGCGCACACGCTCACGCTCGCGGACCCCGTTCGGATTCAAGCTAGGCATCAGTTGCTCCTTCGCTGTGCGGATGGTCAGAACCGTGGCGCTAAGCCTTCGTTCGGGCGGACACATGTTCTCGGAACGCTTTCACGTAGGCGCGGACGGAGCACCTTTCGATCGGGTCACCGCATTCGCAGCGGTCGGGCACCTCAACTCGAACCGCCGCTGCGTCGTCCCAATACGTCAAGGGCCCTCTGTGGTACTCGTGGTCGACTTGCTGGCACAGTCCGACCTCGTTCCCGGGTTCGCTGTCGTACACCTCGCTTGCCGCCGGCCAGTTGTGCACGTCGCACATAAGCACCGGGCCCGAGACGCCGCCAACCTCTTCCCACCGCTGCATGGAGTACGAACAGAACTGGGAGTCATCGTTCGTTGCGGGCGCACCGTTCGCCATCGTGGTCTCCTTCGGCTTCCGGGACTACGCACGCGCGGTGAGCAGCGCGTACACCCGCTCGGCGGCCTTGGTCGACGAATCGCGCCGGCGCTCCCATGCCCACTGGGCGCCGATGTTGGGCAGGTCTTCGTAGCGCACCTTCCACACCTCCGGGTCGATGGCCTTCTTGAGCTGGTTCACGCTCGGGATCGTCTGCGGCATCAGCGCTGCTCCTTCGAGTTCCAGACGCCTACTGGAAGACCAGCTCGGCGCACCTGAGTGCGAACTTGAAGGTGTAGTCCACATGCCCGACAGCGGTGTTCTCGACCCGCAGTACGTCGGCGCTGTCGACCACGGGCCGGCCCCGTTCCAGTCGCGCGTTGTTCACCGCGAACAGCATCACGTTGCGTTCGTATTCGACCCACGCGGGCTCGCCGGATCCCAGGATCGCACTCCGGATCTCGCGCTCGCTCGCTGCCTGCGTCAGCGCAGCGGAGAAGTCGTCCGTCAGCTTCTTCCAGTCGCGATGCTCAGCGGCGGTGAGAACTCGTGCTTCTGTGTTCATAGCTACATTCTTCAGGTTCGGCTATTGGACAGTGCGGTCTTGGTCGAGGGAAGTATCTGCGAGCACGGCCACAGTCGCCCACATACACAGATGAGACGATCGGACCACCAACCGGCGCCGCACTCTCGCACCAAGCGCGGACGGTGTTCAGCTCGATCCGCCGCCGCTGTCGACTCCATCCTCATTCTCCGTTCGACTACCGGATGTTCGTGGATTCGCCGTCACGGGATTCGTGCCAGCGGAGGCCGCAACGGCCGCACTTCACGTCCGCGCCAGTCTCGTCGATACGCTCGGGCTCGGGCGTGTGCCCGAGCATCTGGCAGAGATCATGTGGCGCCGTGCGCTCGTTGAACATCGCTCACTCCATTCGTTCGACTTCTGGTGAATTGCGGATCTGGTTCGTCTGCTCGCCGAGGTGCTTAGCGCGCGGCGCTTCCTCGCGGCGCCGACCCCACCCCAAAGGAGGGAGGTCGCTTTCGCGAGGGCTTCCGAGCACCGGACCTGCATGAAGCAGAACCAGGTCTTTCGTCGCCTGGTCGTAGCCCTCCAGCTGCGCCTCAGACAGCTTGCTCACCGGGGCAAACCGGCGCAGATCGTTGATTGCGGCGGTCAGCGCGGTTACGCGAGCACGCTCAACCTCCAGAGCAGAGCTCTTGGCATCGAGACGGGACTTGACCGCATACGCCGCGAACGCACCCGCCTCCCGCTTGACGTACTCCACGGTTGCGTCGTCGCTCTCCGTATCGACCTGCGTCGAAGACTCACTCACACTGGCTCCCTCTCGGCGACCGGCGTCACTCGGCTAGTCTCTAAAATAGAGACTAGCACGCCAGCGTTCACCTAGGCTGGAATCCCTCTCGGGCGCTGCCTGCAGCCGCCTCCCGACGACATCCGACGACAGACCGAACACGCGATAAGCGCCCTACCTGCGAGTGTCGCGTCCTCGCTGTGCGTTCGAATGCCGCGCCGCAGAGGTGTTCACACGTTCGATCAACGTAGGCTTCCAGCCATGTGCCGCCTTCTCACCGACCGCCGAACCGCCAGCGCGAGGCCGCGATGACCGCCGGCGCCGACGAGGCTCCACCCCAGCTCGCGGGATACCAGATCACACGGCTGATCGGCGTCGGCGGAATGGGCAGGGTCTACCTCGCGACGCGCACTACGGCGACGATGAGCGGTCAGCGCGCGATCAAGATCATGACGCCTGCGGCTCCAGACGGCGCCGCGCGGTTCCGGCGCGAGGTATCCATCCTCGCTGGTCTGGACCATCCGAACATCGTCAGGCTCTTCGACAGCGATCAGACCCCAGACGGCCGACTGTGGATGGCGCTGGAGTACGTCGCGGGCCCGGATGCCGCCTCAGTGCTGGCCCAGCATGGTCCGGTCGCGCTCCCCCACGCCATAGACATCGTCTCGGACGTCGCCGCGGCACTGGACTACGCCTACGCGCACGCTTCGATCGTCCACCGGGACGTCAAGCCCGCGAACATCCTCATCGCGCCACCGGCTGCGGGCAGTCGCCCGCAGGCCAAGCTCGCCGACTTCGGAATCGCCAAGCTGCAGCAGAACTCCACGTCGATCACGCAGACCGGAACCGCACTGGGAACCGTGGCCTTCATGGCACCCGAGACCCTCGAGGGATTCGACACCGGCCCCCTCGCCGACGTGTACTCGCTGGGTTGCACCGCATACGCGCTCCTGACGGGCTCGGCGCCCTTCGTCGAGAAGACGCAGACCGCCACCATCACCGCCCACCTGACGCGGCGACCAGACACGATCACCTCACGGAACTCCGCGCTGCCGGCCGGGCTCGACGCCGTCTTCGCCAAGGTGCTCGCCAAGGCGCCGAACGACCGATTCTCCTCCGCGGGTGCGTTCGCCTCGGCGCTCCGGGCCGCGGCCGCCGGCCAGTTCGACGCGCCTACGGCAATTGCGCCGCACCACTTCGCCGCGCCGACCCACGCCGCCGAGGTGTCCACCACTCCTGCCGCCGCCGGGCCCCGACGGTCGCGAGCCCTCGCGATCGGCGCCGGCGTAGTCACCGCCGTGCTGGCCGCTACCGCCGGCGGCGCCTACCTGATCAACCGCGGACAGGCCCCAGCTTCCGCGCTCGCGGCTGAAGACCTGATGCCCTCGAAGGAGGAGATCGGCAAGGCGTTCGGCGGAACCCCTACTGGAACCACAACCGCCGTGGCCGGCACGGTAGCCACGCCGACGAAGGGCATCACCCCTGCGCAGTGCGCATGGTTCACCAACGGCCGCATCCCCATCGCTGCCGGCGCCACCGATGCCAGCCACAGCCAGTACCTGCTCGAGGACGCGGGCGCGGCGAGGATGTCCCAGGTGCACGTCGTGATCGCGCGGTATCCCGGAGCCTTGCCCACGACTACGCCCCCTGAGCGCGGTGCGTGCGAGTCCTTCACTGTGGCCGCCGACGCACCGGGGATGAACACCACGATCGGCGTCGGAACAGCGCGCGTGGACGAGACGGTCAAGGGGGCCGTGCGAACGATGATCGTGTCCGTGCCCGCACCCGGCGGGGGTCTGGCGCCGGTAACCACGGTGCGCGCGTTGGGCACCCGCGGATCGACCATGGTGCTCGTGACCACGGACCGTCCCACAAGTCAGGCGGCCGCGGCCAGCATGGCCGCCGAGGTGCTCGACCGGGCGAGCTCGTGAAGCCTCTTCGCGAGAATCGCGGCAGTTCATCGCGTCTGGCGTATCGAACACGGTGGCGGTAGACTGTCGCCAGATCCTCTCCGTGGTTGGTCAGGGTTGGGCGGCGAACGGCCCGGCATTCCGATGCCGGGCCGTTCCCTTTTTCCTGGTGGAGTGGACAGTTCAGTCCTGAGCCACCAGTTCCCTCTCGTACTCCCAGAAGAGTGCCTGCGGGTCGAAACTGTCGGACCACCGAACCCGCACCATTCCCGCGTCGGGCGCGTCGGCGGTCAGGTCGTCCGGAGTCCAGGCCTTGCGCCGATCGTCGCGGATCACCGTTCCCGTCTGGCCTGGGCGTTCCGGGTGGGTTACGTGCCGCGGCTCGCGGCTCGCGGTCTTGTTCTCGCCCACTGCTTGTCCTCTCACTCCGTCGATGTCGGTTCAGCGATTCCGGGCGTCGTCCGCCGCCATCATCGCTTCGTGCAGCGACGGGTATCCGGATCCGACCACTTCGACGTCCCACCCGTCCCGCTCGTAGAGCTGCGCCACCCACTCGCCGGCGTCGTTTCGTGTGACGCCCGCCGCGCGGTGCCCGCCGGCGACTGTGGCGATGTGCCACTCGACGTCGCCCTGCATCTCGGTGTGCCAGCCGCCGCGGCCCGGCCACGTGTTCATGGCGCCTCGTACCAGTCGGCGTCGTCCTCGGTGATCTGACTCTCGAAGATGACCTTCGGGAAGTCGCCACTGTCGAAGCTGCGCTCGTCGTAGCGGTCGACGCCGCGCGCCGCAGCGAGGGTGTCGAGGATCCGCTCCGTGCTCCACATCCCCGCGGAGTCGAGATCGACCAGCCCCTGGGCGACCAGGACGTCGATCAGCTTCTCTGGCGTGTAGTTCTCGGCCTGGTAGGTGTACCCGGCGATGGTGTCGGCGCTCACCGCAGGTCGTCCGCGTTCTCGCCGGAGTCGAACTCCACGTCCCAGTTCGTGGCGGCGTTCCAGTGCCCGGAGGTCATTCCGTTCTCGATCTGGCCGACGACCTCCTCCAGGTACTCAGTTGCCCGGTCGGCAGGGACGTTGATGGTGAGCTTGGCCATTGCGGCCTCCTTCTCGTTCGATCTGGGGACGAACTACTGGCCGGCGACGATGTGCGCGACGTGGGCCTGTGCGCGCGGGTCGCCCGGAATGTCGGACAGGTCTTCGGCCGGGGACAGCATCTCGGCCCGGAGTGAAGAGCCGCAGGTGGAGGAAAGAAGGACGCCGTCCTTCCGGAACCCCAGGATGAAGTCCGAGTCGGGCGAGAATCCGCCGACGAGGAAGCCGGCGCCGGGCGGCAGCGCGTCGATCGCCGCGCAGATGGCCTGGTTGTTTCCGCGCTCGACGACTGCCTGCTCGTCGCTGTCATCCCCATCGCTGCCCGCGACCTCGACGCGCGAAGCGTCGTAGTGCCACAGAGGCGTGTACTTGTCGGCGGTGATCTGCCAGGCGAGAACCTCGCCCTGCTCGCGGTCGAGGGTCACGGAGGAGTCCTCGACCATCTCCTCGACCGTCGCGTAGATGGGCTCATCGGCGAGGTATGCGTCCGGATCGTCCACCGTCCAGCCCCGGAGGAACACGGTCCGGACATCGCCGTCGTAGCTGATCAGGCCGATCGCTCCGGCCGGCTGGGTGAGAACTTCCTTGGCCGCGCCAAGGCCGCCGATCAGATCGTAGGTTTCCTGCATGGTGTTGCCTCTCTGTCAGGGCTCGAGGCAGACGCGATGCGCGCACTGCCCGCTGGTGACGGCGTTGCGGAACCAGACGCCGTCGTCGGTGATCTCGCGGTCGTCCTCGGTGCATTTGCGGTGCGGCGCCATGTCCGAGCAACGGTGACCTCTACGCAGGTCGCTCTCGTTCATTGGGGAGGTGATCTCGGCGGCCATCAGCCCAGCCCTTTCTCGTCCAGGTGCTTGCCGAAGTGAGTACGGGCTATGAGGTCGACGTGGGACCTCTCCATCTCCTCATCGAGGAAGTCCCACCCGCACAGGGTGCATTCGGCAGCGGCGAAACACTTGTCCGGGCCGGACCAGGTCTGCACCTGGAACAGAAGATCCCCGTCCGGCAAGCGGAACTCGATCGTGCGGGTGTCCGGGCCCCCGTTGAACAGGCCGTAGTCCCCTTGTGGTGCGGGCACGGTCAGACCTCCATCGGTGCGCCGTTGGAACTCGGCCTGTACAGCGCGCTCAGGTGTTCATGTTCGGCCACGGGGCCTCCCTCCACGATCGGGGTGCGAGTGCGGGTGAGCCTGCCACCGAAGCGCCCTCTGCCCCGAGCGTGGCGCGGACCCCGAGCAACGCCGCTGGCCGCGCCTTCCGCACCCAACCTGTAGGGCGCGGGGCATTCTGACCGACCATGGACCCCGCCATAGCGCGAATCTCGAGCGGCCGTGACAGTGCCCTGCGCAGGGCACTGAGGCGGCATGTGCGCAACGCTACGTCGACGCGCCCCGAAGGTCGCGCGAGACGCCTCCTCGAGGTGGCGATGACCGACATGGCCCGAGCGCACGCCGGCGATCTCCGGGTACTCCACTCGAGCGTTGACCGAGTCGCAGAGGCCGTGGGTCGCGCGCAGCTCGACGAGATTGCCTCTGCCGTCGCCTCCGGCACCCTCGATGGCGAGATCACCTTCGACATGCGGGACGTCCACTGGAGCTCCCTCGACGAGACGCCCACCCCGTACGGCACCTTCGTCGCGCACGTGCTGCTGCACCGGCACCGCCTGACCTCCGACCGCGGTGCGATGGCAGCGACATGCGCCCGGATCGTCACGACGCCCAGGCTGGGCGAGCCGCCGGCGTGGGCCGAAGTCGCCCCCATCGCGCTGTCGCACCCCGACGCGGTGGTCGCGGGCGCCGCGGCTGCGGTCGAGATCAGTACCGCTGCGTGCGATCGGCAAGAACTCCTCGAGAAAGTCGCGTCCGAGCACCGCAGCAGTCCCCTATTGCCGGCCGCGCTGCTCTTCGTCGAGTCCGCGGTACTGGCCCACGACGGTGTCGGCGAGGCAGTGCGCAACGCGCCCTGACAGTCGCACGTCACATGCACTCGCCGGCGTGGATCAAGAAGCAGTTGCGGCACGGGGTCCCGGCGTCGTTGAGGTCGTCGAGGTGCAGCGGGCAGGCGTCGTGCACGATGCGGCCCTCGACGTCGTAGTGCACGTCGTCGCCCAGGGTGATCTGGCCTCGGCAGTCCGGGCAGCGTCCGGGGTACTGTGCCTGGAAGCTGCGCGCGCCGGAGACCGTGCCGAGTCGTGGTGCGTTCATGGGATTCTCCTGTCTACAGGTGGGCGGGAAGGATCAGGTGCGGGATCGGTCCGGTCACCGGCGGTCCTCGCAGGCGCACCGCCGGGGGCGCATCGACAGCTCTCCGTCGGCAGCGGTGAAGACCTCAAAGTGGCTGCGCCACTCGTTGCGCCAGTTCGGAAGCTCATGGTCGAGAACCTCGGCGGCGTCTACCGCTCCGGAGGCGAGGTCCAGGAGCACACCGGGAGCGACGGCGCGGTAGACGTCGATCGGCCGCAGGTTGAACCCTTCCACGAGCGACCGGGTCAACCATGTCGCCGGCTCATCGACGTACTCGGCCAGCGCTTCCAGGACCTCGATGAGGCGATTGAGCTCGTCGGCCTCCTCGGGGGTCGGGCTGGCGGCACCCCGGCGGAGGAGCCGAAGTCGCGAGACGGGGACGCCGAGTAGGTCGGAAGCGTCGCCTTGGCCGATGCCGTAGTCGTTGCCGAGGGTCTGCAGAGCGGGCCGGCGAGTGTTCGGTGTCACGGCTTCGTCGTCCTGCCTGTGTCGTCGGAGTATCCGAGCTGGTCCAGCGCGGTGTTGATGGCACGCTCGAAGACCTCGTCGGCGTGCTCGTAGGCGTCGCCGATCAGGATCAGTCCGTCGGAGTCCCAGTCGTACTGGCGGCGTGGGTTCGACCGGAGGATGACGATCCGGTTGAAGGGCAGGCGGACGATGCGCACGTGCCGGGCATCGAGGAGCTCGAGAGCGGCCATGACCACGACGCTGCGGCGTACCTGGAGCGACTTCCCGCTCAGCTCGCGGGGTGCGATCCATGCACGCCCGAGCGCTCCCCATAGCCACTGCACCCCGGCGAACAGGAGGAACGCGGATGGCAGCGTGAGCGCCCCGATGACGAACCAGGCCGCTGCGTTAGGCATGTCGATCTCCTGCGGTCGAGTCGGCGTGCGGATATGAACACTTGCATGTGTCGTGCACAGCGAAGGCACATGCGCCGCACCAGAAGCCCTTCTTCCCGACGTACCGTTCTCCGGGCGCGCCGCAGTGGCACGGGCCCTCTTCGTCCATGCGCTCGCCGAAGACGTTGACCTCTCCCCCTCGGGTCGCCTTGGTCAGCTCGGCCGCGAACCAGGACGGAGACGCGGGGCCTGACTCAGCCACGGTTCAACTCCGCGGCGCCCTGCGCGGAAGCGATGCGAAGAGCAGCTGCGACCTGCTCGGCGCAGCAGTCGAACTCGTCGCCGGGGTACCCGTCAGGCTCGCCGATGAGTGGAGCGTTGTGCTCGCGCAGGGCAGCAGCGATCACGGCTGTGTCGGGGTCGCCGCCGCGGGGGCGACTGACGACGACGAGATCGTCCGCCGACAGGATCGCTGCGGCGAGATCGTGCGCGATACCCGAAGCCGCATCCAATTGTCCTCCGGACTTCAGAATCGGCTCGATCAGCCGCTTGAGGTGTTCCGCGACGCCGTTCATGACGCCACCTCCCCAAGCGCGGACTCCCCGCCGCCCAGTGCTGAACGCGGCAACGTGGCCAGGTGGCGGGAGACCGCGCTGAGCAACAGGATCAAGCGCAGCGCGACCACGACACCGGCACGCAACGAGAACACGAGCACAGCTAGGAGGGCCGCGCCAGTAACGAGCTTTCCAACTCCCAATGCGCCGAGGATCGCCACGCCCCACATCCCCGCGATGACGAGACTGAAGAAGGTTCCGAGTCCGGCCGCCACCGTCATCGTCGCCCCGGTCGCCCACAAGAAGGGGTAGACAGCGACCGCGGCCGGTCCACACCACGCTGACGCACGCACCCAGACGGGGAGCCGTTCACTGCGGGCATGTCCGCTCATCGGATCTCGATCCCGAGGTGGAAGGCGCGGACGGCGGCGAGTAGTGCGTAGGCGCAGTTCTCGGCCTCATCGGGCGCCATCGACACCCGCGAGTCCCCCACGCAGAGGGTGATGCCCAGCTTCCCGAAGATCGGCTCCGGGTCGACGGTGATGCCGTTGGACTGGACCAGGTAGAGGTCGTCGTCGTTGAAGTCGGTGCTCATGCGCTTTCCTTGGTTCGGTAGTGATCCCGTGTTCGGCCGACGTGGTCGTGGATGTGCATTGCCGCCTGCACCGTCAGCCCAGGCGCGGTGTCGGTCTCGAAATTCCCGCAACGCCCGCAGACACGCGCGAGCGTTACCCCTGGAGGTCTGCCGACGGGACGGGTGGTGGGGTACCACCCGCTCCACCGGTGCCTCCGCAGCCAGCAGCGGGCCGGGCGACCGACCGGGCCGCTCACAATCGGATCCGTTGCGCGGACGGCGGGGTTGTGCGGATCAGCCCGCAACGCTCGCAGCAGGATCGATTCGACGAGCTCGGCTCGATGCGGAAGCGGTGCCCGGCATGGTCGACGCACGGCGCGAGCTTCGCGAAGCTATCGTCGGACCCGATCGAGACGGTCATCGGAGTGCCGCCTCCTCGCCGTCGTCATCGTCGTCGTCCTTCTGGAAACGCTCGGGGACATCTCCGTAGACGCCCTGACTGTGGATGTCCTCGATCCCCGAATCGTTCGCATAGTCGCGGAGGAGCTCGTACTTGTCCGGGATCCCGTGCTTTCCGAGGTTCGCAGCGATGAAGTCCGAGACCGCGTCCGGATCGTTCATGTCGACCTTGCCGATCGCCGCGATCGCGTCGAAGACCTCCTCGTCGACGTCATAGGTCGCGACGGCAGTACTGGTGATGTGGAACTCGATCTTCATGTGACTCTCCTCTTGGCTGGTTGGTTGGTCTTGTGGGGAACGGGTTAGTCGCCGGCGCAGTAGTCGTCCCAGGCCTCGGACACCGCCTCGCCCCAGTTGTGGCCCAACGTGGTCTCGACGTCCTCGATCGTGAGCGTGTCGCTACGCAGGTACCGGTCGATCGTCTCGAATGCCTCCTCGAGCGCGTCCTCGATGATTCGGTCGACACACCGCGCGCTCTGCTCGCTCATCGGAGCAGCCCTGCGGTCTGCGCAGCTGTGATCCAGCTGTCCCACTCGTCGACCATCGCCTCCGCGAACTCGAGGTCGCTGACGCCGCTCGGGTTCGACAGGAACTTCGCGTCGGCGTTGTCGACCAGACGTCCGTCCATGTCGTCGAGCTCCTGCAGGTAGTCGACCGGGCGAATGGCGAGAAACTTCAAGAACACGGCGTACTGGGACAGCCGCCGGACCGCAGCTGTGGCACTTCGCCGGTCGTCCGGGCTGCCGTCCGTCACCACGATGACGAACAGGGGCGCCTGGGTCTTCTCGGCCAGCACCTCGACCTCCTTGAGCGCCGCGGTGAGGTTGGTCGAGCCCATCTTGCTCGGGCGATAGAGCTCGCGGTCGACGATGCCCGCGTAGTTCTCGACCGTCACGTTGACCTCGGCGCCAACGCCCGAGTCGAAAGGGATGACGGGGATGACCCCGTCACCGTCGACCTGCAGCGCGAATCCGAGAGCTCGCTCCACGAGCTGCTGAACGAGCCCGTCGCGGTAGTCCCGGTCCATCGACATGGAGTGATCGAGGAGGAGCAGGGCCTCGGTGCGCACTCCGGACAGTCCGCGCTTGGACAGGCTCACGCCGGCCTTGTCGTATCGCTTGAGCAGATCGACCCCGGCGCCGCGCTTCTCCAGGCTCACGCGGTCGTTGGCCGGGCCGTCGTCGCGGACCAGGGCGACGGTGTTCTTGGGGGTGAGGGTGGTGCTGTCGCCGCTACGGCGTCCGAACAGGCTCATGGTTCTCCTACTTGAGGTAGTTGGTGGCGAGGACTTCGAGTGCGTCGTCGAGCGTCTGGAGGCGAACGACCTGTGGCTGCGCGTGTGCGGCCCCGCGCTGCTCGAATCGTTCGTCGGCGACGGTTTCCAGGCGGGTCCGCACTTCCTCGGCCCGCGCCTCGGTCCGGAACGGCCCGACCGCCTCTGCGATGAGATGTGCGCCGGGGAAGTAGACGACCACGTGTTGTTCAGCCATGCGGCACCGCGGTCCGGCACTGCGGGCAGAGGAGGACGGTTTCGTCGGGTCCTCCCCACCCCTCCTGTTCGACGGCGTGCTGCTCGGCTTCGAGCTCGCTCGGCGCTGCTTCGGTCAGCGCCGGGCAACGGTCGCACGCCGCGCGAAACCCGGGCTCTTCGACGAACTTCGGCATCATCTACCTCTCTCGGGACTTCGGGGCTCGAGCGTGCACAGCCGCCGCGCCTGCGGACGTGTGCGGCGCGCTCACGCGGCGTCCTCCGCCCGCCGTCGACGCGAATCGTCGAAGGTCAGCAGAGGCTTCGCCCTCTCCCCCGTCCTGAGCTCCACGTACCCCGCGGAGCGGTTGGCGCATGGGCCGCAGGTGCTGACACTGCAGTGGGGTCCGGTGCGGAAGTCGCCGGCGCTGACGGTTCCGATGAAGTCCGCGCGGTGGTCGCACGGCGGCTCGAGGTTCCCGCGCTCCTGCCTGAGGGGCTTCCTCCGTGACACCGGGACCACTTCACCGTGCGCGGCCTCCGCTGCGGCCAGTTCCCTCGCCAGGTGCTTCGCGAGGTCGTGGCCGATGTCGGTGGGGCCGGGCAGCACCAGCCAGTTGCGGTTGGGCCATGCCTCGAGTGCCCCGCCGATCAGCTCAACGAGCTCGCGCTCGCGTGAGCTCGCTTCGCCGCTGGCTTCACAGGACGTGGGGTTACCGATCTCGGGCACAGTCACCAGCTCCCCGACGATCCGCCGCCGAAGTCACCGCCGCCTCCGCTGTAGCCCCCGCCGCCGAAGCTGGACGAACTCGACGAATTGGAGGACCCCAGCGAGCCGAGGATCGCGCCGGTGGCCAGCCCCGACGCGTAGTCGGAGCCGTAGGACGTGCCGTAGCTGGACGAGCTCGACCGGCGCGCGAGGCGGCGTCGCCGTTCCTCCTCGGCGCGCCGGCGCCCCTCGGCCTGATGCGTTGCCACCTGCCGGTCTACTTCCTCGGTCGCAGCGCGCGCCGCGCGCCGCAGGTCGTCCACCTGGGAGCCGAGTGCGTCGAGATCAGCCCCCTCGGCGGGGATCGCCGAGACCGTCACGTCCGTCTTGCGCGTCACCTCGAACGCGGCTACAACGGCGCGTTCGGCGGCCTCGGCTGAGACGCCGGGAACAGGCCGGCTGTACTGCTCGACGATCCGGGCGGCCCGGTCGCGGACGTAATTCAGCTCGGAGATCACGTGCCCGGCTCGCGCCACCTCGTCGGCCGCGGATGCGCGCAGCTGCGCTGCCTCCGAGAGCGCGGCGTCGACGTCCGCGCGCGGCGGCACATTCCCAGCGCCGATCAGATCGGCGCTGGCGAGGACCTCGTCGCGCTTGGCCCGCAGAGTCGCTCCGGTGTGAGACAGGTCGATGCCGGGCACTTCCGACGTAGCGGCCTGCTGGTCAAGCAGGCGCGCTTCGGCCTCGAGATCCGCACGCTTGCGTTCCGGCGTGCACAGAGCGATCTTGGCCTCCGCCGCGTCGGCGAGGGCCACCGCTTCGCGATCCACGGACCGCAGCTGCTCAATGAGTCTGGTCAACGCGGCGACACGATCGAGAACCTTGTCCTCCGTGCCGTCATCGAGGATGCCCGCGGGACGGTCGACCTTGCGGCGGAGCTCGTCACGACGTGACAGCAGCTCGGTGAAGGCGCCCAGGTCGACGGTGCCCTCGGCTTCGGCCGCGGCGGCCGTGGCGCGAACCTTCGCATCCTCCACGCCCGACGTTCTCGCCGCTGTGGTCGCATCGCTTCGCGCTGCCGAGAACGAGCGGATGGCCGCGTCCAGCCGCCGGCGAGCCTCCCGAGCTTCCTCCTTGCGGCGCGATCGGGTCTGCAGGACGTGGAAGCTCTGGAAGGCGGCGAAGATGAAGATCGCGAGCGCGATGATCCCGATCGCGAACCGCAGCATGGCGCGGCCGCCCGCCATCGTCGAGACGTCAGACGCGGGCGCCGACACGAGCGGCGCCGACCCCGATCCTTCGGTCGCATCGGGGGCGGGCTTCAGGGCCTCGTCGAGCGCCACCAAGGTGCTGGTGACGGCGCCTGTGAAGTCGGATCTGCGCAGATGCACGCCCATGTCTGCCCGCACGCGGTCGACCCACGGGTCGAGCCGGTGGAAGCTGGAGCCGTACTGGATGGCGTTGGTGCGATCCATCCCGAACTGGACCACCAGCAGGTTCGGCTTCGGAGTCTTCCCGTCGGCGCCGAGCCAGGAGGGGCACTCACGGTACGCGTCCTGCCACCACACCGCGGCTGATCCACCGGGAGTGTTCTGGAAGGCGCGTACGTAGACATCGGCGCCCGTGGCTCCGCGCAGGTCCAGGACTCGTGTCGTGACGGACGCGGAGTCGAGCACCTTGTCGTGGGTCGCATCGACGACCGGGGCGGAGCAGGCGCCCGCGGGATCCGCCTGCGCCGGCGAAGCGGCGAGCAGCATCGGGCCGGCCGCGATAGCCGTGATCAGGGCAAGGCACGCGGAGCGGTGAACGGGGCGATGCGACATCGACAGTCTCCTCGACTTCCTTGTGGGTGAACACCACCCATAGACTCTCTATTTTAGAGACTACAGGGAGTATGTCTCCGCGCCAACAGCGATTGAGCGTGGCTCTCCGGCCGCGTCGCGAGCCGACTATGCGGCGTCGTCGAACGGCTCGTAGCTGCGAATGAGCGTTGTCGTGCTCATCCGCGACGCGCGACCGGTCACGGTGTTGCTCACTGCTACGGCTCCGCGGATGTCGTCAGCGACGGCCTCGATGCGCACGGTGTGCTCATCCATCCGGTGCTTCCATGTGCGGCCCTCAGCTATCGAGCGCAGCGCCTTGGATCCGTTCATCGTGCCGCTTCCGCGTCTTCCTCCACGCACGCGCCGTGACGGAAGTCGGGCTCCCAGGCGGCGGCCTCCGCGCTCACTGCAGCGAACACCTCGTCACGAGACTTGACCGACCCGTCGAGGTTGCGGTTGAACGGATTCACCGTCTGCTCGAAGGTGCGCCGGCGCGTCGTTCGCTTGCCGCAGGCCGGGCATGCGCCGGTTCGCTGGGCTCCGCGCCGGACGGTCTCGAACGTATAGGTGGTCATGGGGTTCTCCTAGTCGTTGGTCGGTCGGGTCGCGGCGGGCTGGCGAAGTGCGTCGCCCGTCGGCGTCTGGTGGTCCGCGCACCCGCCTCACCGCGGCTCTCACGAGCCTCTTTTTCCGCGCGCCCGGCGAAGCGCCCGGCGGCGATCCACTGACGCCCGACGTCGATGGCACCTTCGGGGGTCCATTCCCATCCGGCGCCCCACACGAGTCCGCGGCTGGCGACGACCGAGCCCGCCTCCGACCCGTCGGAGAAGGCGAAGTCGCCGTTCTCGTCCCGTTCGGGTTCGTCGAGCTCGATAAGAGCCAGACCGTCGGCCTCGCCGATGGCCTGGGCTACGTGGATGGACCAGCCCGTGCGGCCGTCGACTGCGCGACCGCATTTGCACTGGTCCGTTCCCTGTGGCGATTCGAAGTGGTCGTGCCCCTCGAAGACGTCGGCGGCCCGGTCGACGGCGCTCATCGGACGATCTCGATGCCGCAGGAGGCGAGGAGCTCCCCGAGCGTCCGCGAGCGACGTTTCAGCAGCGAGCAGTTCACCAGCGTGACCCAGCCGCCGAACTCGTCCCGAGCGATCCACCCAGGGTTCGCAGGATCCATCGCGTATACGTCCACCAGAGGGCCGGACGTGCACGCGATACCGAACGCATGCTCGGCGTTGTCGTCGCCGACGATCGGCGGATCGAACCGCAGCACCTGGGCGACGGTGCCGTCGATGAACTTCTCGCGGACGCGGATCTCGCACACCTGCGCCGTCGCCTCGGTGGTCACGTCGTCACTCCCCAGCCGACCGAACCGTCTTCGTAGGTGACCGCAACCCCGGCCTCCCGCAGCGCGCGACGCATCTGCGCACGCATCCACGCTCTGTTGCACATCTCGGGGTGCCCGTCTCGCCCGCACGACCGAGCAAGCGGCGGCAGGCCGTGCTCAGCGAAGACCTGATCGGCGCGCGCCCACTCGGCGGTATCCGGGACCATGCGGCCGTCGCCTGCGAACAGGAGCGTCACGTCGACGCCGGACTGGATGCTCATCGGGTCTCCTCGATGGCGTGGCGAACACGCGAGGCGAGCAGTTTGATCCCCTGCGCCGTCTCCTGCGTGTAGTCGTCGACGCGATCCTCAGTCAGCTCCAGCACGTGATTCACGCGCGCGATGGCAGCGTTCGCCTCTGCCAGGGCGGCACGGGCCTCGTCACGCTCAGCCTTGCGCTCTCGACCCCACGCCACCGCCTCGTTGATCCGCATTGTCAGCGCTGCGTCCTGGCTCGCAATCGCCTGGTCGCGAGACGCGGCGAGGGCCATCTGCTCTTCGAGCGCATCCAGGACGCGGTTCAGGATGTCCGCGGACTCGAACTTGCCGTGCTGTATCGCGAGAGCGTTGGCGTATGCGCGGCCTTCGCGGATGAGGTCGGTCGGTTCACCCACAGTCATCAGCAGCTCCCATCGCAGGTACACCCGAAGCACTCCGGGCACTTCTCGCCCGAGCCGCCTCCGCACTCGCCACTGGTCACTCCGTCGCGGTCCATGGGCTCGTCGCATTCGCGGCAGCGTCGGACGAGGCTGTCCTTGAGCGCTTGCAGGAGGTTCGGGACGCCGCACACGCATTCCCATGCGCCGCAGCACTCCCACACGCTGTCGGTGCCGTCCTGGTGCGTCATCAGTCGCTCACCGCCTCCGCTGCCTTCGCGGCGGCCAGGAGCGCGGCAGCCAAGTGAACCGCGGCCCTCGGCGAGCGGAACATGCCGCCGTACCGTCCGGCGATCCACGCGACGCTGTGTAGGCGCACGTCGCCATCCGGTTCAGCGTGGGCGATCGCACCGCAGCCCGCGTCGAAGGTCGGCCGGTCCACATCCGGCTCCGGCTTCGGCAGCTCGATGACGGCGATGTCGCCGGCCCCGTCGATCACGGCGGCCAGGTGCTCGGCCCACAGGCGGTACGTCCGGTACTCCGGGGCGTCCATGTCGGCCCACTCCTGAGCGTCCCAATTGGGCGACTCGGTGCCCATCCATCCGCACGTGCAGCCGTCGACCCACGAGTAGCCGTCATCCGGGCTCAGCTGGTCCGGGGCGTGGTCCGCAGCGATCGCAGCGAGCCGGTCCTGGGCGCTCACGACGCACCGCCCTCAGCCTCGGCGGCACGGTCGCTGGAGCAGCGCATGCAAACCGGAGGAACGGCATCGAGGAAGCGGCGCACCTGGGCCTCACTGCCCAATCCAAGGGGAAACTCGGCGTCGCAACCTGTGCAGTTGGTGGTCCATATGGTGCAGCGCGAGGCGCGGCTATAGACCCGGCGCAGAGGCAGAGCGCCGACGGTGGGGTTCGGGGTGCTCACGATGCGCTCCCATCAGGCAGCACGCGAACGTGGATCAGCGTGCAGTCGGTGTCGTCCCACTCGTGCTCGACCTCGTGGCGACCGCATCCGTGCTCCAAGGCGATGTCATGGGCGGAGTTGCAGATCCAGCCGTTGTCTTCGACCACACACCGCTTGTAGGGCACCGTCCAGCCGTACTCGTACCGCCAACTGTGGAGAACGCCGTGGAACTCGAGCTCGTCGTACCCTTCCCACGGCGCGTCGTTGTCGCAGCCGTACGGGCCATCAGCGGCGGAACGGCCGTCGACCTCGTGGGGTTCGTCGCATCCGATCCAGCCGCCGCACTTGTCGACGTTTAGGCACTCGACGGAGTGCTTGAAGCTCGGGCACTCGGGGTCGTAGTCGTTGTCTTTCGTGACGGTGAGGATGTGCCCGCGTGGCTTGTCGGCGCTCACTTCTCCGCCTCCTGACGCACGCGGTCGAGGGTGCACGTCCAGCAGTACCGGCCCCAACACGTCATGATGATCCGGCCGCAGCCGCCCTTGCACGCATTCACTGTCCCGCCTCCTGATGCTCAGCACGGACACGCACAAGGGTTGCCTCCGCGGCCTTCTGCGCGATATGCCACGCGGACTCCTCACGGCTCCGCACTTCGTCGGCAACATCTTCCGTGAGCTTGCGGTCGGCGGCGTCCTGGACGGCCTCGGCGCGCTCACGGTCCAGGCGAACGATCTCGTCAGCGAGAAGGTAGGCGAAAGATCCGAGCGTCGCGCCCTTAGCCGTAGCCGGGCCGACTGCGCTACGGAGCTTTAGTACAACTTCACGCACCTGCCGCAGATCCTCAGGGTTGCCCGGGTCAAGTGGGGCGGACACGGGGACACGCAGCGTCCAGTGCCCGTCGCCACGGTCGAGCCAGTCGCCGATCTGGATGGAGCGCCCTGCGCTGTCCTCCACTTCCACGAAGCGGCCGGACTCGTGCGAAGGAGGCCCGTCGAAGACGATGTCCAACCAGCCCGATGCATCGTCCCGTGCCAGCGGCGCGGGAGCGGCGAATGGAACGCCCAGTACGCGGTCGTCCAGACTCAACGACGACGTGCTGCCGTCGGCCACGCTCTCAACGGCGGCAGCCAACTCAAGGGCCTCGACCACCGCGGACGTCTCGGCCACCAGCGGCACCAGGTCCGCGGCCTCGGCCTCCTCCTGCGAGCGGAAGTCGTACGTCGCACCGTCCACGCTCACAACCAACCACGGCTTCGGCCGCATGACCGCCGCGGCCAGCGAGCCGCCCGTGAGCGAGCTATGCGTCAGCACCCATGTGCCGCCCTTCCGGTCGGTGCCACGCCAACCCGGCTGAGCATCGCGTGCGTAGTTCTTGCCGGTCATGCTGCCTCCCAGAGGGTCCGTAGGACGTTGTGCTCGGTGCTCGTGTCTTCCCGTGGCCGGCCAGGGGCATTCCACCCGGGACGCGGGCTGCGCTCAGCGATGACTCGCCAGCCGGCGCCGCGCAGGCTTGCGCCCGACTCCTCCCTGCGGGTGTAGGTGATCAGCCGGCGGTACCCGAGGGCGCGGGCCGCGCGCCACGAGGCGCCGTAGAGCGCGCTCGCCGCGTTGCGGGTGCCGTCGGTCGCGCAGCGAGTGACCTCAAGGGTGAGTCCGTCGTCGAAGTGGCGGGCGACGGGCCGGCCGACGATGGCGACCCCGACGACGGTGTCACCGTCGGTGCAGGCGATCGAGAACTTGTGGCCGACCGGCGGCTTGTGGTGCCTGTGCACCCGCCCGACGAAGGCCTTGGCCTCGGCGAGCGTGGTGGGGCAGATCGTCAGGCGCATCGCTCGGCTACCCGATCCGCCGGTCGCGCCGAACCACGTGCCCTCGAGAAGCGCGGGTTGCGCGCAAGTCCCACGCTCGAGTTCTCGGCGCGGCTCCGCGCATCGGAGAGCCCCGCCAAGTAGCACACGAAGGCCACGTTCCACTCCTCCGAGTGCCTGGCCGCTCCTCGAGCGTCGGCGAACTCCTCTGCCCGTGTCCGGTCCTCGGTGTCCTCGTCGTCGGCGGCAGCTGTCCGCTCCAGACGCTCAGCCTTCTCGATCAACGCGTCCGCGGTGACCGCCTTCGGCTTGCCGATGCCTTCGCGCTCGACCACGGCGGCGGCCAGGCGCAGCACGTCCGCCTCGCGGTCGGGATCATTCGGATCGAGCAGAGCGTCGGGCCCTTCGGCCGGCGCCACGATCACCGGCGCGCCCACCGTCTGCACCAGCCGGGCACGCGAACCGAGGGTGCCCGTCGATGTGTCGCGACACGCCTTGAGAAGCCGCAGGTCATCCTCGGAGAGCTCGTAGAGCGGGCTCAGCCCCGCGGCTTCGGCCTCCTCCTGCGTGCACGCCCGGTAGCCGACCGAGAGGTCGTTGATGAACCGCGCCCACGGGCGCTCCGCCCGGCTGTCGGTGCGTAGCACCCACACTCGACCCTTGCGGTCGATGAACGGCTGGCCCGGGGTGCGTCCCGGGCGAGGGTTCGCGGTCATTCCTCTGCCTCTCCGTGGTGGCTCGTGTTGTGGCGCTCGACTGCACGCTCGGCCGGCGCGCGCTCTTCCCAGTACTCCGACTCCCAGTCGCAGTCAGGGCAGAACGCGGAGTAGGACTCTTCTACGTGCGCGCTCAATGCGGCGCTCCCGCCGCTTTCACGCACCGCCGGCAGAGCGGTGCGTCAGGCAGATCGATGAGATGGGCGGGAAGCTCCCCGTCGAGGGGGTAGAGCTCGGTGGCGGCGCTGCACGCCGCTTGGACCCGCCCGGACGCGCCCCACCGGCCTCCCGGGATCTCGATCGCAGTCGCGAGGTGCTTGCGGCCGCTCCACGTCAGGCCCCACCGCTGCTCGGTCACTTCGCCTCCTCTTCATCGAAGACCTGGATGACGATGCGCGTCGCCCCGTATCGGACCTCTGCTGCGCTTTCGTAGTGGTACCGAGCCCACGCGGCCACCGCGAGGATGCAGTCGTCCGTGACGTCCTGCTTATCGCCGAGCAACAGAGTTTCGGCCTTGTTCAGGCGCGCCGCCGAGATCCTGTCGGTGAAACGCTCCGCCTGGATTCCGATCTTCACGACTCCCCCTGACTGCAAGCATTCGCGGCGTGAACCCGCTCCGCCGCCATGGCTTCGAGATGTGAGGCGATCAGCCACTCAGGCACCGGCAGATCCTTGGTCTCGAACCCACCGCCGGGGTTGATCTTCATCGCGAGCCAGGTCGCTCTGGCGTACCCCTCGGCGCGCTGGCGGGCGCACTCGTCGACCTCCGACCTCGTCGCGGTCACAGGTTCTCTCCACCGGTCATGGCGACATGGTGGGCGAGCACGGCGCGGCGCTCCTTGTCGAGCGCGTTCTCGTCGATGCCGAAGGACTCGAACATGAGGCTGCGGCTCGAGCGCGGCACGGGCACCAGCTGCTCGTCGCGGAACCCGGAATCCTCCTCGTAGTGCGCGAGCACGATTCCCTTCGCGTCGAGCCACTCGAGGAACTCGAAAACGGCGTCCATCTCCGCCTTCTCGGCGGTCATCTTGTCGATGACGGGAGTCGCGGGCGCGACCGTCTCCATCGCGCTCATGCCGCATCTCCGACGGAGTCGGCGACGGCGTTGAAGTTGAGCGGCCGCGGAGCGACGTCGAGGGCCCCGCCCGGGGCGAGCTCCAACTTGATCGCTTCGGCGACCTCGCCGGCGAGCCAGACGGCGTCCTCCTCCGAGAGCGTGCGTCCACGCTGGTGGTCGTAGCCGGGGTTGATCCCTCGATCGGAGATGGTCTCCGCGATCACATCCGCGAGACGGTGCGTCTCGATCGTGGCGAGTTTCGCTGTCTGGATCGCCATCTGGGCCTCCTGGTGTGTTGCGGAGCGGCCCGCTTCGATGCGTCCGACTCTCTATTTTAGAGAGTAGAACGTATCCGTCCGAGACGCAACAGCGCCTCCCCGAGCGCCTCGCTCATTCCGTGCCGCGGACAATTCCGCAGGAGCGTAGATCGTCAACCGCCAGCTGCAGGCGAGCGAGGAGCTCCTCAGCCTCGCGCAGCGGAATCGACTGGTACGGAACCTCGATCACGAGTCGGTCGAACTGGACCACGATGTCCGCGTTCGGCTCAGCCGCCACAGCGCGCCTGCTCGAAGTCGGGGCGGTAGAAGTACTCCGCGGGGCCGTCCGAGCGCCAGCGCCCGTCGTCGGTCTTCGCGCGGATGTTCCCGTTCTTGAAGACGTGAGTCACCCGCAGCGGCCGCTGCTTGAATGCCGCCTCGTACTCCCGGTAGTCGACCGGCAAGACGATGTCGCCCACCTGCAGGTCAGTCATAGCATTCCTCTCATCGTGCGCTTCAGCGCGGGAAGGTTCATCTGGGGCCGGTGCCGTTCGTTGGTGACGGGATCTGGTTCCGCGGCGTTGCGACGCGCCCCATGATGGTGAGCCGAGAGAGCGCCATGGTCTGCGCGTTCGGGGCGGGGTCCTCGGAGGAACCTGTTGCGGCGAGAACCGTGACCGACAGTGCGCGCGACGCCACGGTGGAGTCGATACGGAACGTGACTGGAGCACGACCGGGACGGACAGGCTGGGTGTAGACGGAACCGCCGGTCCGCCAGGTCAGGAGCGTCGGACTCCCGACCGTGGTCCACATGTCCACGCCACGGTCGTCGACGTAGTCGTAACCCGGGACGAACGTGACTGCCGAGACCGCGACCTCACGTTCGAAGACGATGTTGAGGACCGGGCGTGTGTCTTCGCTGCCACAGACCCATGCCCTGGTCGGATTCTGGGCGAGCGCTCCCACCGGGTCCGATCCGATCCGGTTGCAGGTCGTCGTCAGGGCCAGCGGAGTCAGCGGAACCTCGGGCGCAGCCCAGTCCACGACCCAGTCGGTCGCCGAGGACGGCGCCGCCGCCCCCGGGGGGCGTGGCGTGACCGGTGTCGGCCACGCCCCGATCTCCTCGGTCTTCGGCGCGGCGCCGAGCCGGTTGAGCGCCTCGGACGTGCGGTAGGTGGTGTAGAGGCCGACCAGGCTCAGCACCAGAGACGCGACCGCCGCTGCGAGCGTGACGGCCTGCAGGCGTGGAACTCGCCTCGACGAGCCCCAGGGATCGGCGGCGATCACAGGGACGGCGGGCTCGGGATTCGGATCGAGCGACATCAAGGGTTCTCCTCGCAGTAGCAGCCGCAGTTCTCGCACGCCCCCGGCCCGAACACGTCGGGCGGCGCACACTCACCGTCGGCGTAGCAGGCGAAGCCTGCTCCGTCCCGGCCGACCGGGCGCCAGCAGCGGCGACAGATGAGTTCGGGCACGAGGTCAGCCATCATCGCCCCCTCCGTCCCGGCTCGATGGGGTGCGGCGGCGACCCCGCGTGAGTCGGTGGGTGAGGCGACGACGCTGAGCTCCGAAGAACCGGCGGAGGCGGCCCGGCCGACGCGAGCGGCCGTCGCGGTCGAAGAAGTCCAGCGCCGTGTCGAGCAGCTCCTCGAAGATCTCATCCATGGCGCACTCCTCCACGTTCGGAGCCGTCTCGCGGTGCGCAGCAGTGTGCGCGGTGCAGGAGGTCGTCGGCTTCATCCTCGGAAGCAAGGTCCTCGTGCGTGATTGCAGCGAGGTCGCCGGCGACGGAGATCACGCCGGAGCCGTACTCGTCGCCCTGCACCAGGATCTCGACGAGGCCGGCGGTCGCCGGCACGGTGACGTGCTCAAGGTGATCGGCATCGTGGAGAGCGTGCGCCACCCGGACGAGCAGCAGCGCGAGGAACTGGCGAGGGGGCAGCCGTCGCGCCTCGTCGAGGGTTCGCGCCGCGGTGTCGAAGAGTTGGACGATCGGCCCCCTACCCATGGCACCACCCGGTATGGCGGCGACCGCACGCGGTGCAGTCCAGCGGCGCCGGGCTGCAGAGACCGCGCCCGCACTCGACCCCGAAGACGCAGCCGCTGCACATGATCGAGTAGCGCTCGATGTGGCCGGTGTAGCCGACGGTCTCGCCGCGCCGGCCGCAGCACTCGCAAACCAGGCGCCCTTCGACGCACCACCGTGCCACCAGTTCGGCGTAGTGGCGGCGCCGGATTGCGTCTGCCTCGATGCCGATCCGCCACGGCGCGATCGGCGTGACGGGGTGTGTGATGCCGTACCAGAGCAGCATTCGACGCAGACGGCGGTTCGTGCCGGCGCCGGCCGGCCTTCTCGCGGCCATCCAGGATGTGGTGCTCACGGCTCCTGGTCCTGACCCTGAATCGTCAGCACGATCACGAGCTGGTCGTCCTCCACCCGCAGGCGCGACCAGTCGTCCATGGAGGTGCTGATCCCGTGTTCCTTAGCGACGTCCTGGGCCCACTTCAGCGCGATACCGAAGTCCTTCCAGTCGCCACCCTCCGGCCACGGACACGGGACGATGAACCGGTGTTCGGTGACGGTGCGCACGGTGTGAGTTGCGTTGGTCATGAGGCCTCCTCGAGGGTCGGTCGGCGGGACGCGTCTGTGGGCGGGTCAGATGTGAGGTTCTGCACGACCACGCCGCGCTTCTTCGTCGCGGACCACAGACGGACTGTGGCGCCGCTGGCGTCCTCTCGCCGCACCTCCCAGCCGACCCAGACGCCTTGGCGATAGACGTCGGTGATCGTCGTCATGCCGCCGCCGAGGTGCCGCACCGTGATGCTGTGATCGGTCCTGTGCCGCATTCGTCCGCGATGGTGCTCGACGCGCGGCTGGGCACAGACGCGAGCCTCGAGGCCTGCCTTGTTGATGGAGGCGGCGAGGCGGTCCCATCGTGATTCTCCGTGCGGCCCCGTCACAGTCGCACCAGGGTGTGGTCTCGGACGACGTCTGCCGTTCTCCGGCACTGCGGACAGAACCACGCGACGGAGCACTCGCGGGAGACGTACTTGCGTAACGAGCGCTGCAGCCACCGGGCGCAGGGGTCACACACCACTCCACGAGCCCGCTCGTGCTGGACGGTGAGGCACGGTTCCAGCGTCAGGCGCCACAGCGCGGGACCGTGGTAGGCCCGGGCTCCGCGCTCGGCCCCGACGAGATGCGCGTGGCACGTGATCCGTCTGCTGAGCATCCGCTCCAGCGCCTCGACCTCCTCGATGCCTGACGGGCCGAGGCCACTGATGTCTTCGAAGGCCCGAGTCACGTCCGGGTCGATCCGCTCTCGCATACACCCTCCTAGTCTCTATTTTAGAGATTATCAGGAAGTGGTGGAAGGTCAAGATTTTCGATGAGGCGCGCCATTGGGGCGGTGAATCCGCCCCAGAGGTCAGGACGCGGTCTGAGCGGCGGTCGCGGTGTCCGCATCGACGACTTCCATGTGGCTCCAGAAGCCCGACGCCCACACCACGTAGCGGATCTCCCCCCGCGTGTTGTCCGCGTGCGCGAGATGCAGGGTTCCGTTCCGGTCGACCTCGTCGTAGCTCACGCTGTCGTACCGCACGGGGGTGTCCTTGCCGGCCGGGTAGACGAGAACGGCCTCGAGGCTGGGGTTGTTGTTCGACATGGGGTTCCTCTCGGGGTGGATTGGGCGGAGCTTCTGCCCAGCGACCTGTTGGGGGCCGCTAGGAGGTCTAGGCGGCGACGGTCTCCCCGCCGGCCTCGTGGAGCCGATGGAAGACCGACAATGCGGTGCGCTGCCAGGATTCGGCGACATGGAACGACCGAATCGTGTCGGCCGCCTCCGGTGCGGTGGCGAGGAACGCCATGATGGCGCCGTCGCGGAGGTAGAACTGGGTGCCGTAGTAGTTGCCGGCGGCCCGCATGCCGGAGTCGATGCCCGTGACGTAACTGCCCAGGCGCGGCTCCCGCTCCAGGGCTGCGAAGCGCTCGGATGAGCCGGTCGCGCGGTCCGCGGCGGTGCGCCGGGACGGCACCAGGAGCCCGAGCTTGACGCTCAGGCGCCACCCCGGCGCAGGCGCACCGTCGCCGGCGGGCGCGAACCCGGCGACACGCGTCACCCCGAGAGAGCTCTGGGTGTAGACCTCCTCGAAGGACGATCCCGCCTCCTCGGCGAGCACGGTGATGTCGCGAACCCACTGAGCGTGAGCCGCCTCGAAGACCTGCGCCTCGTCGAGGTGGATGGGGTCCGTAGTGATCCACCAGGCGGCCGGCGTTCCCGCGGGTACCGGGGCCAGGAGCTTCGCGAGCTTGTCCAAGTCAGGGGTGAGCATGTCGGTCTTCTTTCGCGCGTGGTTGGTCGGGAGGGCAGTCGCGTCGGTCAGTCCGGCGCTTCGCCGTCGGGCAGGAGGTGTTCGAGCACCCAGGGCGGGACGTCTTCGGACCCGGCGTGCCACACGCGGTAGGTCAGCTCGTCGCCGTGTTCGCCGCCGGCGAGCAGAACCGGCCCCCAGGCGAGCACCGCCCACGCGCCGCGGATCGCGTCCGCGACGACGCTCTGGACCTCGTGCGGGCAGAACAGCTGGCCGGATTCGGACCGTGGCGGGGCGACATCCCAGTCACTCACCAGAGCGGCGAGAATCTCGTCGTCGTGCCCATGCATCGTGTCCACCTCCTCAGCTCGCCACGGGAAGCGTGAAGGACGAGACCCGGTACCCCAGCTGTGCGAGCGCGAGCTCGGGGTCCGTAGTGCCGGCGACGGAGCGGTGCTGCCAGAAGTCGGCGATGTCGCCGTCCGAGGCTGCGGGGTACACGTGGCAGCTGTTGCGCGGCGGGTCCGGGATGACGAGGACTGCGCGCGGTACGTCGGCGCCGACGACCATCGGCCGGCTCAGGAGGTAGTAGCGCTGCTCGGTGCCGATCCGGCTTCCGCGACGGTGCCGGACGCTCTCCATCGCGACGGGGCGCGAATCCACGGGCACGTCAGTGGTGGCATCGAAATCAGCCATGGTCAGGTCCTCTCGGCCGCAGGCAATCAGGTCAGGCATCGCAGGTCTACTCGATTCCGTGGATCGGGTTGGTGGGCGGCGCGGGTCTAGCACCGTATTCCGGAGCACTGACGGATTTGGGCCTGGCGAGTGGGCCGCCGCACGTACAGACGGACCTCGAAGTCCTAATCGAGAACCCCTTCCTCTTCCCAGCCGTGACCGGCTCTCGCATCGCTCGGACCGAGATGCAGAGCGACGAGGGCGTTGATCACACCGACACAGAAGCGTCCGGCACCTCACCGTCAGACTCTCTATTTTAGAGATTAGCACGAGGCACGCGTGCCTCAAAGCCGAACAGGATCGGCCTGCCTCACAGCCGTGCTCACCAGACAGCCTCTCGAGTGACACGGTGGCCAACGGCCGAGAGATGCAGACCTCGACTGGCGCAGCCCTCGCACCGGTGGAACGCACCCCTGGAAGGTTCGTGAGACGGCCCTCGACGTTCCGCTGAATCAAGCGCGCTCCAGCGCCACCAGATGCTGCTCCGTAGCCCACCCGGAGTCGCCCCGACTGGTCAATTGGTGCGCGATGCCGGCGTGGGCGGTGTGGGCGTCGAGCCCCTCGGCTGCCGAACGCCACTAAGCCCTGCAACCAAGCCGGGGCCGCGGTACCCGAAGTCCCGTCGCGAGCAACGGCGTAGGGAAGCTCCGACAGAGCCGAGCCATACGGATTTGACACACCACCTGCCCGTGCAGGGGTGCAGCGGAACGGCACCCGAAGTGCCGAGAAGTGGGAGATTCGACCTCGCGTGGTCGGCTGCATCGCTACCCTCCGGACGTTTGACGGCTCGCTGAAGAGAGGGGTATTCCCCCTCTTCGCGACCGCTGTCCGAGTTACTCAGGGCAACGAGAAAATGTCCATCACAGGCGACTGAGATGCGCTGACGCGAACGATAGCACGTCGCACGAAACTCGCCACAGAAACGACAAGTTGTCTAGTCGGACGACTACCGCGCCTGCCAAGAAGCCGCCTGCGAACGAGCGATGGAGACCAAGCGCTCCAAGCCGAAGTTCAGATCGATCAGATGCGTCTGATACAGGGGCAACTCGTTAATGGTCTGAGGCCCCGACAGTGTGATGCGGTAGAGATTGTTCTTGCCGCCAGTGCACTGCCCGACACCACGGCCCGCACCGATCGTCCACGTGCTCGACGACGTCGGCCAGCCTTGCGGGTAGGCCGTGACCTGAAGGAGGGCGGCCATCAGCCCTGGCGCGAATGGGCGACTGGGCATCGTGACTCCCACAGGCCCCTGCTCGTCTGCGAGTTTGGCAGGGTCTGTGCACACGACGGCGCGCCCGGCGCCGACGGGGAGTCCGACAGCGGCGCCGGTGACATCTTCGGCACTATCTCCGAACAAGGAGAGCGCGGGAGATGACGCGCTTGTCGAGTACGCGACGACGCAGCCGTACTCACCTCGGCTGGTGCATGTCGGGATGTTGCGGAAGTCGCCCCCTCGCGTGGAGCCGGGTGCTGTAGTCACGTTCCCGCCCAGCAGAAACGCACCTACCACCTTCGAGCGCACCGAGGCGTTCGAGTCCACTTCCTCTCGGAGCAGTTTGCGCAGCATGTGCGTCCCCTGGGAGTGCCCCAAGAACACGACGCCGCGCCCTCCGTTGTCGCGCGAAAGATAGTCGCGCCACGCGGAACGTACGGCTTCATAGGCCGTGTCGAATGCCGGCTTGATACTCAAGAGCGACGCCGGTGCGAGCGCGGCGAGCGGGACCTGCGGGTAGAGCGGTGCGAACACACGACACATCCCGGAGAAGCGGGCTGCCTGCATTGTCGCGATCGACCGCACCTCCGGCGACGCAACGGCCTGGGCGTTGAGGGCAAGGTCGTTGCTCACAGTGGGGTACACGTAGAAGCAGTCGACGGGCTGATCCGAAGCTTTCGGGAGGCCCGCTTTGGTCACCTTGCCAGTTCCGAGGTCTGTGATGTCCATGGGGACAACACACGGATTTGCTACCCCGGGTCGACACAGCCAACCCGTCTTGCCTGGCGCTGCGCTGGCACCACCGGCCGCCGTTGTCAGCACGCCCATCGCCAACGCTGCAGCTGCCAGAGCGGAGATCCCGCTGGTCGAGAATCTGGTCACCATCCACGTCACCTTTTCGGCTGCACGGGGTTGTGTGGCCCCCGCTCCTGAGCGGCAAGTGTAGAGGGCACAACGGCGCTCCTGACGGAAGCTCGACCTCGCGTCGCTACATCACACAGTGCCGGCGATCTGCAGGCGAAGCCTCGTTCGACACGTATCCTTGTGATCCCTCAGCGGGCACGGCTCGCTTCCAGACCAGACAAGGGAGTCGCAGTGCAGTACGGGTGGTCAGTGCTCGCGTGCATGTTCCTAGATCAGAACGAGCCCACCGTGGACCAATTCAGCCAGGTCCTGGATGGCGAGGCTGTTCGAGGCTGGCTTCCGTGGTCTCAACGGCGATACACGCCCGGCGCCTGGCCGGTCGTCGAGCAGGCCGCACGCTTCGGAGAGCCCCGTGAAGAGGTCGTCGACCACGGGATCGTGGTACGGGCGGTTCCCATTCCGGGCCCTGATGGTGAGACCTTCGGCGTGCGAGTGTGGCAGCACAGGCATGCTCCTGAGCAGGATCCGCCCCAGGCCGGAGGCTTCACCTGGAATGAGGCCGCGCGGGTCTTCCACCAAAGCTTCGCCTGCGCCAACATGTCAGGAACGACGTACGAAGAGTTCATTGCCGACCGCCCGACTGTCGACTTCACGCGGCGGGCACTCCGGTTCGACTACGTCGCCGAACTTGTGGACATTCTGCACACGCAAACGTCCGGAAAGCGCTTCTCGCACCCCGTCACGGTTGTGCACATCCAGACCGGCGAAATCATGGCCTGGCAGATGATCCTCGAAGCTGGAGGAGATTGCGTCCGCGGCTTTTTCTACGACATGACCCCGCTCGGGGCTGTTCCGGACCTACCGTCGCCTTCTGAGTTCGCGCAACGGTACATCGCCTCTGCGGAAGGTCGCGGCTTGGCACTCGGCGTGCGTCTTGAAGATGGCGGACTCGTGATCGGGACCTGGCTTACGGATCCACCCACGGGAGTGAGCGTCGACCGGATATCGGGCGACGGCCACTATCTGGTCACTGACGACTCAAGTCGCCGACTGGCAGCAGCACGCCTCGGGGAGAGCGTGGAAGTTCATATCCGTCTCACGGACGGAGGCTGGGGCGCAGCGCAGGCATCAGTCCTTCCCTACATGCACGGCTCCCAACCGGACCAAACTCTCCTCGTGGTCGACTTCCGCCTCCCCTGACCCAGGTATCGTTCACCAGCATGGCCAACTTTGTTCGTGCACTCAACCACCGAATGCTGCAGAGGTCCCTCATACCTCCGCTTCCCGGTCTTCCACCACGGAACAGCTCAGAGTCCCTCGCGGGCAAAACCATCGCCATCACGGGCGCGTCGGCAGGCATAGGCCGCGCCGCCGCCTATCGCCTTGCGAGCCGGGGGGCGACATTGGTCCTGATCGCGCGTGGTGATGCGGGACTTAACGAGACATCGGCCGGGGTCAGCGCTCGTGGCGGCATCGCCATTCCATTGACTGCCGACCTGGCGGACGAAGCCTCCGCCATGAGAGTCATCGACGAACTGAATCGACGGAACGTAGATGTCTTGGTCAACAACGCCGGCCGATCAATCCGCCGCAAGATCGTCGACTCGACAGAGCGAATGCACGACTTCGAGCGGACGATGGCAATCAACTACTTCGCCGCTGTGCGTCTGTCCCTAGGCGTCCTCGACGGCATGCGCGAACGCGACAATGGGCAGATTGTGAACGTGTGCACCTGGGCCCTGAGGCCAGGGACCATGCCACTATTCGGCGCCTACGGCGCGTCGAAGGCCGCGTTGGAGATGTTCTCGAGAAGTCTTGGAGCGGAACTCGACGGATCCGGGGTCGCCGTCACTGTCGTCTACTTCCCCCTCGTTAAGACCGGCATGATCAGCCCAACAGAGAAGTACGACAGCCGTGTGACCCTCAGCGACGACGAAGCTGGCGAGTGGATCGAGCACGCTCTGGACGCGCGCCCGATGCGCATCGTCCCGAACCTGATGAAGGCCGCCCCGATCGCCGACGTCACCGTTCCGGGACTCATGAACAAGGTGAGCCGCATCATCAGCTGAAGCTCGTGTCCGCCCCCCCCCCGACCGGGGCACACGCGCCACACCGCGGCGCAGACCGTCCGGTCCGCCGCCGCAGAGACATCGCCGTTCGCCCCCGGATTCGAACAGCATGCGAGCCTCTTCGCGCCGGTGCTCTTTGTACGGCGGAATCGTACGTTCGAAGACCGAGAAGTTCCCTACTTGACCTGCGAAAACTGACACCGTTTCGCCCGGAACGCATACACGCAGCCGCGACACGTCAACGTCGCGTCACGAGGGGGACCCTCTGCGCACCGCCCGGAAGATTCGCATTCACGTCGGTGAGCTCCGGGCAACCCGCCCGAACAACAACCTCTATGCGAAAGACGATTTGTTTAGCAAGAGTAATTACATGTATCTACGTGCGAATATTCGCGATCTCACACATGTCTGATCTAGTTCTTTGCAATACACTAATCTGGACATGTGCGTGGTCCGGCGGAGGGGCCCCCGTCCGACGCGACGGCTGTGAATTCGTGCAGTTGGGCTTGGTTTCTGCCTACTCGGTGTCAAATTTCGCAGGTCAGAAGGGGAACATCTCTGTCGAGAACGGGACGATTCCGCCCAACTCCCGGAGCCCTGGGCACCCTTTCGAGATTCTCGAACTGTTATTCGATAATCGAATCTCGATTAGAACTCTTGGGACGCGCCTCAGGCGCGACTTTCCCTAGGCGCAGCTCAGACTTCGCGGCATGTCTTCCCCGCTCATTCCGCTCGATCCCACCGTCCCGGGCCGCACCGCCGTCGGGATCGATCCGTCTCTCACCGGAGCCGGCATCGCCGCGATCGACCTCGCTGACGGCACGCTGCAGACCGCAGTCCACTCCTCCCCTGCCCCGGAGGACAAGGGCATCGCCGGGCACGTCGCCCGGCACAGCCAGCTCGTCCACGGGATCCTCCGCCAGGTGCTCGCGTGCGACCCCGCGCTCGTGGTCATGGAGGACTTCTCCTTCACCGTCGAAGGTGCCGATACGTCCTCCGGCCGGCGCAGCTACGTCTGGTGGGCGTTGGCCGACGGCATGTACAGGCTCGGGATCCCGATGGTGACCGCAGTTCCCAGCCAGATCAAGGTCATGGCGACCAACAACGGGAACGCCAGCAAGGGTGAGATGGTCGCTGCCTACGCGTCCACGTGGCCGGACGCCGAACGCGGACCGAACATCGAGGACCGCGCCGACAGCGCGTGGGCAGCGGTGGTCGCCGGGGCACTCTTGCGCTCCCCTCACGTGCCGGTCACGCTCACCGTGAAGCGGCGCAAGACGCTCGCGAAGCTCGCCCCGCCGACCCTCACCCCGCGCATCGAAGCTCCTCGCCCGTCCCTCATCGTTCCCGCGGCCTAGACGCGCACGTCGGCGTGTCGCCGCGGCCGCCTGGGCGCGGCGCTCGATCGGCACTACCTTCCTGCGCCATGACCCGTCCCGCACCGCTCCCTGCGCCGCCCTTCATCGGCACCGTCGGGACGCCGGAGGCGCCGCCGACCGTCGATCCACAGGCGCAGCATCTCCCCCAGACGCCCTTGGCCGGCCCCCCGGCCCTCGCCCCGGTCGGCGCCGCTGCCATGCCCGCGACCGTCGGCGGGCCGCCGTCGCTCGCCACCATCGGAAGCGTGCCGGCGCCAGCGGCCCCCTCCGCGCTCAGCGCGCCCCCGACTCTCGCCACGGTGGGCGGCGCGCCCACGGCCCCTCCGGCAGCTCAGCCGGTCGCGGGTCCCTCGGGCATCCCGCCGGCGGCGAACTTCGCTCCGCCCGTCGCCTTCACGAGCCCGATCAAGATGTACGAGCCGCCGGCCGCCGCCTGGGCCAACCCTCCTGAGATCCCGGGCAAGTGGAAGCCGGAGTACACCAAGGACGGCAACGAGTACGTGGTTCCCGGCTTGGACGGCATCCGCAAGACCGACAACGTGACCAGAGCGACCACGCTGGCCAAGTCGCTCGACGACTCCACCAACCTGACCAACTGGATGCTGCGCGGCACGGTTCTCGGGCTCGCGAACAACCCGCACCTGCTCAACGGGATCGACACCACCGCGCACCCACACATCGCCACGCTCGAGTTCTTCGACCGGAAGTCGCTCGAGCGGATCGCCAACAAGGCCAAGCGCAGCGTCGGCGGCGACGACGGCAGCGTGTTCGGCAACAAGCTCCACGCGTGGCTCGAAGCCATCATCGCCGGGGCGACCACCTTCGACCAGGCACCGAAGGACTTGCAGCCCTACCTCGCAGTGCTCTTCGAGTCCATGCGTCGGCTCGGGTTCCAGTTCGTGGACAAGATGGTCGAGCGCACCGTGTTCATCCCCGCCTCCGGGCTCGTCGGCACCTTCGACTTCCTCGCCGTCACTCCCGACGGCGACTGGGTCATCGGGGACCTGAAGACCTCGAGCTCGATCGACTGGAGCTGGCTCTCGATCGCGATCCAGCTCGCCCAGTACTCCACCGCGACCATGATGTTGTCCTGGGACGGCTCGCGCTGGGAAGTCATGCCCCCTGTCTCGCGGGTCTTCGCGCTGGTCCTCTCGGTCCCCAAGGACGAGCCCATCCCGACGTGCACGCCCTACGTGGTCGACCTCAACCTCGGCAGCGAGATGATGGAGACTGCGCTGCGCGTCCAGCACCTCCACGCCGTCGCCAAGCGTGCCGCCAGCGACTCCACCGCTCTGCGCGAGGGCGACGAGCTCCTCGCCTGGACGGCCGGCGCGGAAGTCAACCTTCGCGAACTGGTGGGTCAGACGCCTCCGGCGGCCTGAGACCGCCGCGACCGCGCTTGAGCGCGCAGACCCGCCCCGCCCCCGGTACGTTGCCCGCCACAGCACGCTGGCGAAAGGGTCGAGCACGGTGGAGCATGACTCGGGACGCGAAGGCACGTCCGAGCAGCGGAGGCGCCTCGACTACGACGCCGCGTGGCAGCAGCGGTTTCTGTTGGTCGCCGAGCGCGATGCTCGCGGCCTGCCGTTGCACGGTGCCTGGCGCACCGCGTGGCTGAGTCGCCAACGACGGGCCCACGCCGCCGGCACGTTGAGCGCCGGACGAGCCGCGGCGCTCGAGAGCCTCGCCTCCTTCAGCTGGCACCCCGCGGCGGACAGCTGGTCGCGATCGCTGCGCCGCCTTCAAGACTTCGCCGAGGCCCGTGGGCGAATGCCCACCCGCGCAGATGACCAGAACCTCGCAGGCTGGGCCGCCGCGCAGCGCTTCGCCTTGCGCAACGGGACTCTCGCACCCGAGCGATGTTCGGCGCTGAGGGCGTTGCCCGGTTGGACCGAAGCCGCCAACACGACCCGGTCCGCGCCGACGTGGTTCGCGCGGGTCGACGACCTCCTCGAGCATGTCGAACGGGCGGGCCGCATGCCCCGGACGCAGTCCCCTGACCCGGCCGAGGCCGCCCTCGCCCGATGGGTGTCCACGCAGCGCGCGCAGCGCCGCGGCGGGACGCTCAGCGCCTACCGCCGACACGCCCTGGAGACGGTGCCTGGCTGGAAGTGGCGAGGACACGACTCCGCCTGGGAGGCGAACTTCCAGCTCGCACGAGCGACGCCACCTGTCGAGATCCGCCCAGGACATCCCATCTACGGATGGGTCATCCGCCAGCGGCGAGCACACAGAGCAGGTCGACTGACCCCGCGGCGGGCGCAACAGCTCGAATCTCTGCGCCTCCTCGACGCTCGAGTGCGATCCCGCCGGTGAGCGGCCCCGCCGCACCAAGCAGCGAGTCCAACCTCTCCTGACCTGGGCACTATCGGACGCCCAGACGGTCGCGAAAGAGCCACCCCGAACACGAGCATGCCGACTGCGTCGCGCAATGCGCCCATCTGTTGCGTCTTCTGCAATACTTCAAGGGACGCGACACCTGCAGCTCAAGAGGGGTAAGAAGAGATGTGCGTTAGCTGTGCCAAGTTCCCCACCAGCAACCGGAAGACCCAGCGCTGCCCGCGGACCGCGCAGTCGCGGGCCGACGACTCCCGTCGCCTGCGAACCCGCAGGGCGCGCGAGTGCGTCGCGGTGAACGCCCCCCGTGTCTTCGACGAGGCCAGCGCCTCGGCTGTCGCTGCCGTCTCGCCTGACATGCTGTCGAGCTTGCTGATCAGCCTCGAGGCCGTGTCACCCGAGATCAGCCAGGAGCTGCTGCGAACACCCAAGGGCGGAACGCGCACACCTCCGGACTCGTTCACCGACCTGCTCGCGACGGGGCCCAACGGGCAGTCGCCGGACCTGGCCAAGATCGAGATGGCTTCGGCGCTGTGTGAACGGTCGCTGATCGAAACCGGCGCCTATGCCGACCCGCTCCGCGCCGCCGCCGAGCTCGACCGGCTCGACACGCGCATCGACGCTGTCGCCTCGGGCGCGGCGTCGCCTCCTCCGCCAGGCACCAAGTTCGACGAGCTGCCGGAGGCGGTGCAGAACTTCTACCGCAGGCACACCGTCGACGAGGTCCTGTCAATGACCACGGTCTCGCAGCGGGTCGCAGACCGTCTCTTCGACGAGGCTTCCGGCCGTGCGGCGGAGTCCGCTCGGCCGCGCGTCCCCTCCGCTGCCCTCGAGGCGGAGCCGGCCCTGACTGTCGGCGACCTGATGGACCGCGCCCGTGCCGGCGAGCGCCCCGCAGTGCTCGCCGACGGGGTCGAGGTATCAGCGGATGCCCGAGGGCGCCTGACGATCGCCGTCGACGGTCTGCGCCTCCCCGTCGAGGCTAACGAGCCTGCGTCCGCTGTGCTGGCCCGGATCCCCGCAGTCGAGTTCGGCAGCAAGAAGACCAAGCGGAAGAACCCTTCGAGCATCGACGACGCCGTGGAGGCCCTGATCACCGGGAACTCACCGCGTGCACAGTCCATGCAGATCGCCGCTCGTCGCCGCACCATCGAGCGCGCCTTCTACCTGCCGAATCCGGACGACCAGAGCACCGCTGGACGGGCCCGCGCGATCGTCGCCGACCGACTTCTGTCTGCGCCTCCCGTGCCCACGAGCACGCTCCCCCTCCACTCCAGGTACGCCCGCCGTGACACCACGCGCATCGAGGGTTTCGCGGTCGCGCGCAATCTCCGCTTCGCACGGGCGGCGCGGAGCGAGTTCATGCGGAGCCTCCCCCCGGCGATGGTCTACACCGCGCCCGCGAAGGAGGCTCCCCTCAAGCGGTACGCAGGTGATGTGCCCGTCCAGGATCGAGAGGCGGCGGCCTGCGCCGGATTCCGCATCCGGCACCGGCAGAACTCACTGGACGCCGACTACCCCGGAGCGCGCGCGAAGCTCGAGGGAATCGCCTGGGACGCGACGGCGCCGACGGCGGCTGTTCCCGTCGGCCACGGCCTGTCACCTGAACACATGGACGTGCGCGCGGCGGCACCCGCGCTCATCGCCCAAGCCAATTCCGTCGCGCGGCGGGGGCACAACCCTGAGCTCGTGCCGGCCCACTCCCTGGTCGCCCAGGCGAAGCTGGAGCAGGCATTCGAGATGTGGCGCACCTGGAAGCTGCGAGACCGCACCCCGCGCGTCGTGACCGCCACGCACGTCGTTCCCTCCGCCTACCGGGACCGCGTCGATGAGTTCATCTCCGACGCCTTCCCCGACGGGGGAACCTTCACCACCCGCGGCTTCACGCTCGGCAGGTCCGACGGCGCGGTCAAGGGTGGCGCCGGGCGAGTTCGCGTCCGCTACTTCACGGGCGATGCGATGCCGGTCGCCGGCGGCGACGCGATCGGTGACGGTGAGACCTTCCGGGTCGTCGCCGCGGAGCACCTGCCGGATGGCACCGTCGAAGTGCGCGCGGTGTCCGAGCAGCTCGCCGCCGCGCTTCGTGGTGGACGCCAGAGCTCGCGACGAAAGTGAGCGCCACCTCCGGCGTGTCGACCTCGACCACTGGGGAACACGCACTTCCGCCGCTATGGTCTGCCGCACCTCCCGACACGCGACTCGTAGCCGTGCCGACCAACCACACCGAGGAGCCCGCATGAGCACAGCCACCGAACCACAGCCGCTCAGGGTCCCGGAGGGCTTCTTCGACGAGATCGAACTCCAGCTCGCGAGCGAATCCGCGGAGGAGATCTCCGACGCCGTGATCGGGACCTGCATCTCGCGGGGGATCCTCCATCCCGAGCTCGATTACGAGCCCGACGACAACCTCCGCGCCGAGGAGCTGCGCGAGGTCTTCTACCTGCTCGACGAAGTCACCGCTGCCGTCGCCGACGGCAGCATCGTCCCGCGGCGTCTCCGATACGCCGACCAGATGGACCCTCGGATGGAGCGCCAGTGGGACCGGTACACCGACGACGCGATCGACCCGGAAGCGACCCGCGCCCACCACAAGCTGGCGCACCCGCAGGCCCACGTGTCCGCGGACTCAGCGCCCGACGACGACACTTCGGCCTGACCCGCCGGGATGACCAGCGATGGCCATGACGCTCCAGCTCGCGTGCGATGACTGTGGCGAGAGCGAGGAGCTCGGAGCAGCGATGATGGAAGGCAACCTCACCGCCGACCTGGATCCGGCCGAGCTCGGCTGGCTCAGCCTCGCTGGTGAGGACTTCTGCCCTTCGTGCGCACCCGCGCACGACGAACGATGAACTTCAACGATTCACGGGAGCATGTGAGATGAAGACCTGGTTGGAGAGCGTGGAGCGGGCCGCCGACGGGACGTTCCCCGGGGAGTGGAAGCTGCTGCACGATCAGCCTGAGGGTGACAACGTGATCGTCGCGCTCGGCGAGAGCGGTTCGCCGCCCACACTGATCGCCGCGTTCGATCGCGTCGACGACGCTCAATTCCTGATCGATGCGCGGAAGTTCATGCTGGCGCGCGGCGCTCGGTAACCGAAGGGAGAAGTCAGATGCCGGTGTACGTGAGCGCGGGCGACATCGTCGACAGGTGGTGGGATCACCCGATCGAGACCGAGAAGGAGCTGCGCCGCCTGCCGGTCGAGGTCTACGCACGAGACGCCAACGGGGTCGAGTTCCGGACCGTCGGCCGCAACGACTGCGTTCGCCTCGACACCGGTGAAGTGCACGTGCCGGCGCTGCCGGCCGTGCTCATGGCTATGACAGCTTGAAGAGGCCCCGGCTCGACGGCTAGACCTGGCCCCGTTTGCGACTCGCCGGTGGTGTTGCGACGGTTTGATCTGGCCCCACCTGATGGTTGCTCGTGAACATCGTTTCCGAGCCGAAGCAGGTGGTGGCCAATGATGGGATCGAAGGTGGAGCTGTTCGCGCAGATCCGGCGGGACGCCCGGGTCGAGGGCATGAGTATCCGGGCGTTGGCTCGCAAGCATGGCGTGCACCGGAGGACGGTGCGGCAGGCGTTGTCATCGGCGGAGCCGCCGCCGCGGAAGACGCCGGAGCGGTCGTCGCCGCGGTTGGACCGGTTCAAGGCGGCGATTGATGAGATGTTGCGGTCGGATCTGGATGCTCCGCGTAAGCAGCGGCACACCGCGACGCGGATCCGGGAACGCCTGGCGATCGAGCACGATGCGGTCGAGTTGTCGTATTCGACGGTGCGGGACTACGTGCGGGTCCGGCGGGCGCAGATCGAGGTGGAGGCCGGCCGCCGGACGGAGGTGTTCATCGCCCAGGACCACGCCCCGGGCGCGGAGGCGGAGGTCGACTTCGGCGAGGTCTGGGTGATCCTGGGCGGGGTGAAGACCAAGTGCCACATGTTCGTCTACCGGCTCTCGCACTCGGGCAAGGCCATTCACCGGGTCTATCCGACCGGCGGGCAGGAAGCGTTCCTCGAAGGGCACGTCGAGGCGTTCCGCGAGCTCGGCGGGGTCCCGACCCGGCATATCCGCTACGACAATCTCACCTCGGCGGTGGTCGCGGTCCTGCAGGGCGGAGACCGGCGGCGACAGGAGAACCCGCGGTGGACGTTGTTTCACTCGCACTACGGATTCGATCCGTTCTACTGCCAGCCCGGCATCGCCGGGGCGCACGAGAAGGGCGGCGTTGAAGGCGAGGTCGGATGGTTCCGCCGCAACCGGCTGACCCCAATGCCGCAGGTCGAGTCCCTCGATGAGCTCAACGAGCAGATCAAAGCCTGGGAGGACCGCGACGAGGGCCGCCGGATCGACGGACGACTGCGCACCATCGGCCAGGACTACGAGCACGACCGAGCAGCGCTCGCGCCGCTGCCGGTGGAGGATTTCGACCCGGGCCTGATCCTCACACCACGGGTCGATCGGTCGGCGATGATCACCGTTCGGATGGTGAAGTATTCGGTGCCGGCGCACCTGATCGGCCGCCGAGTCCGCGTCTCACTACAAGCCTCCCAGCTGCTGGTCTACGACGGCCGGACCCTGGTCGCGCGGCATCCACGGGTCGCCGGCCGCGGCACCGCGAAGATCGACCTCGACCACTACCTCGAGGTGCTCAAGTTCAAACCCGGTGCCCTGCCGGGATCAACGGCGTTGGCGCAGGCCCGCGCTGCCGGGGTGTTCACCGCCAGCCATGATGCGTTCTGGGCCGCCGCCCGACGAGTCAACGGCGACACCGACGGCACCAGCGAGCTGATCGACGTCCTGCTGCTGCACCGCAGCCTGCCCGCCGCGGCGGTGATCGCCGGCATCGATGCTGCATTGCGGGTCGGGGCGGTGAGCGCCGAGGTCGTCGCCGTTGAGGCTCGCCGCGCCGAAGCCCGCCTGCTCGCGCACGCCTCGGTCGCTGCCGACCAGACAGGTGGGGCCAACGCTGGCCGTCATCTCGATCGCCATGCCGAACGACGCGAGCAACGAGTTGTCAGCCTCACCCAACGACGGCTCGCAGACCCCGCGGCGGTGATCGCCGGCCTGCCACCCGACCGGCGACCGCTGCCCAGCGTTACGGCCTACGACCGCCTGCTCCCGCAGCACCGGCGACGCACTGCCTCCGACGCGCTACCTGCGTCGCTGGACCCACCACCGATTGAGTCGCTGGACCCACCACCGATTGAAAGGCCCACCCGGCTATGACCGCAACCGCCAATAAGAACCAGACGAATGCGCTGGCCCCGTCGTTGCGCCGCCGGGGCGGCCTCACCGAAGAAGCCGCCCTCGCCGCCGTTGACCAGGCCTGCCGGCGCCTACGCCTGCCGACAGTGCGGTCGATGATCGACCAGCACCTCACCGCCGCCGCCAAGCAGCAATTGTCCTACCAGGGGTTCCTCGCCGAACTCCTGCTCGCCGAAGTCGACGACCGGGACCGCCGCTCCACTGTTCGCCGCGTCAAAGCCGCGGGGTTCCCGCGGGAGAAGTGGCTGGCGGACTTCGACTTCGACGCCAACCCCGACATCGAACCCGCCACCATCCACCAGCTCGCCACCGGCGACTGGATCCGCCACGGACTGCCGCTCTGCCTCATCGGCGACTCCGGAACCGGCAAATCCCATCTGCTGATCGGATTGGGAACCGCTGCCGCCGAGCAAGGCTTTAGAGTCCGCTACACCCTCGCCACCAAACTAGTGAACGAGCTGGTCGAGGCCGCTGACGAGAAGCAGCTCGCGAAGACCATCAACCGCTACGGCCGCGTTGACCTGCTCATCATCGACGAGCTCGGCTACATGGAACTCGATCGCCGCGGCGCCGAACTGCTCTTCCAAGTCCTCACCGAACGCGAAGAGAAGAACAGCGTCGCGATCGCTTCCAACCAGTCCTTCTCCGGCTGGACAGACACCTTCACCGACCCACGACTCTGCGCCGCGATCGTCGACCGGCTCACCTACCGCGGCACCATCATCGAAACCGGCACTCACAGCTACCGCCTGGCTCACACCGAAGCAGCAGCTACCGCGGGCTAAGCGCGGCGTTCGTCCTTGACTACCGACAGATGCCGGCGCAAGGCCCGGTTCTGGTGAGTGACATAAACCACGGTCCACCGGGTCGTCAGGTTCGGCAGTGGCTCCCCGTCTTTAATCTTCACCCGGACCGATACCTGATCACCGAGCTGATCATCACGCGCGATCACGAACTCGGCATACGCACGCACCGACTCGCGATCCCAACCAGTCGGCGCAACCACACTGCGCACCCGCGGCCGCCCATCCACACCCCGGACTCTAGCGGCTCAGGGCCCCACTCAGGTGGGGCCGAATGAAACCGCCCTACCGGGGCCAGATCAACTTGACATAGCCATGCTCACCTGAGACCACGAACAACCGACCAGGAGCACGAACATGACGAAGAGCATTAGTGACCCCGTACAGGCCGTCCTCGCTGAGGAGCTCGCCGACCGGACCGAGGACTGGTCGGATCTCGCGGCCGGCATCGCGACGATCCTCCACTCCCGCTTCGAGATCGTCGAGCGCCCCTAGGCGGCCAGTCGGCAGGTTCCCCAGAGAAGCAGAAACCCCGCACGGCCCTCCGAGGACGTGCGGGGTTTCTGCTTCTCTGCTGTCCGGCGGCTACGCGATCGCCGGCAGGTGCGTGATGCTGTAGCCGGCGAGGATCTGCGCCATCGCTCCGTGGATGTCCTCGGCGGAGAGCTGCATCAGCTCTGCGTCGCTGAGCGCGCTCAGGTCGCCGCCGCTGCGCATGAGGCGCTTGGCCGCGAGCCCCTGAGCCTGCTCGAAGACGTTGCGCGCGAAGCGGCCGTTGCCGGCGTTGTCGAGGACCTTCTTCCGCGATGCGTCCGTGTCGTGCATGATCTCGATCGTCTGCTTGAAGAAGTTCTCGGCCCGCGGGTCGATCGACCGCCCGTCGGCGACCGCCATCCCGTTGATGATCCGCCACATCTCGTCGGCGCTGTACGTCTTGAAGCTCAGCGAGTACGCGAAGCGGCTCTTCAGGCCCGGGTTCTCCTGCAGGAAGCGTTCGATCGGCGCCTCGTAGCCCGCGATGATCACGATGATGTCGTCCCGGTGGTTGTCCATGTACTCGAGCAGCGCGGTGAGTGCCTCGTGACCGAACGCGTCCTTCTGCCCGGGGCGTTCCTGCACGAGCTCGTACGCCTCGTCGATGAAGATCACTCCGCCGCGGGCCTCTTCGAGCTTCGCGAGGGTCTTCGGCCCCGACTGGCCTTCGTACTCCGCGACGAGCTTCGCGCGGTTCGCGTCGACGAGCGTCTCGTGCCGGATCACACCCAGCCCGTAGTAGAGCGCGACGACCAGCTGCGCGATCGTAGTCTTGCCGGTCCCGGGCGGGCCCTTGAAGATCAGGTGGCGCGTCTTCGGCTTGACTGCCAGCCCGCGGCGCCGCTGCTCGTTCTCGAACGCGATCTCGAGGCCCATCGTCTCGATGCGCTCCTTGATCTGCTGCATCCCGTCGAGTCGATCGAGGACTTCGAGCGCGTCCGTGAGGGTGGTCCGGCGCTCCTCCTGTGACGACGTCCGCTCGAAGTCGGCGACGTCGGGCTCGGTGGCGGGGTCCCACGGGTCCGTGCGGGCGGCGATCACCGCCGCGGTGGTGATCCGCATCTTCCGGGACTTGTTCTGCAGTGCGTCCTGCAGCGCGTCGGTCCCGGTCTGGAACTGCAGGCCACCCGAGAACGCCTTCTGCGCTCCCTCTTCGTCGCCGGCTGCACGCCGTGAGAGGCCGAGCTCGAGGGACGCCCAGCCGCCGACTGCGCGGTACCCCGCCTGCACTGCGTGCTCGAGCTTCTCCTGGCCGATCGCGTGCGAGCCCATGTGGGCCAGAGCAGTGCCGGTCATGGCGTGGCCGTAGGCAAGCAGGATCTGGTCGAAGTCGCCCGAGCTTCCCGCGGTCGTGAGCGGCGAGACGGCGGCGATCACGTCGTCCCAGCGCTCGGTCTCGTACATCAGCAGCCCACGCACCGCGGCGATGGCCTTCGTTGCCACAGCGGCGTTCTCGGAATGCAGCGTCGGCGCCGCCTCCGCCAGCTGGAGCTCGGCGGCTGCCTCCGCGTAGCGGCCCTCGGACACGAGCAGCGCCGCGTATCCGGCGCGGATCTGGCCGCGGGAGCTCAGCGGGAAGACGATCGGGATCTTCGGCAGCACCCAGGTCGTGGTGAGGCCGTGCTCCGCGTAGCCCTCCCAGACCGCCGTCGTCATCTCGTCGTACGTGTCGAGGGTGTCGCGGATCTTCTTGATCTCGTCGAGCGGAGTCAGCTCGCGTCCGAGCTTGTCCCGCGCGAAGGCGAGAGCTCGGTGCGGGTCGCAGTAGTTCTCCCACCCCTCGGTGACGTAGATGAGCGTGTGCATTGCGGAGGTGTAGTTCTCCTGCTGCAGCGCCTCCATTGCGAGCGAGAAGTACTCCTGAGCTTGGGCATCGGGCACGTCGAGTGCTCCTTTCGGACGGGCGAGTCGTCGATTCGACGGCACGATCCCCCGGGCCCGCCCGCGACGACGACTATGGCGCGGTGAACAGACCTGCCCCGCCCGAAGTCGTCGCGGGCCGCGAGGAAACGGCTTCCCTGATCCCGGACACCTGTTCGTTCACCGCGTCGAAGGCTCCGTTGAAGTGGGCGAGCGAGAGCGCTGTCCAGAGCAGGAGGAGCACGAAGAGCCATCGCTTCTTCGTCCGCGGGCTCGGTGAAGGTGGAAGCCAGTTCGGCACGCGTGTCACTTCCCTGGCGCTGCGGCCGGATCCACGTAGTGGCCGATGATCTCGACCTTCCAGACCGCGGTCGTCTCGTCGAGCGTCTTGGTGTCGATCTTCCCGCCGTCGCCGGCGGTCAGCCCGGAGCCGTTGTCCTTCCCCATGGTCGGTCGCGCACTTCCGGTGACGGTCATCGAGAGCTCGCGGACGACGACTCCGGGGAACTGCTTGGTGACGCCCGTGCGCACCGGGGTGATCGGCTGCTCGTAGAACTTCCCGCCCATCCGCCACGTCACGCCGGTGACCACGCGATGGCGCGCCCACTCGTCGCGCCCGTCGGGGGCGACGTAGTTGAAGCCTGGGACGACGTTGATGGCCGAGATGACGACATCGCTGCGAAAGGTGATGTTGAGGACGTGGCCATCGTAGTTGTTGATGCGCTTGCAGACCCATGCACGGGTTTTGTCGCCGGCGAACGGGGCGACGGGGTCGCTCTCGTTGGGGCACGAGGCCGAGGCGGTCAGCGGAACGAGGGGCTTGTCCTCGGTTCCGGGTCCCTGTGGCGTTCCACCCGGGGTCTCGAGTACTTCCGGGACAGGCCCGCCGGTCGGCTGTGGGGGCTTTCCTCGGCCGCCGCCGACGAATGACAGCACGATCACGACCACGAGCAGAATGGTTCCGAGCACGGCGCCGATCATGATCAGCAGCTTCTTGATGTCGGGCTTGGATCCGTCCTCGCCGGCGCTGTGCTCCTTGATGCTTCGCGCCCGGTCCTTCACCCGGTCCTTCATCCTGTCCCGGAGCGACGGTCCAGGGTCTGCGGCCGGCTGGGAGATCTCCTGCGGCGGAGCAGTCGCCTCTTCGGATGGCTCGGCCGGCTGATCGTCGTCGATCCGTTCCTCGGGGAATACCTCGAGGCTCTCGGCCGGCAGGTCGTCGGCCGCCGCCGGCGAGGTGGGTTCCGGGTCGATCTCCTCCGCGTCTCCCCAAGGGCTCGGAGGCGTGGCAGGGCCACCCAGGATCTGGCTGTAGGTGAGTGGGGCCCTGGCCGGGGCCTCCTGTTCCGGCGCCGGATCGTCGAGCGGTGCACCGTCGTCGCCCTGCTCCGTCGCGAGTGCGTGCTCGTCGGACTCCCCCACTGTGTCGTCCCGAGATCCCTCAGTCTCCGGCTCTTCCTCGAGCGGAGGCGAGGCCTCCTCCGCGCGCGGGTCTTCGGTGGGCGGTGTGTCCGATCCGGGGTCGACCTCGCGTGGCGTTTCGTCGGCCGCGGGCGGGAATCCGGGGGCTATTCCAAGCACTCCCGCAGAGGAAGGAGCGTTGCTCTCCTCGGAGTCGTCCGTGCCACTGGGCCGGTCGAGTTCTTCGTCGCCGGCCGGGTCTACGCCAGCCGGCGTGAAGGTGTCGGCATCGGGACCGGAGGCGGACGCGGCCCCGAGACTGTGCAGCGCCGCGTCGCCTCGCCAGGGGATCGTGTCCACGCTCGGAACCAGCGGGATGATCGGGGCCTGGCTGATGGGAGCTGCGGGCCCGGTCACGCTCTGCTCTTCGGGCATCGGTGTCACCTCGTCGGTAGCGGGCTCGGGGTCGTCGAGCAGGAACCGGCTGTCCACTCGATGCGTTTCGGGAGAGGCCGCGGCCTCCAGGTCCAGTCCGGGTGCGGTGTCCGTGTCGCGGAACAGGCCGAGGTGATCCGCGCTGCGGGGCGCGCGGGGTGCCTTCTCCTCTTCGATCTCGGCGATCGTCGAGTCGACGACGTTCAGGGCGTTGTCGTAGCCCAGGAGATCGAAGTCGGCCTCCGATGTCGGCGTGCTCAGGGCGGTGGCGACGGCAGCGGTGATCCTCGCGGCCTCTTCATCCGGCCGCCGTTGCGCGGCCAGCAACGCACTCGCGACGCTCATCAAAGCCCTCCACTTCGGCCGGTCGGCGCGGCCGGATCGGTCGCGCCGGACTCGCTGCCAGGTCCAGTTCGCGGCGTACGGTACCGCCGCCGATCGCACGCACGAGGCGACGGCGCGTTCGGCCGGGCGCACCGATTCGGGTCGAACGCACCGACTTCGAAACCGACGGTGCGAAGGAAAGGGTGGACGCGATGGCCTCCGTGCTGAAGATGCTCAAGTTCTCGGAGTGGAAGCGGAGCACGCTCAACCGCGCGATGCTGTACAGCGCGATCGCGTGGCCGTTTGCGATTGTGCTGTCGATCTTCTCGGTGCTGCTGTCCTACGGCGCGATCTCCAAGGTCCCGAAGGCGATCGACGTCAACCGTGCGTACTCGAACATCGTCGCCGCGCAGAACTTCGCCTACGACTCGCTACTGCTCTGGATGGCGGGCACCACCTCCTCGGAGAAGCGGCTCATGCAGCGTTCGTCGGCTGGCCCGAACATCACGCTCTCGCAGGTTCCGTTCGAGGTCCGAGACATCCGGCCCGCCGCGGTCGTTCCGTACAAGGGCTCGGACGCCGACGAGTGGCAGATCGTCTTCGCCGTCACGTTCGTCCCCCCGGGATCGAGCTCCGCGCAGACGAACAACTACCAGGTGACGCTCCTCGACGCGCGCGACCAGAACTTCCAGCTCCTGCTCTGGCCGGTGATCGTCAACCCCGCATCGAAGCCCTTCAAGGTGGACTCCAAGTACGGCGACCCGGTCGACAAGAACGGCCCTCTCGGGAAGTCGCTGACCCGCTTCGCGACCGCGTACCTGGCATCGCCGGACAGCTCTCCGACGCTCGGGCAGTACGTCTCGAACGGATTCGGCGCGCCAATCGCCTCGAGCCCGTACACCTCGGTCGAGCTCCTCGAGGTTCGCGCCGAGCGCGGCAGTCCGCAGCTGTCGTCGGCCACGGAGGGCACGACCCTGCACGTGATGGCGCGAGTGAAGGCGATGGCTTCGCTGCAGACCTGGTCGATCATGGACCTGCCGCTGACCGTCCAGCTCCGCGGGAACGATGTCTGGGTGGTCGACAAGATCGACTCCCCGATCGGCTGGGGTTCGATCACCTACTCGAAGTAGCGTTCGATAAAGTGTTGCATTACTCGAACGAGTAGCGCATACTGGATGCAAGAAGGACGAACGTGAACACACGAGAGGAGGACACCATGGAGGACTTCAAGGTCCACATCTACGACCGCGTCACCGCGCAGTGGCTCAAGCCCATCGACGTGACACGCTGGCCGGCGCAGTACAAGGGCTACGTGGAGCAGGCGCTCGAGATGCACGCCGAGTCCTTCGGCGGTGCCCTCACGATCGCCGGAACTCTCGAACGCGGCGAGCTCCGTCTCGTCGCTCCCGAGGGCGCCGTCCTCGCGGACTTCCGGTGGCTCGCCACCGAGTCGCACCGCCTCGACTTCCTGCCCACGAAGCCTGTCCTCGCGAACGCCTGACTTCAACCGCACAGAACCCCGCTACCGGATTCGGTAGCGGGGTTCTGCGTCTTCGCCCCTGCCGGCGACACCGATCGCCCACCTCGTCGCGGACGTCGAAGCGGCGTCCTACCCGACGGGAACCCCCGCTTCGACGTCCGCCTCTTCGGACTCTTCGGCATCTGCATCGGCCAGGTACGGGCCGATCGCATCGAGCTGCGAGATCTTCTGAATGATCGGATCGATCACCCGCTCGGCGTTCTGGCTGATCCTCTGCTGCGCCGCGCGAATCCTCTCGAACTCGGACGGGTCGATGACCGTGGTGAACGCGTCGAGGTTCTCTCGAATCACCTTGTGCATGTGCGCTCCGGTAGACGAGGCCATGAGGTCGATCCCTCTCGTGCCCGCATGGTGGCGTGCCCACTCCGAGGGTTGGCCCGGACGCGTGCGCCCCATGTCCTCGTAGGTCTTCATGTCGATCACGCGCATCATCCCGTGACTGATCTCGTAGTTGTGCAGCGGGTGATGCTTCGCTCCGAACTGCGCCCGCATCTTCGTCCGGTCGCTGTTGCGGAAGAGCACCGTGATCGTGTCGTGCGGTCCGGCCGGTATCGGCATGTCGGCCGAACTGAAACCGTGAGCGGCGCCGCGGCCGGTGTCGCCCGAGCGCCTTCCCCACGTCGCCGAGTTGTGCGTCAGGCGCACCCAGCCTGCGGTCGGCACATCGACCATCGTCACGAACGACGAGACCTCGTCGAGCACCCACAGCGCGTTCGGAACGTCGAGGTTGCACCAGACCTCCGAACCCGGTCCGAGGATCCCTGCGTCATGCATGTCGACGATGCGCGAGACGACCGCCGGACCGGCGGACGGCGGAGTGCTCGGCCGGATGAACGCGTGCACGGTGATGCCTTCGACCGGTGTCAGGGAGTCAGTCATGGCGGCACCGTAGCCGCCGATTGAGCCTCGCCTTGAGCGCGGCGCGATCTCGCAAGCTGCCTGGATTCTCCGATTGAGAGTAGTTCTGAGGGGCAGTTTGACGGCCAGATTGAGCCGAAGATTGAGCCGTGGATTGAGTCACGGTTGGAGCCGGGCTTGGAGTATTTTCGAACGTGCGTTCTCGCGCGTGTGCGCGCACGTAGACGACACGTTCGACGAACATCCGAGCGTCTTTCGAAACCGTGTCGCCTTCGTGGGAAACGGCCCTGTTGATCCACCCTTCCGCCGAACTGCCTACCCACGCGTGAGCCACCCCATCACGCGCCCGGCCCTCGGAAGGTGCCCATGTACACCCAGACCCTCGAAACGGTCATCCAGCTCGCCGACATCAGCGACCCGACGAGCGACGGCATCGCGCTGCGTGCGGTCAACTGGACGCTCGCCATCCTCATGCTCCTCGTCGTCGGCTTCGGCGCGTACTACGGCTTCCAGGCCTGGCGCAAGAAGGCCGCGGCCGGCGCCAACGGCATCGCCGAGGTCCGCGAAGTCGCCTTCGGCGTGATCGTGATCGAGATGTTCCTCGGCGGCATCATCTGGTTCGCCAACTACGGCACCAGCCTCCTCCAGAACTTCGGCATCGGGTGATCGGCGCACCGATGTTCACCTTCACGAGCCCGCACGCGGAGCACGTCTCCGAGCCGGCAGAGACGGGCCGCTGATGCTGCCCTACCGAGTCTGGAACTCGATCGCGAAGGTCCGCGTCGAGTGGAAGCTGGGCGGCGTCATCTTCGGGCCGCGAGCTTCGATCGCGATCCTCGCGCTGCTCGCGTCAGCGGTTCTGCTCGTTCAGATCCACGTCCTGCTCGCGGTTGTCGTCGTCTTCGTCGGACTCGTCGTCGTGACGCTCTACGCAACCTTGCTCTCGCGTCTCGAACCGACCGGAACCCTCTCCGAGACGACGCAGCTCAAGCTTCTGCGTCGCGGACTGCGCTCTCGTCACACCACCAACTTCAAGCAGCGCGGCTAGACCCCGCGGCGTAGAAGGAGAACTCTTCGAATGGGTACCCACGTTCCGCCGCTCTCGTGGCGCAAGGGCAACATCATCGCGGCCGAGGACGGCACGGTGTGGTGCAACTACTTCCTCACTGGGATCAACATCAACGCCTACCGCGCAGAGCAGGCGGGCGCAGCCCAGACGTCGCACGAGATGCTGTACACGGCGCTCTCCGACCTTCCGAGCGACGACATCATGTTCACCGGGTTCCGTGCTCGCACGGACCCGATGGAGATCATGGATCGGATCACCGCGAGCATCCCGGACTGGGATCCCGAGCACCACAAGTTCCTGGGACAGCTGCTCAACGAGTTCTTCCAGCGGATGCAGACCGGCGAGTTCGTCGAGTTCGATCGCATCTACTGGGTCGCGGTCGCGCACAACAAGGGCGCCGGGGCCAAAGACCGCCTCGTCTCGTCGGTCGTCGATGTGGATCCGCACGAGGGCCTGGACCTGACGAACCTCGGAGACTTCGAGAAGGCCTGCTTCACCTCGATCCCCTCGGAGTTCCGACCGGTCCGCACGACACCGAACGCCGTCGACTGGGCATTCGACCGCGCTACGACTCGTGGACTCACCGTTCCCACCAAGCCGAAGCTGGTACCCGGATCGGCCAAGCCCTCCGAGAAGTCCTATCCCGAGGTCGCGTTCGACGAAGCAGCAGAGTCGACCGCGCTGTACTCGAAGTTCCTCGAAGACGTCCGTGAGGGCCGCGGCTACGTCAAGTCGCTGCACAAGGTGGACAAGCGGCGAGCGTTCTTCAAGCGCTTCCGGACCTTGTCTAACGGCAAGATCATGGCGATCTCGCAGCCGGGCAAGCGTACAGCCGAGATGCCCGACGGTCCGGTCTCCTACCAGTCCTGCATGGCCATCGCCCGGTACCCGTCCGATTGGTCGGATCAGGTGTCGAGCTTCACCTACATCGTCGATCAGGCGATCGGCGTCGACGCCGACTTCACACTCCGGCTGCGCTTCGACCAGAGCCTGGTCGACACCGGCACCTTCTCATCGACGGACAAGAACCTCGTCTCCGAGGGCATGGCCAACGCCGCCGACGAGTTCGAGGCGTTCAGCTACGTCGAGCGCCGCGACGAGCTCCGCGACTTCCACGCGGCGGTCAAGGCCGACAGCTCACGTCGCGGGATGCAGGTCACCGCGATCTTCGCCTTCGGCCACAAGAATCTCGACCATCTCCAGTCTCGACTGTCCGCGCTGACTCAGCGTTTCCGCTCCAACGGCTTCGTCCCGATCCTGCCCGTCGGTGGGCAGAAGGAGCTGTGGACGATGATGATGCCCGGATCGAGCCGTACCGGTCTCGGCGACGATCTCCTGCAGACCACCACCGCTCACTGGTTCTCCGGCGCGATCCCGCTCCGCCGGAGCTTTGCCGGCGACCAGACCGGCGTCCCGATCGCGATCAACAAGGAGAACGCGAACGGGCAGATCATCCTCGTCAACCTCATCAACGCCACCGATCGAGGCAACGCGTCCATCGCCTTCACCGGCGCGCAGGGTGGCGGCAAGAGCCATGCGATGAAGCTGATCCTGATGTGGATCGTCGCGCTCAACCGCTACGCCTCGATCATCGATCACTCGAAGCACGGAGAGTGGGCCGTGTACTGCCGCCCCCTCGCGCGCACCCAGGTCGTCAACGCGGCGTCTGGCGAGACCTCCACCGGCGACCGGCGCGTGATGGACCCGCTCAAGTGCCTCCCCAGCCCCGCCGCCGAGACCGTGATGCTGGCGCACTACCTCCCCCTGTTCGAGCTCGATACGAAGTCCGTGGAAGCCTCGTACTTCGCGCAGATCCTGCGCCCCGCGTTCCGTGAACCGCGCGGCATCACCAGCACGCGCCGGCTCATGGAGTACCTGCGCAACTCCGGCGACGCCGCGGCACAAACACTGCTGCTGCACTTCGACCACTGGGCCGCGCTCCACTTCACCGCGGCGTTCATCGATCCGGTGCCGAAGGACGACAACGACAAGGGACTGCCTCCGTTCGACGACCTGAACGATCTCGCACGGCGCATGGAGATCGGCGACAACCCGTACGCGACGGTCTTCCGAACCCAGGATCTGCCGGTCTACCGCGGCGACAAGGAGAACGGTGGATCCGACATCAACAAGTGGGCCGCCGCAGCCTACGGGTCGATCGCCCGCATCACGGCGTACCGCTTCGAGGTGATCCGCAGTACCTGCGTCTTCCTGGCGGACGAGATCAGCTTCCTCAAGGGCAACGAGGACGTGCTCGAGCTGCTCATCCGGAACTTCGACCGCACCGGCCGCAAGGACCGCAACCTGGTCGTCGCCGGCTCCCAGCACGCGGAGGACTTCGATCACAACTACACGATGATCGAGCGCATCGGCGCACTCCGCCAGCGCACCAAGCAGAACGCGATCGCAGCGCTTCGCCACGTCGGACTGCCGATCCTCGACGCCATCGTCGACGTGATGGTGACCAAGACGAGCCCGCCGGATCCCGACAACGACAACCTCGTCCGCGCCGGCCGCCACGGCGAGGGCTGGTGGAACGACGGCAACAACAACATCGTCCGCGTGCAGTACCTGCCGATCCTCTCGAGCAAGCTCGCGCGCTTCAGCGATACGACCGCGTCGAACATGCTCCGCGAAAGCGACCTTCGGAGCGCTCCCGAGCGGGAGGCCGCGTAGCGATGGCGGGCTTCCTCGACATCTTCAACGTCACGGACTCCGGCGGCGCGCGTGTCTCGCGGTACCGTCTCGACTTCGCTGGCGCGATCTACAACAACACCGACTCGTGGGTGTGGGGTATGTTCGCGTCTCTTCCCTACATGGCGGCCAAGACGATGCTGGTCATCGCGAACAACTTGCTGGGGATCGTTCTGTCGTCGGCTTCGTTCCTCAACTCGCTCAGCGACCTCTACACGAAGATCACCGCGCCGTTCTTCTCGATAGTCCCGCCGTGGCTGATCGGCTGCATCACCTTCGGCTACCTCGGCTTCCGGCTCTGGTCCAATCACGCGAAGGCCGGGCGGGCAACGTCCCTGTCGGGCTTCAAGGCCAACGACGTCAACGAGCGGGACCGGCTCGCAGCCGCCTTCGTTATCCTCGCGTTGGTCGTCTTCCTCACGAACAACCCCTTCCTGCTGCTGACCACGCTTCTGGAAACCGCCAACAGCCTCGCGATCGATTCCTCCAACGCCGTCATCGGCGGCTCAGCGAACGACACGGTGAGCGCTGGTCAGGCACTCGCGGATCAGACGATGCGCGACCCCACGATCGCCCTGACCTACTCGGGCGAATTCACCGATGCATGCAAGAACGCGTGGTCGCAAGCTCAGGCTTCAGGAACCGAGCTGACGCCCGAGAGCGGCTGCTTCAACAAGGGCGACAACGACGCCGGCCCCGACACGCTTCTGTCCGCGATCCTGCTCAACCCGTTCCCCGCGATCCCGATGCTGGCCTTCGCCGGCGTCGCCATCTGGAAGTACGCGGCACACCTGACGACCTCCGCAATGTGCACCATCGCTCTCCCCTGGGTCGCCGCCGTGAGCCTGCACAAGCGCCGCGGCTTCGAGCGCCTGGCCGCCGTCGGCGCCGCGGCGCTCTCGCACATGTTCATGGTCATGGTCGTGTCGATGCTGACCGTCGCGCTGCCTGCGCTCGTGGCGAACGCCGTGCAATCTCTCGTCACCGAGCTCGTCGGCTCTTCGGAGTATGCCTCCGTGCGGACCTGGCTCTCGTTGGTCTCGCTCGGAATCGGCTTCGCCGCCAGCACCGGCGCGCTGTACTTCATCACCCGACGCACCAGCATCCTCACCCGCCTCCTCAAGGCGGACGTCAACGACACGCTCAACAAGACGCTCGGAATCGACACCGGACGGTTCAGCTGGAAGAACCTCCGGTCCCGCGGCTTCAATCCCTTCGCGAAGGACGGCTACAACGCCGGATCGAACGCGGAGAAGTGGCTCGCCGCCAACCCCGAGGCGGACACCTCATCCGCCGGTGACACCGCCGGAGTGCCGGCCTCGAAGAGCAAGAAGGACTCCGCCGTGAGCGCACCCGTCGAAGAGAACGAGGCCGTCACGCAGCTGATGAAGCCAGCGGTGACGGAGGCCGAGACCGCGACGAGCACCGTTGCTCCGCCGATCGTCACGCTGGCCGAGGCGCCGCTGACCACTCCCACCTCGATCCCCGCTACTCGCCTGTGGCAGAGCGTCTACGCCGGCTCGATCGGGGCGCGCAACGACAACCGCAACCAGGCGTCGAACACCGTCTTCAACGTCGACGTCTACGGCTACTACACGGCGCCCAGCGCGTACGCACCGGCGTCGAGTGCCGTCGGCGCACCCGCTCACGCCGAGGACGACATCATCGACGCCGACTTCGTCGACATCGTGCCTGAAGATCCGCGCCCGCTGCCGACAGCGGAGCGCTACGCGCTTCCCCCCGCTCCTGATCCGGCCGCGCCGGCCGTCCCGGAACCGACCATCGGTGACGCACCTTCGGCAACCGGAGCGCTTCTCGGTTCGGAGTCGACCGCGGGCGGCCGCCACGCGGCCGCGGCGCCGCCGGCCGCGAACGTCGCCGGAAACGTCTTCGCCGACCCCGCGCTCAACGAGGCGGCGGCAGCGGTTGGCGCCTCATTCGTCTCGGGTGCCCACGGCCCCATCCGCGGCGGACTCTGCCGATCCCCGCTGCGCGTCTTCGACATCTCCTCCTCCTCGGCAGTGGACGAGACGCCGACGCCATACGCGGTGCCCGAGGTCGCGATCGGGCCGGGCATCGTGTTCTCGGCGACGACCACCGGCGCCGCCTCTGCCGGCTCGCAGCCCGCGGGCGACGACACCGGCGAAGGAGTCGACGGCCCCGGCAACGATCAGCGGAACTGGAACCGCCGCAACCTCCGCCCCGCGGCGACGAGCAGCAGCTCGTCCGCCGACGAGCGCGCCGCAGGCCCGGCGGCCTCGCCGTCCGGTCTCGAGCCGGGCGTCAACGAGCACCCGGCAGGGTTCCACGCGCCGATGGAGGACGAGCTCGCCAGCGACCAGCTCGCAGCTGACCTGGAGGAGGTCGCGCTCACCTTCGCAGCCGCCGGTGCTCCCACGCAGCTGCACATCTCGCCGGACGACCTCCGGATCGGTGTGCGGCTCACCTCGGATCCCGATCACCGGGTCGAGCGCCGCGGCCCCATCGGATTCGGCGATCCGTACTGATTCGGAGACCGCGCCGCGGTCGAAGTTCTATTCGAATCCCTGCCACGCTCCCCGCGACATGAGCCAGCCGCCCCACACTCACCCGTACGAAGGACAGGACATGGACCCCTCCAACGGCATCGACCCGGAAGCACTCCAGCGGGTCGCCGCGAAGTACGGCGCCCCCGCCGAGGCGTTCGCCGCGGCGCCCCAGGCGCCGCACCGCCCGCCGAACGCGCCGCCGGAGCACGGATTCGCCGCTCCGCCCCCGATGCCCTCGAACCAGCCTCCGGCACAGCACCAGCAGCAGTTCGTCCCGACGGACAACGGAGCCCAGAACACCGCACCCGAACGCAACTCGGCGCCGGCGCCGCGAGTCGGCCGTGTCGGCGTCAGCGCCGAGCGCCCCAAGATGGGGTGGCAGGCGAAGCTGAACCGCTACGGATTCAGCTTCAGCAAGGGCGACGACGAGCTCGACTACGACCGGCGCGTCTCGCAGGTTCAGCGGAACCTGCGCTCGACCAAGACGATCATGATCATCTCCGGCAAGGGCTCGGCCACGAAGACCGCGACGACCGTCGGACTCGGGGACACGCTCGTCACGCATCGTCGCGGCTCCAAGGTGGTGGCGATGTCCATCGATCCGACCGGGGATCTCACCTCACGGATCGTGCCGGCCAACGATGCTGCTCCACGCTCGGTGTTCTCGCTCGCGGCCGACAAGGAAATCACGACCCCCGAGGACGTCGGCAGCTACCTGATGACCTCGCAGTCCGGACTGTTCGTCCTCGGGTCCTCGCCCGACGACCACTCGCCCTTCCTGGACGTGCCGAGCCTGCGACGGTCACACCACCTTCTGCGCTACAAGTACGGCGCCAACATCATCCTCATCGACGCAGGCGGCAACCATGACTCGGCGACCTTCTACGCCGGGCTCGAGCTCGCCGACCAGCTCGTCTTCGTCGCTGAGATGACCCCGCGCTCGATCGCACAGCTGGACGAGGCGGCGGACATCATCCGCCGTGCCCCTGGCAAGTACCCGGACCTGGTCCGCAAGTCCGCAGTCGTCCTCACCACCGCGCGGCTGGGCAAGAGCTTCGTCGACGGGACCGCTGAGCGCGACCGGATCAAGACCGAGCACGGCGACGCACCGGTGATCCACGTCCCCTACGACCGGCACATCGCCGAGGACGGACCGATCTACCGGGACATGCTCCAGGAGGCCACTCGCCGGCGCTACCTGACCGCCGCCGCCGAGGTGCTCTCCCGCATGTCGATCGACTAGACGCCCCACCACCGAGCTCCCGCCATCCGGGCGAGAGCGCCCACCACGAGAGGATCACTGACCATGACCGACACCCACATCGACAACGCCCCCCAGGGGAGCGCTGCCTCGGACTTCGACGAGGACGAGGACGTCCGGGCGCTCAAGGAGGGCCTGCAGAAGCTCGGAGAGCTCAAGGACTTCCACTCGTCGGCCGCCGCCGACCTCGAGGCCGCGCAGCTCGCCGGCGCCGATCGGATCGCTGCCCTTCAGGCGGAGATCGACGCCGAGACCGGCCGCCTCGCGACCGAAGCCAACGAGGCCGCGATCGAGTTCAACAACGCGCGCGACGAGCTCATCGAGCTCGGCCACTCCACGGCGAAGCGCCTGAACCCGAAGGGCTTCGGCAAGATCCCCGTCACCCGCGAGAAGAGCGAGGACTGAGCTACCAGCTCCCCTCCCCGGCACGGCCCCTGTCTCCACCGAGGCAGGGGCCGTGCCGCATTCTGAGCACCGCGCCGGGGCTCGGCCGCAGGGCCCGACTCAGGGACACTGCGGGCATGCGCGAAATCAGCGACCCCCGCATCGTCTCCGAGTCGGAGTTCCAAGCCCAGGCTCCCTCTTTCATCGACGGCATCAAGGTGCTTGCCATCAGCCGCGTCGAGCCCGGATCGACCGAGTTCGGCACCTACCCCGCCGGCATCGCGCTCACCAGCATCCGTGGCGAGTTCAGTACGCACTTGATCGTCTGGCAGGTAACCGAGAACCGCTTCACTCTCGGATCGGGCCACTACGGCATCGCCACGCGCGAGGAAGCCGAGATCGACGCCGCGTCCCGAACTCTCGCCTGAGGGTATCCGCAGAAGAGCCTGCGACAAAACTATGCCGAAGTCGGTATACTTCTGTCATGGACGAGTTCACCTCCACCGAAGCCGCGGACCGCCTGGGCGTAACCCCGCGCCGGGTGCGCGCCCTGCTGGCCGCCGGAGACTTGATCGAGACCCGACGCGTGGGCGGCAGCGTACTGATCGACGCGCGCTCGGTCGATCACCTCGAGCGCGCAAGCGCCTCGACAGGGCGTAGCGGGCGACCGTGGACCGCTGCCCGAGCCTGGGCGGCCATCACGCTGCTCGCCGGCGGTGAACCGGACTGGCTCTCCACCGTCCAGGACCGTCGGCTCCGCGCGCATCTCCCCCGCGTCGACGCCGAGACCCTGGTCTTCAAGCTCCGCCGCCGCGCGAACGTCGAGCGCTACGCCGGCCCGACCGGCCCGAGCGCGCTGGTCGTTCCGACTGCGGGGTACGCCCTCCGCGACGAGCACACGGCGGCCCTCTTCGGCCTCGCGGCCGGCGCCGGGGATTGGCGCGGCTACTGCGCCAGCTCCGACCGCGAAGCTGTGATCGACGAGCTCGACCTGTACGCGTCCTCACGCCCCGATCACACCCTGCTGGTCGTCGACGACAAGCGCTGGATCGAGGCGGCCGCGGGCCCCATACTCGTCGCCGTCGACCTGGCAGAGTCGTCCGCGACTCGCGAACGCAGCGCCGGGCTGCGCGCACTCGAGGAGGCGCTCCGACGTGTCTGATACCTGGAACATCGACGTGCCGGACGCAGACCGACCGTGGCCGCTCTTGGCCGAGCTGTCTCGCGAGCTCGATCCCGCCGACTGGATGCTGGTCGGCGGCCTGATGGTGCATCTACACGCGGCCCGGGCCGGCATCGCGGTGCCGCGCCCCACGAGCGATGTCGACGTGGTGGTCGCGATCGGCACCGGCGGGGCGAGCTTCAACGCGGTGCGCGACCGGATCGAGTCGCTCGGATTCGCGTTCGAGCCGCCTGTCGGTGACGGCGGCGCGCACAAGTTCCTTCGCGGAACGGACCGCATCGACCTGATGGTCGCTGACCGGATCGACGGCCGCCGCGTTCCTCGCGTGCAAGGGCGGCTCGTCTTCCAGGTCCCCGCCGGCACGTCCGCACTCAACAAGGCGGTCGACTGCCGGGTCCAGATCGCGGGCCAGGAGCCCATCGCGCTGCGGGTCCCGAACGCGCTCGGTGCGCTCGCACTGAAGGGGGCCGCGTACCGGGGCGACAGCCGCGAGAGCGAGCGCCACCTCGAGGACGCGGCGTTGATCGCGTGCACCATCGACGACCCGCGCACGCTGGCGGCACAGCTCGCCGGGTCCGACCGCGCGCGTGTGCGGTCCCTGCGTGACGCACTCGACGAGCGGCACCCCGCCTGGAGGCCGTACTCGGAGCTCCGGGAACGCGGGCTGCGCGCGCTTCATCTCCTCAGCGGATAGGCCCGCGCCGTCGTCCGTGACAGGACGCCCGATCGCGGAGCATGGACGGCATGGTGTTCTTCGACGCGCGTGCATTGCGTGCACGGCGTGCATTGCTCGCACCGCGATCACTCCGCGGCTCGGACCACCGTGCCGTCTGGGGCCGCGAAGTCGACTGCACCCCTGAAGCCGGGCTTCAAGACATCCAGCGAGAAGCCGAGGAGATCGGCGATCACGATCGCGTCCGGGAGCCTCGGCTCGCGGCTGCCGAGCTCGAGTTTGGTGACCGTCGGCCGGCTCATCTGTCGACCGTTCGCGGCGGTCACTGCAGCCGCGAGCTCGCCCTGGCTCCAGCCGCGGACGCTGCGGCCGATGCGTGTCACGGTGCCGAACTCCATTCGGCAAGGCTACGACAGCGCACCGTGCCATCGCGGCGGGGACAGCGCCTCCGTCGCGACTGGGAGTCCTGACTGTTGCCCTTCACCTACCGACTCATCGTCGATGGCGTGGTCCGACACTCCGGCACGTACGACGACCCGACAGCCGTCGCCCGCGAGGCGATCAGCCGCGCCGCCGGACTCGGCATTCCGCTGACGATCTCCGAGCGTTACGTCGCCGCGCGCGTCGCCGGCGGCGTACGCCGGCTCGGCCTCCAGTTCCGGTCGCCGACCGTCGCGATCGAGCTCGACTGGGCGTGACGCCCCGCGACTCTTGGGACACCGGATATGACACACGGTTGACACTATCGGGGACGCTCGCAGATCACGGAGACTCACATATTCCCAGTTCAGATGCGTGCAAACCTCTCGAAAGCACGAGGATTAACGTGAATAGGACTTGATGTAGTTGTGGAAGAAGATCCACAGGGCGAGCAGGATCACGATCACCGCGGCACCTGCCGCGATCAGGATCGATACGGTCATTGATTCCCTCCCTCTGCCGGGCGCGCAGCCCGGCGCTTGTGATCAGGCCTGAGTCTCGAGCGGCTGCACCACCAGGCGGTCCCCGTCCACGTCGACGATCAGCACCTGCTGGCCGCCGGGCGCCGAGGCGCCGGCGTCGACCAGCACCGCGGTCGTGGTGGCGCGCACCGATTCCGAGTCGACGTAGCTCACCCGCCCCCAGCCGCCGACCGGGATCTCCATGCTGAGCTCGCCGATGGTGCCGACCGCGGCCCGGAGGCCCGCGACGGTGCCGGTCTGCGCCCGCCGCATCGCGCGGAGCACCAGCATGAGCAGGCCGTACGCGGCGACGCCGGAGGCGGCTGCTGCACCCACGACGACGGGCTCCGACAGGGACGTCCCGGCCGACAGGGGCCAGCCGACCACGCCGAAGACGCCGACGGCGGCGGCCAGTGCGGGGGCACTGAGCCAGGGCAGGCCGGCATCGGCGCTGCCGATCTCGACTCCCCCGATCTCGAAGTCCCCCAAGAGCAGTGACGCGATCAGGACCAGGACCCCGACAACGGCACAGACTGCGAAAGCGGTAACCACGGGCGCCTCCTCTGCGCTCGGATCTCCTATTTGCAGTATAGCAAACATTGCGTACGAGGCGTACGCGGAAACGACACTTCCATCTTATTAGTTGTGAACATATAATCCTTGTATGCCCACAACCGTTTCGGGGCTCGGGCCACGACGCCGCGCGCTCGTCCTCGTCGCGTGCAGCCTCAGCCTGCTGATCTCCTCGATGGACGTGACCATCGTCAATGTCGCGCTCCCCCAGATCGGCCGGCAGATGGACGCCTCGATCACCCACCTGCAGTGGGTCGTCGACATCTACACGCTCACCCTCGCGAGCCTGCTCGTCCTGTCCGGCGCGACGGCGGACCGCTTCGGGCGGCGGCGCGTCTTCCGGATCGGGCTCACCGTCTTCGCGGCGGGCTCCCTGCTCTGCAGCCTGGCGCCGACCGTCGACGTGCTGATCGCCGCGCGCGGGATCCAGGCCGTCGGCGGGTCCATGCTCACCCCGGTGGCGCTCTCGATCGTCACCGCGGTCTTCACCCAGCCCGCGGAGCGCGCCCGGGCGATCGGACTGTGGGGCGCGGTCGTCGGGGTCTCGACGGCGGTCGGCCCGCTCGTCGGCGGCGTCCTCATCGACAGCCTCGGCTGGCCGTCGGTGTTCTGGGTCAACCTGCCGATCTGCGCCGTCGCGCTCGGGCTCACCTACGCCGTGGTGCCCGAGTCCAAGGCCGCCGTGCCCCGCAGCATCGATCCGCTCGGCCAGGTGCTGGCGATCGCGGTCATGTTCACCGCGGTGTTCGGCCTCATCGAGCGCGCGCCGCTGATCCTCGTGCTGACCGCCGCGGCGCTCGCGGCCTTCCTCGCGCACGAGCGCCGGCACCCGTCGCCGTTCATCGACCTGCGGTTCTTCCGCAGCATCCCGTTCGCCGCGGCGACCCTCACCGCGGTGGCGGCGTTCGCGGGCTTCGGCGCCTTCCTCTTCACGATGTCGCTGTACCTGCAGGGCACGCGGCACTTCTCGGCGGTGCAGACCGGCCTGATGTTCCTCCCGATGGCGTTGTCGGTGCTCGTCGCCTCCCCCGTGTCCGGGCGGCTCGTGGCGCGGTTCGGCCCCCGCCCGTCGCTGCTCGGCGCGGGCCTGCTGATGACGGGCGCCGCGCTCGCGCTGACCACGGTCGACGCGGACACGCCCCTCCCGGAGTTGGGGATCGTCTTCGCGGTCTTCGGCGTCGGTTTCGGCCTGGTGAACGCCCCGATCACGAACTCCGCGGTGAGCGGGATGCCGCTGGACCGGGCGGGCGCCGCAGCCGCCGTCGCCAGCACGAGTCGCCAACTGGGCGTCAGCCTCGGCGTCGCGCTCTCCGGGCTCATCGCCGGCGCCGGGCTGTGGTGGGCCGTCGCCGGCTTCGCGCTGGTCGTCGTGGCGCTCGCCGTCGTGTCGACGGGCGCCCGCGCCGAGCGCTCTCGCGCCCGGATCGCCCCGCTGCTCGCGTCGAAGGAGCCGGCCGATGCCCGCTGAGACCCCGGACGAGGTGTGGAGCCTGCTCGTGCGCGCCGTCATCGACAGCCGCTCGGACTGGCGGCGGGCCGTCGTCGAACGCACCGGCCTGCCGTTCAGCCGGCTGCGCGTCCTCAAGCGATTGGAGCGCTACGGGCCGCTCACCCTCAAGGAGCTGGCCGCGCTCGCCGACATGGACGCCCCCGCTGCCACCGTCTCCGTCAACGACCTGCAGGCGCGCGGGCACGTCGAGCGCACCGTCTCCCCCGAGGACCGGCGGGCGAAGGTCGTCACCATCACCGCCGCGGGGCGCGCCGTCGTCGACGCGATGGCGTCCGTCGAGGACCCGGCGCCCGCCGCGGTCCGGTCACTGCCCCCGGCGGAGCTCGCCCGGCTGGCCGAGCTGGCGCGCTCCCTGGACGGGTAGCGCGTCGACGGGTTCGTGCGCCACGTCGAGCGGCTCCTCGGCGGACGGGCGGGGCGAGCCGGACGGCGCCGCGGCACCGTCGGCCGGCGGTGCCGGCACGCTCTGCTCGACCGTGCCGACCACCACCTTGCGCGTGCGGCGCATCGCGAAGGTGACCTCCTCGACCTCCTCGTAGGACTGCTGCACGGTGCGGGTCCCGCCGCCACCGCCGGGCAGGACGCGCGCCACGATGGGCGGCATCAGCGGCCGGACGAAGCCGGCGAGCGTGCGCGCGGCGTCGTCGAGCACGGGCGGCACGAACGGGTTGGGCTTGCGCTCGACCTCGCGGGCCGGGACCGCGGGGGCCGCCTCGGCGACCCGGGCGGGCAGATTGCTCTCGTCACTCACGGCGGTCTCCTCGCTGATCCGGTCTGCGGGCTCGGGGGCCTCCTCGGCCGCGCCGGCGACGGGCAACGGCCCGGTCGGCGTCTCGTCGGCCGGGGGCTGGCCGGGGGCGCGCAGGCTGGCGGCCTCCGCGGCGGCGGCGATGGGCAGGAAGTCGTCATTCACTGCGGGGATCTCCTGTCGGTAGCGCCGCGCGGTCACCGCGACGGGCTCGAAGCCGGCGGCCTCCAGTGCCGCGGCTCCGGCCGCCGCACCACCGACGGCGGGCAGCAGCTCCGTGGGCCGGTCGTCGGCGAGCGCGAGCTCGACGCGGCGCTGGTGGTCACGACGCTCGATCGCGAGCTGCGCGGCGGAGGCCAGCCGCTCGCTCTCCAGGTCCCGCCGGCGCCGGATGTCGCGGACCGTCTCGCCCCGCCACAGGCGCAGGAGCAGCGGGAGCAGCGCGAGCACCACGCAGACCAGGTCGACGGCGATCCGAAGCGCGGCGGCCGGCAGCGAACGCGCCGTCACGCCGTTCAGCGCGACCCAGCGCGCGCCGACGCCGTCGTCGGCCGCCGCGGTGGCGCCCTCCCGGGCGACGGCGACCTCGCCGCGCGCCGTCGCGACGCGGGCGTCGCGGCTCGGCGCGTCCTTCGCCCGGGCGGCGGTCGCGCGGTCCAGGTCGGTCTGCGCCGAGGCGAGCCGCTCGTTCGCGGTGCGGGCCTCCGGGCCCCGACCGGGGACGCCCGTGATCGACGTCTGCGGGCAGGCGGCGCTCGGCCGGTACTCGCAACGGGCCACGACGAGCGCCTGGTCACGGCGGGCGGAGGCCTCGGCGACCGCGGTGTCGAGGGCCGCCCGGTCGGCGCGGGCGGCGTCGAGCTCGGCCTGCGCGGCGCGCACCGCGGGCGCCGAGGCCGCGGCGCTGTCGGCGTCCGCGCGCAGCCGGTCCTCGACCGCGCCGTTCAGCGCGAGCATCGACACGAGCTCGCCGACGACGAGGCCTACGAGGACAACGACGACGAACCGGCTCGGTAGCGCGGCGCGGCGGCCGGGGGTGGCGACGGCAAAGCTGATGGCGCCGCCGATCAGGAGCGCGAGCACCGCGAGTACCAGGACCGTCGTCATGCCGCCTCCTTCGCCGCGATAGAGTTCCGCCGATCTTCTCTCAGATGAGAATCGCAGCCCGTCGGGCGTCGCGCCCAATCGTGTGGCGGCTTTCACAGCGCGAACTACTCGGGGCGAACGGGTAGTTCTACGCATCCGCACGGCCCTTCTGCGCGGCACGCTGGGCCCATGACCACGATCACGCCGGCGCCCAAGCCGACCGCCGCCTTCTTCGTCCAGTCCGCGATCGCGTTCGCCGTCTCGTCCGGCAGCCTGCTCGTCGGTGCCTTCTACCTGCCCATCGACACGTGGCAGCGGGGCTTCCTGCTCGTCGGGGCCCTGTTCCTCATCACGAGCACCTTCAACCTCGCGAAGGTCATCCGTGACCAGCAGGAGGCGAACAGCGTCCGCGTCCGCGTCGACGAGGCCCGGATCGACAAGCTCATGGCCGAACACGACCCGCTGCGCGCCGCCTAGCCCTCCCACCTGCAAGGATTCCGACAACCTGGACACCTGGGCACCCATGCCCTGTTCGTCTTCGCCACGCCGGTGTTCGCGGGCTGAATCCGCGCGATGATGGACGCATGACACCGACGATGCGCGCGCAGCGGTTCCACGCCGAGACGAAGACCATCACCGTCGAGGACGTGCCGATCCCCGAACCCGGCCCCGGCGAGGTGCTGGTGAAGGTCGCCTTCTGCGGGATCTGCCACTCGGACCTCAGCCTGATCAACGGCACGTTCCCGGCGATGCTCCCGGAGGTGACGCAGGGGCACGAGGCGTCGGGGACCATCGCGAAGGTGGGCCCCGGCGTCACCGGGTGGGCCGAGGGCGACCGGGTGATCGTCGCCGCCGGCCGCCCGTGCACGACCTGCCCGAACTGCCGCCGCGGGAACTTCGCCGACTGCACGCAGATCCAGATCATGGCGTTCGCCTACGACGGGGCGTGGGCCGAGTACACCGTCGCCCAGGCGGCCGGCCTGACGCGCGTCCCGGACAACGTCCCGCTCGAGCAGGCGGCGATCCTCGCCGACGCGGTCTCGACGCCGTACGGCGCCGTGGTGCGGACCGGAAAGGTCGGCGTCGGGGAGTCCGTCGGCGTGTGGGGCCTCGGCGGGGTCGGCACCCACGTCGTGCAGCTGGCGAGACTCGTCGGCGCGGCGCCGATCGTCGCGGTCGACATCAATCCCGAGGTGCTCGAGCGCGCCCTCGACGTCGGCGCCGACCACGCCTTCGACTCCCGGGACGAGCAGCTCGGCGCGAAGATCGCGGAGGTCACCGGCGGCCGGGGCCTCGACGTCGCCTTCGACGCCGTGGGCCTCAAGGCGACGTTCGAGCAGGCGCTCAGCCACCTCACCGTCGGCGGAAGGCTGGTCTCCGTCGGGATGAGCGATCAGGAACCGACCGTCGGGTCCACGACGATGCTGGGCCTGACCAAGAAGCAGGTGCTCGGCCACCTCGGCTACAAGAACGTCGACATCGAGACCCTGGCGACCCTCGTCTCGCTCGGCCGGCTCGACCTGTCCCGGTCGATCAGCGGGATCGTGCCGCTGGAGGACATCGCGGCCGGCATCGAACGTCTGGAGCGCCACGAGGGCAACCCGATCCGGCTGCTCGTCCAGCCCTGACGCGCGCTGCACGACGCCCGCTACAGGACCGCGGCGAGATCCTCGCGGAGCGAGTCCAACGCGGGGGTCGCGCGCGGGGTCATGGCGCGCCAGGCGTCGAGGATGCGCAGGCTCTGCCCGGCGTGCCGGACGAAATGGTTGCCCGCGAACTTCGGGAAGTCGAAGGGCACGCTCCGGCTGAGCCGCCGCAGGACGGCGCGGACCACGATCGGCGGCGGCGCGAGCGCCGGCAGGCCCACGTCGACGCGCATCGCTTCCGCCATCGCCCGGCCCGGGCGCTTGAGCCGCCGCAGGAACGTGGGCCAGTCCCCGCCGACGATCGCCAGCTCGGCCGCGTACGGCACCATCGCAGCACCCACGGCGGCGACGCTCCGGGCCGGCGCGCGCCCGATGACCTTCGGGTACTGCGCGGCGAGCCGGCGCGGCAGGTCGCGGGCGGAGCCCTCGACGGCGACGGCGGCGAAGGCGGGCGCGAGCGGGGGCACCCAGAACTCGGCGCGGGTCTCGGTGCCGCGCGAGGTGGCGAAGGACAGCAGTCCCGGGGCGAGGGTCGCGATCTCGGCGCCGGCGAACATCCGCTCCGCGACGGCCGCGTCGCCGATCACGGGGCTCGTCACCCCGACCGCGGTGGGCCGGGCGGCGGCGAGCGCGGCGGCGACCGCCTCGTCCAGGTCGCCCGGCGCGGAGGTCAGGATCAGCAGGTCGACGGTGCCGGGCTCGATGTCCGTGTACCGCACCACCGGCACGTGCGCCGTCACGCCGCGGGGGTCGACGGCGGTGAGGATCACGTCGTCGCGGCGGGACGCGGCCCGAACCTCGGCGCCGGTGCCCGCGAGGAGTGCGCCGGCCGCGGCGGATACCGCGCCGGCGCCCTGGATCAGGACGCGCCTGCGTTCGGTCATACCCCAGCGTCTCCCCGGAGGCCGCTCGCCCGCAACACCTGCCGCTCGACGCCGGCCCGCAGGGCCTCCTCGCCGCCGACGAGCCGCACGCGCTGCCGGGCGCGGGTGATGGCCGTGTACAGCAGCTCGCGGGTGAGGAGCCGCGAGTCGGCGGGCGGGATCACCACGGACACGGCTTCGTACTGGCTGCCCTGGCTGCGGTGGATCGTCATGGCGTAGACGGTGCGCACCGCGACCAGTTGGTTCGGGTACAGCAGCGCGACGTCGCCGCCGCGGGCGAACGCCGCCCGCAGGTCCGCCGGGTCGCCGTCGTGCGCGATGACGACGCCGACGTCGCCGTTGTAGACCTTGGTGTCGTAGTCGTTGGCGGTCACGAGCAGCGGTTGCCCGGCGTACCAACCGGATCCGCCGCCGCGGACGCCCGCCCACTCCTCGGCGAGCTGCGCCCATCGGGTCACGCCCGACGGCCCCTCCGAATGCGCGCACAGCACCCGGTGCAGCTGTACGCCGGTGGCGGCCTCGGTGGCGATCCCGCGCTGCGCCGCACCGACGGTGACCGCGCTCGCCCGCTCCACGTCCGCACGCAGGCCGGCGAGATCGTCGGGCTCGCACCACTCGATGGCGCCGTCACCGCCGGCGCGGGCCAGTTCGACGACGCGGTCGGCGTCGCCGCGGCGCACGGCGTCCGCCAGCTCGCCGAGCGCGCCGGTGAAGCGGCGGCCGCGCCGCAGCCGCACCACGCCGCGGCGGGCGTCGGCGAGCTCGGCGGGGTCGATGCCCTCCTCGTCGCCGCCCGGCCGGCCGGTCTCGTCCGCGAGCAGCGCCTCGAGCTCGGGCGACGGTGCCGTCGTCACGCCGCGAGCGACCAGGTCGCCGAGGACCGCGCCCGCGTCGACGGAGGCGAGCTGGTCGGGGTCGCCGACGAGGATGAGCCGCGCCTCGGGGCGCAGCGCCTCGAGCAGGCGGCACATGATGGTCAGCGAGACCATCGAGGTCTCGTCGACGACGACCACGTCGTAGGGCAGGTGGTTGGCGGCGTCGTGCCGGAACCGGCTGGCGTTACCGGGCTTGAAGCCGAGCATGCGGTGGATCGTCTGGGCCGGGATCTCCCGCGGGAGGCCGAGCGTGGTGCCCTGCGCGCGGACCTCGCCCGCGAGCTGCGCCGCCGCGCGGCCGGTGGGCGCGGCGAGGCCGACCCGCAGGTCCGGGCCGTGCTGGTCGAAGAGGAGTGCCAGGATCCGGGCCACGGTGTACGTCTTGCCGGTGCCGGGGCCACCGGCGAGCACGGTGGTCTGGCCCAGGACCGACGCCGCGGCGGCGAGCCGCTGCCGGTCGGGACCGGGCTCGGGGAACCGCGCGAGCAGTCCCTCGCGCAGCCGGGCGGCGTCCACGCCGGGCGCGGCGCCGGCGCGGGCGTCGAGGATCGCGCGGACCGTCTCCTCCTGCCGGTGGTATCGGTCGAGGTAGAGCAGCTCGTCACCCACGAGTCGCAGGGGCCGGAGCGGGCCGGACGCGGCGCCCACCACGAGCGGGCTGCGCCGCAGTCCGTCGAGCACGGCGGTGTCCTCGGGCCAGGGCAGGGCGGCCACGTCGACGCCGCCCTCGCCGTCGACCGCGACGTCCCGCAGGCGCGAGAGCTCCAGGCACACCGACCCCAGGCGCACGGCGCGGGTGGCGAGCGCCGCCGCGAGGAGCACGGCCTCGTCCGCCTCGCCGCCGAGCCGGCCGAGCGTGGTCGCGACGTGGACGTCGGCGGGGCCGAGGACCCCGGCCTCGGCGAAGGTCTCCAGCAGCGTCGGCTCCGTCGTGGTCATCGCGCACCTCCCGCCAGCGCGTCGGAGACCGCGACGACGAGCGCCGCCGGCGGATGCCACTCGAAGACGCCGGCGCCGGGCGGGCTCTCGGGCCCGATCATGGCGCGGACGAAGTGGTACTGCACCACGCCGAGGTGGGTCTGCGGCGCGTAGCCGGGCACCCGCCAGGAGAGGAAGCGGTGCAACGCCACCGAGTACAGCAGCGCCTGCAGCACGTAGTGCGACGAGATCATCTCCCGCGCCATCGCCTCGGCGGTGTAGTCGGCGGTCGTCAGGTCGCCGCGCGCGAGCCGGTTGGTCTTGTAGTCGACCACGGTGAACCGCGGGCCGTCCGGGGTCGCGACGCGCAGCACCGAGTCGATGCTGCCCGTGAGGTAGCCGCGCAGCGCGGCGCCGGGCACCTCGCGCAGCCGCTCGGCGTACGGCGCCAGCGGATCGTCCGCGGGCAGATGCTCGTCGAGCAGGTCCGCGATCGCGGCGAGAGTCGCGGCGCGGGCGTCGTCGTTCTCCGCGAGCGGCAGCTCGAAGTCCAGCTCGGCGAGGTGGTCGCCGGGGGCGACCTCGGCGAGGGTGAGGTGCGCGAGGTCGCCCGTCCCGAGCGGCGTGTGCAGCACGGCGACGAGCGCCGCGGCCACCTCGGCGGGATCGTCCGGGGTGGCGCCGAACTCGGCCGCCTCGCGGCAGCGGGCGAGCACCTCCGCCGCGAGGTCGGGGGCGCCGGTGTCGACGTGCTCGAGGATCTCGTGGACGAGGGTGCCGAAGACCGCGCCGCCCGACAGCCCGTTCATCAGGGACGACGGTGCCCCGGCGGCCGCGGCGGGGGCGTCCATCGGCTCATCGGTCGGCTCGTCGTCGGTGACGGGCTCCTCCGGCTCGCTGCCGGTGTCGGGCGCGGCGTCCGCCGGCCCGTGGGCGGCGTCGGCGACGAGCGCGGAGTAGCTGGTGCGCCGCCACGTGGGATCGATGCGGCGGCCGGTGCGGCCGAGCTCGAGCGCCGGGTAGGTGCGGTCCTCGGGCCGCCACGGCTCCGGCTTCGGCGCGGCGAGGTCGACCTCCTCGATCGACACCGCCGCCGCGACGGGCGCCGCCCATTCCCGCAGCCTCGGTCCCACGTCGGCGTCGCGTGGGATCGGCGCCTGAGCGGCGGGTATCCGGCCGCCGCCCACGTCGGTGAACAGGAGGCGGTGCAGCGGCGAGCTGCGGGTGGTGGTGCCGGGCGCCCACCACAGGACGAGACGGGACTGCGCGCGGGTCGCGCCGACGTAGAGCAGGCGCAGCTCCTCGCCGGCCGCTTCCTTCTGCGAGAGGGCGTACCGATCGGCGTACCCGGGCGCGTACTCGCCGTCCACGTCGATGTGGCGATCGCCCTTCTCGTCGTGGAAGACGAAGGTCTTCTTGCCGCCGAAGGAGCCGTCGTCCCAGCCGAAGGGCAGGTAGACCACCGGGAACTGCAGGCCCTTGCTCGCGTGCACGGTCATGAGCTGGACGGCGGCGGTGTCGGTGGCGAGGCGCCGCGCGGGGTCGGCGGTGCCGCCGAGGCCCGGGTCGGCGATGCGGTCGGCCAGCCACCGGGTGGCGGCGGCGAGGCCGAGGCCGAGCGTGACGGTGGCGTGCTGCACGAGTTCGGCGACGTGCCGCAGGTCGGTGAGCATCCGCTCGCCGCCGACGCGGGCGAGTAGCCGCTCGTCGAACCGGGAGCGGGTGGCGAGGGCGTCGAACATCGCCGCGAAGCCCGACCGGGCGAAGACCCCGGCGAGGGTGCGCAGCCGGCCGCTGATCGCGGAGACCAGCTCGTCGCCGCGCTCGTCGAGGTCGCGAGCGGTGAACTCGAACAGCGGCGTGAGCGCGGCGAGCCGGGCGCGGTCGCTGCGGCCGGGGTTCTCCAGGGACTGCAGGACGCGCAGCCAGTCGACGGCGGCGGCCGTCGTGAAGACGCTGGCGCCGCCCGCGGCGACGGCGGGCACGCCGTACTCCTGCAGCAGCGACTGCAACTCCGCGACGTGGGCGTTCTTGCGGACCAGCACCGCGACGTCGCCGGGGCGAAGCGCGCGGCTCTCGCCGGGCTCGGTCTCCAGCTGTTCTCCCGCCGTGAGCGTGCGGGTGATGTCGGCGGCGGCGTCGCGGAGCACGGCCGGGCGCACGTTCCGCACGTACGGGGTGCCCGACTGGGTCTTCGGGCCGAGGCCGTTCGAGCCGAGGTGCCGTAGCCGCAGCGGCGCGCCCCCGGGCAGGCGCGACGTCGCGCGGTGCGCCTCGACGGCACCCGCGACGATGAGCGGGTCCCCCAGCGCGACCTCGCCGTAGAGGTGCTGCAAGGCGTCGACGAGCGGCGCGTCGGAGCGGTGGTTGACGGTGAGCGCCTGGTGCCGGTCCGCGGCCTCCGCGGCGCTCAGGTAGCTGTAGACCTCCGCGCCGCGGAAGGCGTAGATCGCCTGCTTCGGGTCCCCCACCAGCACGAGCGTGCTGGAGCGGTGGAACGCCGCGTGCAGGATGTCCCACTGCACCGGGTCGGTGTCCTGGAACTCGTCCACCAGGACCACCGAGTACAGCGCCTGCAGCCGCGCGCACGCACGGTGCCCGTGCCCGCGGTCGGTGAGGGCCTCGCGCAGCAGCCCCTGCAGGTCGTCGTAGTCGCGCAGGCGGCCCATCCGCTTGCGGCGATCCACCTCCCGGCGCACGACCCGCGCGTACTCGACGCGCATCCCGGTCTCCGAGCCGGATTCCGCGTCGGCGGGGGTGATCTCGGCCCGCGGGTTCGCGACGACGGTGCGCGCGTAGATCAGCGCGTCGGACAGCGGGAACGGCGCGCGCTCGCGTCCGGCGAACATCCCGAGGTAGACGTCCTCGGCCACCTCCTGGACGAGGTCGTCGACGTCCTCGACGAAGACGGCGCCGGGTTCCAGGTCGCCGGCGAGGCCGAGTGCGTCCAGCATGCGCTGGCAGAAGCCGTGGGTGGTGGTGATCGTCGCCGCATCGAAATCCGACAGGGCGGTGACCAGCCGTCGGTGCCGCGCCGCGACCTCGGCGGGCGCACCGCTCGCGAGGTGCCGGACCAACTCGTCGCTCGATGCGGCGGCCGCGCCGGGGTCGCGCAGCTCCCGCTCGACGGACAGCAGGCGGGCCCGCGCGCGTTCGCGCAGCTCCTGCGTCGCGGCCCGGGAGAAGGTGATGAGCAGCATCTCCCCCAGCTCCGCGACGCCCTCGGCGACGTACCGGGCCAGCAGCCCGACGATCGCGTAGGTCTTGCCGGTACCGGCGCTGGCCTCCAGGACCGTGGTGGTCGGCCCCGCGGGCAACGGGCCGGTGAGGTCGAACGGGACCGCGCCCAACACGGATTCGCGCGCGCTCATCAGATCGTCTCCTCGTGGGCGAGGATCGGCACCCACAGCCGGGCGGCGAGCGCCCCGAACCGCGTACCGGCGCGCGAGAACTCCGCCTCGTCGCCCGTGGGCGGGATGAGCGCGTCCTCGAAGGCGTTCTCCCCCAGCGCATACCTGATCGACCGATCCTTCCCGTCGCCGAAACTCCCCTCGAACTCGGCCCGCGCCGCGTCGAGCGCCTGCTGCCCCGGTGCGCCGGCCGCACCGCGCTCGACATAGACCGCCGAGGCCGACGGGAACAGCGGCAGCGGCTCCCGCAGACCGCGGTCGCGCAGGTCGACGAGCTCGCGGAGCACCGCGGCGGGGTCCGGCGGCACGCGCAGCCGCGAGGTGAGCACGCCGCGGAACCGGGCCCGGCCGATCGCGACGGCGGAGGCCCCGTCGTGCCCCGCGCCCGCGAGCGCCAGCAGGGCGATCCACGCCGCGACCCGGTGCTTCGGGGCGAGCCGCGAGAACGAGGCGCGGACCACCCCGTCGGGCCGGACCGCCGGCACCGAGCCGACGAGCCGGCGCCCATCCCCGATGTCGACCGCGATGTCGACGGTGGTCGCGGCGCCGGTCATGAGCGGCCCGGCGACGCGGGCCAGTTCGGCGACAGTGGCGCCGATGTCGCTCAGCACGGCCGAGCCGAGCGCGAAGGGCGGGAGGGTGCCGCGGCGCACCTCGGCGGCCGCGAACGTCTCCGGAGGCACTCCGGCGAGCGCGGAGGCGAGCATCCGCTCGCCGATGTCCCACTTCTGCAGGCCGTCGGGCGCGATGGTCAGCGCCTCCGCGAGCTCCTCGTCGGCGTCGGGGACGGTGAACCCGAGACGCTGCCGCAGGAACGCCTTCACGGGGTGCTCGCAGAACCGGACCAGCGCGTCGAGGTCCACGTCCTCGACCGCTGCGGCCGGCAACGGCGCGGCCAGGAAGGGCGCGGGCGGGGCGGGCGTCGCCAGGGCGGCGACGGCGCCCGCGTACGCCGCGGGATCGAAGGAGAAGGGCGCGCCCCGGCCGAACGCGGCGGGGTCGAAGTTGACGGGGTCGAAGGGCTGCAACGGATGCCGGAACTCCAGCCCCGCGGCGGCCGGGTCCGCGAGCAGCGCCTGCGCCGCGTCCCGCAGCTCCGAGGCCGGCACCGCGGGCGGCCGCCGGGTGCCCTTGACCGGGTCCGCGCCGGTGTAGAAGACGAGCAGCCTGTCCGTCGCACTGGTCACGGCGTCGAGGAAGAGCTCGCGGTCCTCGGCGCGCGGATCCCGCTCCCCCACACAGGGAGTGCGGCCCAGCACGTCGTCGCCCGAGTAGCGGGTGGAGCGCGGGAAGACCTCGTCGTCCAATCCGAGCAGCACGACGACGCGGTGCGGCACCGAGCGCATCGGCACCAGCGTGCACACCGTCAGCTCGCCGGTGCGGAAGTTCGCGCGCGTGGGCTTGGCCGAGAGCCGCGAGGCGAGCATCGCCCGGACCTCGGTGAGGGTGAGATCACGGTCGGCGCCGTCGCGCAGCGCCGCGGTCAGCTCGCGCCCCGCCTGCGTGACCTGCCAGGAGTCGGCGGCGGGGACCGCTCCCACCTCGCCGACCAGTCGCTGCAGGGACTCGGCCCAGGCACGGGCGGGCCGCCGGCCCCGGCTGTCCGCGGCGGCCCGGGTGAGCACGGCCTGGAACTCGGCGAACCGCCCCACGAGATCGATGTCGGTGGAGTCCACGTCGTCGAGCGGCAGCCCGAGGCCGAGCCACTCCCCGGGTGATTCGTCGGCGACGACGCCCAGCACGATGCGGTCGAGGGCGGTGGCGAGCGTGTTCTGTGGGAATCCGCCGAGGCCGTAGCGCTCGCGGCCCGCGGCGTCGAGGCCCCAGCGCGCGCCCGACGGCCCGGCCCACGCCCGCAGTCGCTCGATGTCGTTGTCACCGAACCGGTACCGCCGGCGCACCGGCTCGGTGGCGGCGAGATCGAGCACCTGCGCGACGGTCGCGCGGCCGTCGGCGATCTCCAGCACGGTGACCAGGGCGTCGAGCAGCGGGTTGGTGAACCGCAGCGCCCGGTCCGCGAGACGCACCCGCAGCCGCTGTGCCGGATGCACCTGTTCGGCCGAATCGCCCTCGGTCCCGGACACGGCCTGCCCGAACGCCGAGCGGATCAGCGGCGCGTAGGTCTCGATGTCCGGGCAGGTGACGAGCACGTCGCGGGGTTGCAGCGTGGGGTCGTCCTCGAACAGCCGCACCAGCCGCTCGCGGAGCACCTCGATCATGCGGGCCGGGCCGTGGCAGGCGTGGAACTCGACGGAGCCGTCGGGCGCGTGCTCCCCGACGAGCGGCGCATCCTCGGCGACCGACGCCTGCAACGCGCCCAGGAGCGTCGCGGGACGGGCGGGCGCGGGGTGGTGCAGGTCGGCGTCCGCCAGCGGCGCGACGCGGTGCTGCAGCTCGCGGGCCTCGCGCCCGAGCGAGGCGAGCAGCGGGTTCGCCGCCGGCGCGGCCGCGGTCCGGGGCACGGGCGCGGGCACCGGGCCGGCGGGGGCGGCACCGTCGGACAGGGCCGCCCACAGCGCGGGGCTCGGGTGCGGGAGCCACAGGTGCACCTCGCGCCCCGCGGCGAGCGCCGAGAGCACGGCGACCTGGTCCGACGGGAGCCGGGTGGGGCCGTACACGGACAGCCTGCCCGGGAGCCCGACGAGGCCGGGCTCGTCCCGCAGCCGCGCGCACGCGGCCGCGAGCCGCTCGGCGGGGCTGGGCACCCCCGCGAGGTCGCGGACGCGGCGGAACAGCTCGGCCTGCCAGCGCAGGTCCTCCGACAGCTCGCCGCCGAGGCCGTCGGTGTCGTTGCCCGCGGCCCAGTCGGCGAGCATGCCGGGGCGGTTCGCGCCGTACGAGCGGAGCAGGCCCGCGATCAGTTCTGCCGTCGGGTACCGGCGCCGCGGCCGGTGGCCGGGCTGCTCGGCCCAGCCGCCCGGCCGGGACACGCCCAGGTGCCGCGCCAGGACCTCCCCGGCCGGTTCGAAGGCCATCGCGTCGATCGCGGTGAGCACGAGCCACACCAGGCGTTCGCCGCGCCACGGGTCGTCGTCCGGCGCGATGCCCGAGGCGGCGCCCACCGCATCGGCGACGAGCGCCGCGGGCGTGGGGAAATCGATGTTCGCGGCGATTCCCAACCGGGACGCGAGCCCCTGGATGATCCACCGCTCCACCCCGCGCGCGGGGACCGCGATCAGGTCCGGGACGAACGGATCGGCGCCGGGCACCGCGAGGACCTCGGCGAGCGCGTCCAGGAGGACGTCGCCGCGCTCGGAGCGGTGCACGGTGAGCATGGGGGCAGTTCTAACACGGGCCACCGACAGGTCAGACCGCCCGGGTCAACGCAGCGGGCAGCTCGGCCAGCGAGCGGATGGTGGGCGGCTCCCCGCCGGCGCCCCGCCCGGACCGATCGAGCCACAGGCCCCGCAGCCCGGCGTCCCGGGCGGCCGCCACGTCGTTGGCGTAGTTGTCGCCCACCGCGACGCAGGCCTCGGGGGCGACGCCGGCGAGCTCGCAGGCGTGCAGGAAGACGCTGGGGTCGGGTTTGCCGACGCCGAGGGTATCCGTGGTGACGACCCGCTCGAAGCGGTCCGAGACACCGAGGACCTGCAGCTTCATCCGGGTCGCCGGCGAGGACGAGTTGGTGAGCAGGACGACGGCGATCCCCCACCGCTCGGCGGCCTCGACCGCGGGCATCGCGTCCGAGAAGAGGTGCTGCGCCGCGGCGAAGGCCGGATCGAAACCGCTGCAGAAGCGGCGGTAGCGGCGCGCCTCCCACAGCAGGCCGGATCGCTCGGCGGCGACGGCGATCCGCGCCTTGCGCATCTCGTGGAAGCGCAGTTCCCCGGCCGTGTACCGCCCGAAGACGCCCTCGGGGTCGGAGAGGAAGAGCTCCGCGAAGCCCTCGCGGACCGTGGCGTTCGACGTCGGCCACACCTCGAGAGCGGCCGCGCGGGCCGCGGTGCGCAGGGCTGCGTCGGTGTCGACGAGCGTGTCGTCGATGTCGAGGATGAGTCCGTCGCAGGGCCGCGGACCGTCGAAACCCGCGCGCCGGCGCAGCCGGGCGACGGTGCCGGTACCCCAGGTCAGGCCGCCGCGGACCGCGGCTCCGACCAGATCCGTGAGTTCCACGCGCCCGCCCTTCCGTGTCCGCCCGTCAGTGCTCGTACATGCGCTTGTATGTCGCGAGGGACTCCGCGATGTCGCCCTTGAGGGCCCGCGCGACGGTCGCGCCGATGGGACCGAACAGGGGCGCGCCGCCCAGGTCGGCGCGCAGCGAGATCGTCGAGCCGCTCCCCTTGGGCGCGATCGCCACGGTGAGCTTGTACTTCGTGCCCGCGACGCCCTTGCCGTCGAGCACCAGGGTGCGCGGCGGGTCGTAGGACGTGATGGTCCAGTCGACTCGATTGCGGAAGTTCTTCACCTTCACCACGCACGCGATCTTCGCGCCCTTCGCCAGCTCCGGCAGGGGGCCGCGCCAGCCGTCGTGCAGGGTCACCCACTGCGGCAGCGTCTCCAGGTCCGCCGCCTTCGCCCAGGCCTCCTCCGGGGGCAGCGCCACCTCGACGGTGCTCTCGACCTTCGCCACGTCATCCTCCTTCGCGTGTTGCTGCTGTCGAACTTAGCCTGTGGCGCGGCGGCCGCCGGGGCGAGCGTAGATTTCACGCGTGACCGCCACCACGGCCTCGGTCGTCCTCGCCCTCATCGCCGCCTTCCTCTTCGCGTGCGGTTCCGCCGCCCAGCAGGCGGAGGCGGCCACCGTCGACGCGGGCGACGCGCTCATCGCCGAGCTGATCCGTCGGCCGCGGTGGTGGCTCGGCCTGCTCGGCGACCTGGGCGGATACGCCTTCCAGGCGTGGGCGCTGGCCCTCGGCCCCGTGCTCGTGGTGCAGCCGCTCGTCGTCGCGGCGTTGCTGTTCGCGCTGCCGGTCTCGGCGCTGCTCAACCACACCCGGGTCACCGCCCGGGAGTGGACCTACGCGGCGGTGCTGGCGGTCGCGCTCGCGGTCTTCCTCATCGCGGGGCGGCCCACCGACGGCGTCCCCGACGCCCCCGGCGCCACCTGGCTTCCCGCGCTCGTCGTCGTGGGTACGGTCGCCGCGATCGCGACGGGCGCCGGGCTGGTGCGGGCGCTCCCGGCCCCGGCGCGGGCGCTGTCGTTCGGCGTGGCCTCGGGCGTGCTGTTCGGGGTCGCGACGGTGCTGACCAAGCCGGTGCTCACGTCCTACGAGCACGCGGACTTCCTCGCGAACACGCTCCGCCTACTCACCGACTGGCGGCTGCTCGTGCTCGTGCTGAGCGGGCTCGGCGCGATGTACCTGCAGCAGCGGGCCTTCCAGCCGGCCCCGATCTCCGCATCACTGCCGGCGATCACCCTCGCCGAGCCGGTGTGTGCGGCGGCGCTCGGCGCCGTCGTCCTCGGCGAGACCGTCACGATGAGCGGCTGGCACGGCGTCGCGGTGGTCGCGTCGGGCCTCGTCGGAGCCGCCGCCGCGGCCAGGCTCGCCCGGCGGTGACGGCGTACCGTCGGGCGGTATGACGGACCTCGCGGCGCTCGCGGACGCGCCCTTCACCTACCCGGAGGTCGGCGCGACGCGCGGCACCCCGCCCGGCGACGCGCACGCGGTCCGCGCCGAGCGGGTCGTGGGCCGCGGGCCGGAGGACTTCGCCGCGGTCCGGGACGCGATCCTCGGGTACGGCATGCAGCGCGGCGCGGGCCTGCGGGTGCGCGCGAGCACACCGGCGGCCGCGGTCGGCACCGTCCTGGTGATGACGACGCCGCTGTTCGGGCCGATCCGGATCCCGTGCCGCGTGGTCTACGTGCTCGACGAGCCGGACCGGGCCGGGTTCGCCTACGGCACGCTGCCCGGGCACCCGGAGAGCGGCGAGGAACTCTTCTCCGTGGAGCTGCGCCCCGACGGTGCCGTCGTCGCGGTGGTGGCCGCCTTCTCGCGCCCGGGACGCTGGTACAGCCGCCTCGGCTCCCCCGTCGCGCGGGCGCTGCAGGCCGTGATGACGCGGCGCTACCTGGCCGCGATGGTGCGTTAGACGGAGACGCGGCGCCGCCGGAACGGCACCGGATCGCCGACCAGCCCGGCCAGTTCCGTGCGCAGCTCGGCGGGCAGCGGCGCCGGGCGGCCCGCACCGTCGACCACGACCATCGACGTCTCCGCGATGGCGGAGACGTCGCCGTCGGCCCCGATGACCTCGTACCCGAGGTCGAAGCCGGAACGGCCGATCCGCGTGACGTGCAGGATGATCCGCACCGGCTCGGGCGAGTAGAGCAGCGGCGTGAGGTAGTCGATCTCCTGGTGCGCGACGAACATCGTCACCTTCGACTCGCCGTGCTGCGCGAGGTTCTGCGTCATGAAGCGGATGCGCGCCTCTTCGAGCAGCCGCAGCATCGCGACGTTGTTGATGTGCTGGAGCGCGTCCATGTCGGCCCAGCGCATCGGGACCGCCACCTCGTGAGTTGCCATGGGGATAGTCTCGACCATCGGAAGCCGTCCACCGTCACCGGGAGTTGCCATGCGCGCCGTCCGTGCCCTCACCGCCGTCGTCCTCGCGGCGGGAGTCGCCGCCTGCTCGACGTCGAACACGCCGGAGGGCGCGACGTCCTCGTCGGCGGCCGCGGGCTCCGGCACCGTGATCGTCTACGCCGCCGCGAGCCTGCAGGCGACGTTCGAGAAGCTGGGCGCCTCGTTCTCCGCCGCGAACCCCGGCACGACGGTGAAATTCTCCTTCGGCGGGTCGTCGGGCCTGCTGACCCAGCTGCAGCAGGGCGCGCCGGCCGACGTCTTCGCAACCGCTGACACGCCCACGATGGACAAGGCCACGGCCGCGTCGCTGGTCACCGACCCGCAGCCCTTCGCCACCAACGTCCTCACCATCGCGACCGCGCCGGGCAACCCGAAGGGCATCGCCTCGCTCGCCGACCTGAACAAGCCCGGCGTCTCCGTGGTCGTGTGCGCGCAGCCCGTGCCCTGCGGCACCGCGACCGCGAAAGTCACGAAGGCCGCCGGCGTGACCCTCGCACCGGTCAGCGAGGAGGACTCCGTCTCGAGCGTGCTCGCCAAGGTGCGGCACGGGCAGGCCGACGCGGGGCTCGTCTACCGCACCGACGTCAAGGGGACGAAGGGCGCGGTCGGATCCGTCGACTTCCCGCAGGCCGACGGTGCGGTCAACGTCTACCCCATCGCGCCGCTGGCCGCCGCGAAGAACGCCGACGGCGCGCAGCGGTTCGTGGCGTTCGTCCGCGGCTCCGAGGGCCGGGCGGCCCTGGCGGACGCCGGATTCGGGGCACCGAACTGACGCCGCCCACCCGCTCCGCACCCGTCACGGGGTACCCGCGCTGGATCGTGGTCCCCGCCGCGCTCGGCGCCGCCTTCGTGCTGGTGCCGCTCGTCGCGATCGTGGCGAAGGTCGACTGGCCGCGGTTCGGCGAGCTGGTCACCTCGGAGGACTCGCGGACCGCGCTGGTGCTCTCGCTGGAGACCTCCCTCGCCGCCACGCTGGTGTGCATCGTGCTGGGCGTGCCGCTGGGAGTCATTCTGGCGCGCAGCCGGTCCCGGTTCGTCGGCGTGCTGCGGCCGCTGGTGCTGCTGCCGCTGGTGCTACCGCCCGTCGTGGGCGGCATCGCGCTGCTCTACGCCTTCGGGCGGCGCGGCCTGGTGGGCCAGTACGGCGGGATCGGCGGGCACATCGCGTTCACGACGGTGGCCGTCGTGCTCGCGCAGGCGTTCGTCGCACTGCCCTTCCTGGTGCTGGCCGTGGAAGGCGCTCTCCGCACGCTCGGAACGGATTTCGAGCACACGGCGGCCACGCTGGGCGCACCGCCGTCGGTGGTGCTGCGCCGCATCACGCTGCCGCTGGTGCTGCCGTCGATCGCCTCCGGCGTCGTGCTGACCTTCGCGCGGGCGCTCGGCGAGTTCGGCGCGACGCTCACCTTCGCGGGCTCCCTCGCCGGGACCACGCGCACGCTGCCGTTGGAGATCTACCTGCGCAACGAGACCGATCCGCAGGCGGCGGTGGCGCTCTCTCTCGTGCTGCTCGCCGCGGCCGCGGTCATCGTCTCCGGGGTGTACGGGGTCCGGGCGTGGCGGCGATGACAGCGGATCCCGCGGCCCCGGGCCTGGAGGTCGACGTCACCGTCGCAGACCGGGGCGTCGACGCGGCGTTCGCGGTGCCGCAGGGGCGGACCCTGGCCCTGCTCGGCCCCAACGGCACGGGCAAGTCGACCGTGGCGGGCGCCGTCGCGGGCCTGGTGCGCCCCGGCTCCGGCCGGATCGCCGTCGGCGGACGGACGGTGTTCGACGACGCGACGTGGGTGCCCGCGCATCGTCGGCGGGTGGCGCTGCTGGGCCAGACCGCGCGGCTGTTCCCGCACCTGCGGGTGCGCGCGAACGTGGCCTTCGCGCCGCGCAGCGCGGGGGCGGACCGTCGGGCCGCGGCGGCCGCGGCCGACCACTGGCTCGAGGCCGTCGGGGCCGATCACCTCGCGGACCGGCGGCCGACCGAACTGAGCGGCGGGCAGGCGCAGCGCGTCGCGCTGGCCCGGGCGCTCGCCGCGGAACCGGAGGTGCTCCTGCTCGACGAGCCGCTCTCCGCCCTCGACGTCTCCGCGCGGGCCGAGGTGCGCGCGCTGCTGCGCGCGCTGCTACGGGACCGGACCTGCGTCCTGATCACGCACGACGCCGCCGACGTGGTGTCCCTCGCCGACGAGGCGGCGGTCCTCGAGGGCGGGCGGGTCGCCGATCACCGTCCCGCGGCCGAGCTGCTGCTCTCCCCGGCGACGCCGTTCGCCGCCCGGCTGGCGGGGATGAACCTGCTGCCGGACGGCGAAGGGGTGTGGGTGTTCCCGCCGGACGCGGTGCGCGTCGACGGGCCCGACGGTGCCGGGCGGCCCGGCACGGTGGTCGAGGTGACGGTGGCGGGCGGGCACTGCCGCGTGACCGCCGCCGTCGAGGACGGGACCGCGCTGGTCGCGGAGCTCCCGGCGGAGCGCTACCGGGATCTGCATCCCGGCGACGCCGTCCGGCTGCGCCCCGACCCGGCGCGGGCCCGGCGGGCGGCTACTGCTCGTCCGGCTGCGCCGGATCCTCGGTAGCCGCGGCGGGGGGCGTGCGGTCCACGCCGGCGAGCAGCAGGTAGACCTGCTTGATCGCGTCGCCGAGGATGGTGTCGACCGCAGCCGTCTGTTCGGCGTTGCCGGTGCGCGCCACCCGGCGGGTGACCTCGTGCAGCTCGCGGAGCGTCTCGCGGAGGTGGCCGCGCTCGGCCGAGCCGCCGTCGAAGCCGGCGAACGGGTCCGGCGCGTCGGCGAGGGTGGTCGCGATGTACTCGCGCCCCGCGTCGGTGAGCGTGGCGACCTTGCGGCCGTTCTCCCGCTCGATGGTGATCAGTCCCTCGTCCTCGAGCTGGCTGAGCGTGGGGTAGATGGCGCCGGGGCTGGGCTTCCACGCCCCGGCCGTGCGCTCCTCGATCGAGGAGACGAGCTGGTAGCCGTGCATGGGCTCGGCCTCCAGGAGCTTGAGGACCGCGATCCGGACGTCGCCGCGCTGGACGCCGCGGCGTCCGCGGCCGCGGTGGCCGCCCCGTCCGTGCCCGCCGGGACCACCCGGTCCTCCGGGGCCGAACGGACCGGGGCCGCCGGGACCGAAGCCGGGCCCACCGGGGAAACCGCCCTGCCGGAACCGGCCGTCGAAGCGGCCCTCGAACCGGTCATCGCAGGTGCGGGCGCCGCGGCCCTCGAAACGCTGATCATCGTGAGTGTGCCTACGCATGGTGGCACTCCTTTCGGTAGGGGGTCGCATGTTTCGCGACCCGATGCGTTCACGATATATCGCGATATGTTCTTTGGCAACCCCCGGAAACGACGAAGCCCCCGCCCGGATTCCGGACGGGGACTTCGAGGAGCGAAGATCTGCTGGTCAGGCCTTCTCGGCCGCGATGCGCGCCAGGACGGCCTGCGCGAATTTCTCCGCGCCGCCGTCGAGCCGCTCGAGGTGCAGATCGGGCTGGACGACCTGGACCTCGAGGATCACGGGCGCCCCGTCGGGCGTCCGCACGATGTCGATCCGCACGTACAGGGGCGGGTTCGCCGGGTCGATCGGCTTGAGCGCGGCCTCGGCGACGGCGCGCTCGGCATCGGTCGGCTCCGCGTCCACGAGCACCTCGGCGGGGCGACCCTCGACGGGCTCGGCGTTGACCTCGGCGGCGAGGTCGCGACCGAAGGCGTGGCTGTACTCGCCACCGATGTAGACCAGCGAGATGCCGCCGGCCTCGACCGAGTACGGGAAGACCATGACGCTGCTGCCGGAGGCCTTGATCTCCTCGAGCTTGGCGCGGCTCGCGTCGTCGTCGCCGGGGCCGAAGCGGAAGGACTGCGCGAGGCCGCCGCTGATCGACGGGCGCACGACGTGGTCGGTGCCGAGGTAGTCGTGATCCAGCGTGGCGTCGTGCACCGTGATGAACTGCGTCGGCACGATCGGGATGCCCTCGGACTCGTAGTCGCGCAGGTACCGCTTGTCGGCGTACCAGCGGACCAGGGGCTCGGGGTTGAGCACGAGCGACTGCGCGGCGGCGCGCCACGCCCACCCCAGGAAGTCGTCGTAGCGCTGCGCGTAGTCCCAGGCGCCGGCGATCACGACCGCGTCGAACTGCTCCCAGTCGACGGCGGAATCGGACCACACGGCCGCCTCGGCCTCGTGACCGGCGGCGCGCAGGGCGGCGAGGATCTCCTGGCCGCGGTCGTCGGTGTCCGGCTGCGCCGCGGAGGTGGCAAGAGCGATTCGGTACGTCACGCCGGACAGTATGGCAGCCATCGGAGCGCCACCGTGGCGACACCCGCGCGAACTGCGCCGTACACCGGCGCCGAGACGATACGCTGGGCGCTGTGAGGGGAGATTTGCACGTGCACATCGAGACGGCTCGCCTGCACCTCTCCCCTGCCACCGGTGCTGTCGGCGACGCCGACGGACGGTTCCACATCGTCGACCGGCACAGTCGCCGCCCCTTGGGCCGGATCGCGCTGCGCGCCTCCCGGCACAGCCGAGTCCGCGGCCTGGAGCTGAGTTACGCGGTCGCGGAGGCGCACCGTCGACGAGGTTTCTGCGCCGAGGCGGCGCACGCCCTCGTGGGCCACGCCCTCGAACACGGCCTCACCGGCCGCGTCTACGCCTCCACCGCGTGGTCGAACCTCGCCTCGCGGCGCGTACTCGCGGGCCTGGGCATGCAGCAACTGGACATCGCGATGCTGGACTGGGAGTCGCTACAGGGCGACGTGGACCTCGGCGCCGAGTCCGAGGCCGACCTCACGCCGTACGCGCGGGTGGAGTACGAGCTCCATCGTGCGGATTGGCTGGCGCGCCTGGCCGCGGAGCGCCCGCCGTTCCGCGCTGCTCGCCCCGCTTGACGGCGATCACCCCCGCGACGATCGCGACGGCGCCGACGATCTGGACCGGGGTCAGCGCCTCGCCCAGCATGAGCCAGGCCACGACGCCCGAGGCGATGACCTCGGAGAAGCCGAGGAACGACGCCAGCGTGGGGCCCACCATGTTGATGGCGAGGATCCCCGCGACGTACGCCAGGCCGGTGGCGACGGCACCGATCACGACGGCGGGCACCCACCACGGGGTGGTGCCGAGGCCGCCGAGCACGACGGGGGCGGTCGAGATGCGCACGGGCGTGATGCCGGCGAGAGACGTCAGGGACAGGACGACCGCGCCGACGAGCAGGCCGCCGACGGCCAGCGCGAGCTGGTCGACCGCGGGCTTGGCGCCCTCGATGCTCGCGACGTCGATGTCGTCGGCCCGGGTGCCGTCCTCGGCGAGCAGGAAATACGCGGCGAGGCCGACGAGCGAGACGAAGGCCCAGGCGAGGCCGATCGGGGTGACGACGGCACCGCCGGAGGCCGCGCCGACGACCGCGACCAGGCCGGCGACGGCGAGCGCGGCGCCGAGGACGGTGCGCAGGGTGGGGCGCCGCCCGAACCGGGCCCACAGGTACACCAGCACCAGCAGCGGCGCGGAGAACTCGATGAGCAGCGCGACGGTGACCGACATGTGCGCGATCGCGTTGAAGTACGCGAGCTGGACGCCGATCACGGCGAGCAGCCCGTACGCCAGCACCGTGAACGGCGCGTACCGCAGCGTCGCCAGGCGGGCCCGCCCGACGATGAGCATCGGGATGAGCGTCACGATCGCCGCGATCCAGATGCGCACCAGCACGACGCCTGCCGGGCTCCATCCCGCGGCGAGCAGCGGCTTGCCGAACGGGCCGGACATCGCGAAGGCGAAACCCGACAGTAGTGCGATTGCGATTCCCCGACCCATGCGTCACCTCCATGTATGCGCGATTCGTAAGGAGTCAAGTGAAGTACACTAGTGACAGTAGCGGCCACCGCCGTAAGGAGTCAAATGAAATTCGCACATGACACGGAGCCGTCCCTGCTCATGGCGGCCGACCTGGTGAACACCGACTACGGCGACGAGGAACGGCTCGGCACCGTCGAGGCCCTCAAGGAGTACCTGCGCCGGCACGAGTTCACGGGCTGGAGCAGCGCCGCGGCGCGCGACGTGGCCCCGATCCACGACCTGCGCGCCGAGTTGACGCGCGTCTTCGCCGCGCAGCACCCCGACGCCGTGGCCGGGATCGTCAACGAGATGCTCGCGGCGACGCCGCAGCAGCCCCGGCTCACCCGGCACGGCAGCTGGGACTGGCACCTGCACTTCATCGACGACGACGCGCCGATCCCCGTGCGTGTCCGGGTGGAGTGCGCGATGGCCCTCGTCGACCTGGTCCGCAGCGGCAACGTCGACCGGCTCAAGACCTGCGCGGCGGACGATTGTGACCGAGTTCTCGTGGACCTGTCGAAGAACCGCTCGCGGCGCTTCTGCACCGAGGGGAACTGCGGCAATCGGACGCACGTCGCCGCCTACCGGGAGCGGCGCGCGACGAGTTCCGGTATGCGGCGCGACGAGAGTTGAGCAGGCGACTACGGTAGGACTGCACACGCCGGGGATCCCGGCTTCGACGCGAACCAGGAGCGACGAGAGTAATGAGCGAGGCAGCGCACCGCCACAGGGTGGTCGTCATCGGATCGGGGTTCGGCGGCCTCTTCGGCACGCGCGCCCTCAAGCGCACGGACGTCGACGTGACGATGATCGCGAAGACGACCCATCACCTGTTCCAGCCGCTGCTGTACCAAGTCGCGACGGGCATCCTCTCCGAGGGCGAGATCGCCCCCGCCACCCGCATGATCCTGCGCAAGCAGCGCAACGCCGAAGTGCTGCTGGGCGAGGTCACCGATATCGACCTCGAGAACCGCACGGTCACGAGCCGCCTGCTCGAGCGCGTCACGGTGACCCCGTTCGACAGCCTCATCGTGGCCGCGGGCGCCGATCAGTCGTACTTCGGCAACGACCAGTTCGCCGAGTTCGCGCCCGGCATGAAGACCATCGACGACGCTCTCGAGCTGCGCGGCCGCATCCTCGGCGCCTTCGAGCAGGCCGAGCTCTCGCACGACCACGAGGAGCGCATGCGCCTGCTCACCTTCGTGGTGATCGGCGCCGGCCCCACCGGCGTCGAGCTGGCCGGGCAGATCGCCGAGATGTCGGACAACACGCTCAAGGGCGCGTTCCGCAACATCGACCCCACCGAGGCGCGCGTAATCCTCCTCGACGCCGCCCCGGCCGTGCTTCCGCCGATGGGCGAGAAGCTGGGCACCATGGCCGCGAAGCGGCTGGAGAAGATGGGCGTCGAGATCCAGCTCAACGCGATGGTCGTCGACGTCGACGCCGACGGCCTCGTGGTCAAGGAGAAGGACGGTACCGAGCGGCGCATCGAGGCGCAGTGCAAGGTGTGGTCCGCCGGCGTCGCCGCGAGCAAGCTGGGCAAGATCCTCGCCGATCAGTCGGGCGCCGAGACCGACCGCGCCGGCCGCGTCCGCGTGCTGCCCGACCTCACCATTCCGGGCAACCCGAACGTCTTCGTCGTCGGCGACATGATGCTGGTCGACGGTGTCCCCGGCATGGCGCAGGGCGCCATCCAGGGCGCGACGTACGCCGCGAAGGCGATCAAGGCCGGCCTCGAGGGGCAGTCCCCCGCCGAGCGCAAGCCCTTCAAGTACTTCGACAAGGGCTCGATGGCCACCGTCTCGCGCGCCAGCGCCGTGGCGAAGGTCGGCAAGCTCGAGTTCGGCGGCTTCCTCGCCTGGCTCGGCTGGCTCGCGCTGCACCTCTGGTACATCGTGGGCTACCAGAACCGCGTCATCACGCTGACGTCGTGGGCGATCACTTTCCTCACCAACAAGCGCGGCCAGATGACCATCACCGAGCAGCAGGTCTACGCCCGCACGGCGCTCGACGCGCTGCAGACCGGCGCGAAGCCCGCGATCCCGCCGGTGCACACCAGTTCGCCGACCAAGGCGCTCCCGAAGGCCGCGCCCACGGCGGACGTCCAGGTCGAGGCCCCGGGCGCACCGTCGGCCGCGGCGGACAAGGCCGAGAAGGCGGGCTGACACCCGCCCGGTTCGCACCGGCACGAACGCAGACGAGCGCGCCACCCGTTGCGGGTGGCGCGCTCGTCGCGTTCCGGGGTGACGCTAGGCGTCGATGTTCTGCAGGCGCACCTGGCCGCGCGCGACGGCCTTGCCGTCCTCGGAGTCGATCTCCACGAGCCACAGCTGCTGCCGGCGGCCGCGATGGATCGGGGTCGACCGGATCGACAGGACGCCGCTGGAGAGCGCGCGCAGGAAGTCGGTGTTGTTGTTCACGCCGACCACGTGCCCGGCGCCGCCCAGCCACACCACGCCCGAGACGCTGGCGACCGACTCGACGATCGCGCAGTACACGCCGCCGTGGGTGATGCCGAACGGCTGGTGCAGCTCGGGCCGCAGGGTGAGCGTCGCCTCCACGCCGTCGGCCGTGACGGCCGTGTACTCGAGGCCGAGGATCGTGTCGAAACCGGCGGTGCCACCGGTGAGGATCTGGTCGATGGCCTGCTGCTGTCCGGGTGTCGGTTGCGTCATGGAAACACCCTAGAACCGGGCGCCGTCGGGCCGATCCCCGGGCCGGACCATCCGGGGCGGGACCGAAGATCCGGGACGGGGTCGGGGTAGACCCCGATGCGCGGCGGGGCGCCGCGCGGGCACTGTGGAGACATGACCGAGAACTCGCCCTTCGCCCAGACCCCCTACACCCCGGCCCCGCAGAAGCGCTTCGCCCGCGACGTCCAGAACAACTGGATCGGCGGCGTGTGCGCGGGCATCGCCCGCTACTTCGGCATCGACGCGACGCTCGTCCGCGTGCTGTTCGTGGTGTCCTGCCTGCTGCCCGGCCCGCAGTTCCTGCTGTACCTGCTGCTCTGGCTCGTGATGCCCAAGGACTGATTCGCGACGGACCGCGTCGCGGAGAAAGAAGTCGGCGGGTCCGGGGGCTCAGCCATCCCCCGGACCCGCCGTGGCACAGACCGGCGGATTACTGCAGCCCTCAGTTCGCGTCACGGTCCGATGTGGTTTCGGTGTCGCTCTCGGCGACGAGACCTACTCTAGGACAGGCTCCCCTAACTTAGCAAGCCCTCATCGATGTGGCGTGGATTACGACGGGCCGTCGTAGCGATGTGGACCATCCCGAGTAGAATCGGAGCAATGGCGGCATTGGGAGATCTCGAACGCGCGGTCATGGACCATCTTTGGGCGTCCACAGAACCGCAGACCGTGCGACAGGTGCACGAGTCGCTCGCCGCTGACCGCGAACTCGCGTACACCACCGTGATGACGGTGCTGCAGCGGCTCGCGAAGAAGAAGCTGGTGAGCCAGATCCGCACGGACCGTGCGCATCGCTACGCCGCGAGCTTCGGCCGCGACGAGCTCGTCGCCGACCTCATGTTCGACGCGCTGGCACAGGCCGAGAGCTCGCGCGAGGCCGCGCTCGTGCACTTCGTGGAGCGCGTCGGCGCCGACGAGGCGCAGGCCCTGCGCCGCGCGCTGGCCAAGCTCGAGGCCGGCGACGCCGGCCGTCGCGCCGAGCCCTGATCACCAAGTAGGCTCGTCCTCATGGCGGCCTTCATCTTCGGAGCGCTGGCCCTGCTGCTCGCGGGGCCGGTGCCCCTCTGGCTCTCCCGTGCCGCCTGGCCGCTGCGCGCACCCCGCGCCGCCCTCGTGCTGTGGCAGGCGATCGCCCTGGCCGCCGTGCTCTCCGCGTTCAGCGCCGGCCTGGTCATCGCGAGCCGCCTGCTCGTGCCCGGGCCCGACGGCCGGCCCACCACGAACCCGATCGACGAGATCCGGCAGCTCGGCCTCGTCCCGTGGATCGTGGCCGTGGTGGCCTTCGCCCTCACGCTGCTCATCGGCGCCCGGCTCATCACGTCGACCGTCCGGCTCGCGATCCGCACGCGCAGGCGCCGCGCCCGGCACCGCACCGTCGTCGACATCCTGTCCCACGCGGTCGACGGTGACCACCCCGTCTCCAGCGCCGACCTGCGCGTTCTCGGCGTCGACCAGCCCCTGGCGTACTGCCTCCCGGGCCTGCGGCACCGCGTGGTGCTCAGCGTCGGCACGATCAATCAGCTCAGCCACGAGGAGCTGACCGCCGTCCTCGCGCACGAGCGAGCGCACCTGCGGTCGCGGCACGATCTGGTGCTCGAGGCCTTCACGGCGGTCCACCACGCCTTCCCCAAGTTCGTCCGCTCGTCGGCCGCGCTCGACTCGGTGAAGCTGCTGGTCGAGCTCCTCGCCGACGACGAGGCCGTCGCCGCCGCCGGCCCCCTCCCCCTCGCCAACGCCCTGGTCACCTGCGCGCAGAGCCCCGCGCCGCGCGGCGCCCTCGCGGTCGGCGCGACCGGCACCGTCGTGCGGGTCGAACGGCTGTCGATGCCCCCCGCCAGCAACCTGTTCAGCGCGTCCGTCTACCTGCTCGCGGGCCTGATCCTGGTGGTGCCCACCGTCGCCGTCGCGGTGCCCTGGCTCACCGAGCTCTCCCGCCTCCTGCTGCACTGATTCCGCGCCGGTACGCTGGGCGCCTCAGGGGAGAGTGAGGAGACCACCATGACCGATCCGCAGCAGCCGTACGGCCAGCAGTACGACCCGTACGCCAAGCAGGGCTACGACCCGCAGCCGTACCCGTCCTACGACCCGTACGCCCAGCAGCCCGCCGGCTACGGCCAGCAGCCCTACGCGCAGCAGCCCGGGTACGGCCAGCCGCAGCCCGGGTTCCCGTACGGCCAGCCCTTCGGCCCGGATCCGGCGGCGCCCTACGGCCGCGACCCGCAGACCGGCGAGCCCTACTCGGACAAGTCGAAGCTCGCCGCGGGCCTCCTGCAGATCTTCCTCGGCGGGTGGGGCATCGGCCGGTTCTACCTGGGCTCCACCTCGATCGCGGTGACCCAGCTGGTGCTGACGGTGATCGGCATCGTGACCTCGATCATCCTCATCGGCTTCGTCATCCTGATCGGAGTCGGCATCTGGGCGCTCGTCGACGGCATCATGATCCTCACGGGCAGCGTCCGCGACCCGCAGGGCCGCCCGCTGCGTCCCTGACCGCCGGCTGCGGGCCGTGGGACGGCAGCGCGACGGTGACGGGGACCACCGCGGAATCGGGTAGACTGCCCACACGTGCAGTTCCTTCCTGATAGCCGCCCGCAGTACGACCTGACCTACGACGACGTCTTCCTCGTCCCGAACCGGTCGGACGTGACCTCCCGATTCGACGTCGATCTGTCGTCGGTCGACGGGACCGGCACCACCATCCCCCTCGTCGTCGCCAACATGACGGCCGTCGCCGGCCGCCGCATGGCGGAGACGGTCGCGCGCCGCGGCGGCATCGTCGTCCTCCCGCAGGACCTCCCGCTGGAGGCGGCGGCCGACACGATCTCGTACGTCAAGAGCCGCGACCTCGTCGCCGACACCCCGGTCACGCTGAGCGCCGAGCACTCGGTGAGCGACGCCGTGGCGCTGCTGCCCAAGCGCGCGCACGGCGCCGTCGTGATCATCGACGCGGAGAACCGCCCCGTCGGCCTCGTCACCGCCGCCGCGTGCGAGGGCGTCGACCGGTTCGCGCGCCTGCGCGACGTCATGACCACCTCGTTCGTGTGCGCCGCCGCCGGCACCGCCCCCGAGGCCGTCTTCGACCTGCTGGACAAGGACCACTCCGACCTCGCGGTCCTCGTGGACGGCGACGACCGCCTGCACGGCGTCCTCACCCGCACCGCCACCGTCCGCGCGGGCATCTACACCCCCGCGGTCGACGGTGCCGGCAAGCTCCGGATCGCCGCCGCCGTGGGCATCAACGGCGATGTCGCCGCGAAGGCCCGCGCCCTCGCCGAGGCCGGCGCCGACGTGCTCGTCGTGGACACCGCGCACGGCCACCAGGCCAAGATGTTCGACGCGCTCGAGGCCGTCGCCGCCCTCGGCCTGGGCCTGCCGATCGCGGCGGGCAACGTCGTCGCCGCCGCGGGCGCCCGCGACCTGGTCAACGCCGGCGCCACCATCGTCAAGGTGGGCGTGGGCCCCGGCGCCATGTGCACCACCCGCATGATGACCGGCGTCGGCCGGCCCCAGTTCAGCGCGGTGCTCGACTGCGCGGCCGCCGCCCGCGAGCTGGGCGCCCACGTCTGGGCCGACGGTGGCGTGCGGCACCCGCGCGACGTCGCCCTGGCGCTGGCCGCCGGCGCCTCCAACGTGATGGTCGGCTCCTGGTTCGCCGGCACCTACGAGTCGCCCGGCGACATGAAGTACGCCACCGACGGCTCCGCCTACAAGGAGAGCTTCGGCATGGCCTCCAAGCGCGCCGTCGCGGCCCGTACCGCCGGCGAGGGCGCCTTCGACCGCGCCCGCAAGTCGCTGTTCGAGGAGGGCATCTCAAGCTCGCGGATCCGCGTCGATCCCGAGGCGCCCAGCGTGGAGGACCTGCTGGACCGGATCACCTCGGGCGTCCGCAGCTCGTTCACCTACGCGGGCGCCCGCAGCGTGCCCGAGTTCCACGCGAAGGCCACCGTCGGCGTGCAGAGCGCGGCGGGCTTCGCCGAGGGCCGGCCGCTCCCCGGCGGTTGGTGAGAATTCCGACGGATCGTCGGTAGGATGCAGTGGATTCCACCGACGATCCTCTGGAAGGACCATGAAGTCCCGAAGACCCGGCAAACGCCGCCGACGACGAGCGCGGACCGCACTGACCACGTCGCAGGGGCGGGCCGATGGCTAGCGCGCTGATCACGGTCGGCGCCATCGTCGGCTTCCTCGCGCTCACCGTGGGTACCGCGCTGTTCGTGGCCGCGGAGTTCTCGCTGACCGCACTCGAGAAGTCCACCGTCGACGCGGACGTCCGCGACCGCGGGGACCGCCGCTCCAGGCAGGTGCAGAACGCGCACCGCACGCTCTCCTTCCAGCTCTCCGGCGCGCAGCTGGGCATCACGATCACCACCCTGGTCACGGGCTACCTCGCCGAGCCCGTGCTCTCGAAGTTCCTGCGCCCCGCGCTGGAATGGACGGGCATGCCGGAGGTCTGGTCGGCGGCGCTCACCCTGATCCTGGCGCTGGTCATCGCGACCTCGCTGTCGATGGTGCTCGGCGAGCTCGCGCCGAAGAACCTCGCGATCGCCCGGCCGCTGCAGACCGCGCGACTCACCGCCGGCGCGCAGTCGCTGTTCTCCTCGACCTTCCGGTTCGCGATCTCCTTCCTCAACCGCAGCGCGAACGCACTGGTCCGCCGCCTGGGCATCGAGCCCGCGGAGGAGCTGAGCTCGGCGCGCTCGGCGCAGGAACTCAGTGCGCTGGTGCGCAACTCGGCCGCACAGGGCGCGATCGACGAGATGACCGCCGAACTCGTGGGCCGCAGCCTCGAGTTCGGCGAGCTCACCGCGGAGGAGCTGATGACGCCGCGGCAGCGGATCCACTCCCTCGACGCGGACGACACCGTCGCCGACCTCGTGGCGCTGTCGATCGAGTCCGGTCACTCCCGGTTCCCCGTGGTCCGGGGCGATCTGGACGACACGATCGGGCTGGTACACGTGAAGCAGGCGCTGACGGTGCCCGCGGAGCGCCGCGCGACGGTGACGGTCGCGGACATCGCGACGACGGCCCCCGTCGTGCCCGCGACGCTGGACGGCGACGCCCTGATGGACCAGCTGCGCGCCAACGGCCTGCAGATGGCCCTCGTCGTCGACGAGTACGGCGGCTCCGCCGGCATCGTCACCGTCGAGGACCTGATCGAGGAGATCGTGGGCGACGTGCGCGACGAGCACGACGCGAACGAGCCGATCGACGTGCAGCGCACCGACGACGGCTATCTGTGCTCCGGCCTGCTCCGCGTCGACGAACTGGAGCGCGACACCGGCTACCGCGCCCCCGAGGGCGACTACGACACCCTCGGCGGCCTCGTGATGTTCCTGCTCGGCCGCATCCCCGCGGTCGGCGACCGCGTCCCGCTGCCGCACCACCCGTCCGTCGACGACGACGAGGCCGAGGCCCCGCAGTGGTCCGCGCGCGTGGCCCGGATGGACGGCCGCCGCGTCGACCTGGTGGAGGTGACCCATGAGTGACCTCCTGGGCGTGGCCCTGACCGTGCTGCTGCTGGCCGCGAACGCCTTCTTCGTCGCGGCCGAGTTCGCGCTCATCGCTGCCCGCCGCGACCGGCTCGAGGCCCTCGTGGAGCAGGGCCGGTCGAGCGCGAAGGCCGTGATCAAGGCGTCGGAGAACCTGTCCCTCATGCTGGCGGGCTGCCAGCTGGGCATCACGATCTGCTCGATCCTGCTCGGCAAGGTCGGCGAGCCGGCCATCGCGCACCTGCTGGAGAAGCCGCTGGCCTGGGCGAACGTGCCCGAGGCGCTGCTGCATCCCATCTCGTTCACGGTGTCGCTCAGCCTGGTCGTGGTGCTGCACATCCTCCTCGGCGAGATGGTGCCGAAGAACATCGCGCTCGCGGGTCCCGAGGCGGCGGCCATGCTCCTGGTGCCGCCGCACGTCGCCTTCGTGCGCCTCGTGCGTCCGCTGATCGCGGTCTACAACTGGCTCGCGATGCTGGTGCTGCGGGCCGGCGGCGTGGAGCCGCGCGACGAGCTGGACAGCACCGTCTCCGCGGGCGAGCTGAGCGTGCTCATCGCGGAATCGCACGACGAGGGCCTGATCGACGCCGAGGAGCGGGTGCGGCTGACCCGCGCGCTGCAGACCTCGCGCCGCACGGTCGCCGACGTCGCGATCCCGCTCACCGAGATCCGCGGCCTGCAGGCGGTGCAGGGCATCAACGGCGCGTGGGGGCCGACCCTCGGCGACATCGAGTCCGCCGTCGCCGAGACCGGCTACTCCCGCTACCCGGTGCGCAGCAGCGCCGGCGCGTTCACCGGCTACCTCCACGTCAAGGACGTGCTGCCGGACATCATGGACGCCGCCGTCGGTCCCGAGTCCGTGATCGGCGTGAGCCGGATCCGTCCGCTCCCGGTCGTCGACGGGAGCCTGTCGCTGGACCAGGCGGCCGGCGACCTGCGGCGACTCGGCGGGCACCTCGCGGCCGTCGCCGACGATCACGGGCGGACCATCGGCATCGTGGCGCTGGAGGATGTGGTCGAGGAGTTCGTCGGCACCGTCCGTGACGGGACCCACCGGGTGTGACGGTGCTCAGCGACGCCGAGTGGGAGGCCCGCGCGGCGGACCACCGCGCCCGGCTGGAGCCCTTCGTCGAGGCGCACCGCAGCCGGGCCGCCCGCGGCGAGAAGCACCCCGTGTGGGACTTCCTGTTCACGTACTACGGGCACCGGCCGGCGCACCTGCTGCGCTGGCACCCGGGCCTCGGGACCGAGCTCGACGGCCCGCGCGCGGCGGACGAGTTCAGCGGCGCGCGCGGCTACCTCGTCGAGGGCACCCAGGTCCGGCCGGACCCGGCGACGCTGGCCAAGCGCGCCGGCACCGCCGAGTACGTCGCCCGTCTCCTGGAGGCCACGGCCGCGCGCAGGCCGGTGTTCGGCTGCTTCGGCCTGCACGAGTGGGCGATGGTCTACCGCGAGGCCGACCAGGCCCGGCACCCGGTGCCGCTGCGCCTGGGTCCGGCGGGCACCGACGAGGTCGTCCGCGCGGGGCACTTGACGTGCACGCACTACGACGCGTACCGCTTCTTCACCCCGGACGCGGTCCCCCGCAACGCCATCGAGCTGACCCGGGAGACCCAGGTCGGGTCGGAGCAGCCCGGCTGTCTGCACGCCGGGATGGACCTCTACAAGTGGGCGTTCAAGCTGACGCCGGGCGCACCGTCGGACCTGGTGGCGGACGCCTTCGACCTGGCCCGCGATGCCCGGGAGCTGGACATGCGGGCGAGCCCGTACGACCTGGCGGGGTACGGCTTCGAGCCGATCGCGATCGAGACGCCCGACGGCCGCCGCGAGTACGTCCGGCAGCAAGCGGCACTCGCCGAGCGGGCCGCACCGATCCGCGAACGGCTCCTCGCGGTCGTCCGATCCTGGCCCGGCGAGCGGCCCGCCGCCGATATGTCCGGCTCCCCCGCCTAGACTTCCCTCCCAGCGACGGTCCGTGGGCGCGAGCCCGCGGCGCAAGAGGGAACCCGGTGCGAATCCGGGGCTGCCCCGCAACGGTGAGCACGCGCAGCGCGTGCGAGCCCGATACCTGCCCTCGCGACCGCCCGGAGCCGGGCGGTGCTCACCGACCCGAGGGGAGTCGCGGAGTGCGAGTGGTCTCGTCGCGCCGTGTGGCAGTGCTGCTGGCCTGTCTGCTCATCGCGCTGATCGCCGCGATGTGGCTGGGCGTGCTGCTGGGCACCGTCCGCATCCCGTGGCAGGACTCGACGCGCTACGTCTGGGCGTTCCTCACCGGCGGCGTCATCGACGCCGAGCACGCCACGCACTACCGGATCGTCGCCGACTCGCGGGTCCCGCGGGTGCTCAGCGCCGCGATCGTGGGGGCGGGGCTCAGCGCGATCGGTGTCGCGGTGCAGGCGATGGTGCGCAACGCGCTCGCGGACCCGTACGTGCTCGGCATCTCCTCGGGCGCGTCGGTCGGCGCCACGACGGTGGCCCTGTTCGGCGTCCTCGGCACGCTCGGCCTGTACGCGCTGCCGACGGCCGCCTTCCTGGGCGCCCTGGCCGCGACCGCGCTGGTCTATCTGATCGCCTACCGCGGCGGCGGCCTGACGCCGATGCGCCTCGTGCTCACCGGTACCGCCCTCGCGTACGGCTTCTCGGCCGTGACCACGGTGCTGGTCTTCCTGGCCCCGCGCGGCGACGCCGCCCGCACCGTCATGTTCTGGCTGTTCGGCAGCCTCTCCCCCTCCACCTGGCGCACCACCGCGCTGCTCGCGGTCACGGTCGCGATCGGCCTCGTCGCGCTGCGATCCGGCGCCCGCAAGCTCAACGCGCTCGCGCTCGGCGACGAGGTGGCGATCTCCGTCGGGCTCTCCGCCTCCGGCTACCGCTCGGCGCTGTTCGTCCTCACCGCCGCGATGACCGGCATCATCGTCTCCGTCTGCGGCGCCATCGGTTTCGTCGGGCTCGTCGTACCGCACGTCGCCAGGCTCCTGGTGGGCGCCGACCACCGCCGCGTCCTCGTGATCGCGCCGGCGCTCGGCGCGGTCTTCCTGGTGCTGGCGGACATCGCGGCGCGCACCGTCGCGCCGCCGCAGGAACTGCCGCTCGGCGCGATCACCGCCGCCGTCGGCGTCCCGCTGTTCATCGCGCTCATGCGCCGCAGGTCCGTGGGGAACGCGTGATGCGGGTCGAGTACACGGCGGTGTCCGTCGAACTGGGCGGCGTGCGGATCGTCGACGACGTCTCCCTGACCGCCGACGCCGGCGAGTTCATCGGCGTCGTCGGCCCCAACGGCAGCGGCAAGTCCACCCTGCTGCGCTGCGTCTACCGCGTCCTGACCCCGGCGACGGGCACCGTCGCCGTGGACGGGCGGCACGTCGCGGCCGTCAGCCTCGCCGAGAACGCGCGGCAGGTCGCCGCGGTGATGCAGCACGCCCCCTTCGACATCGGCTTCACCGCGCGCGACATCGTCGAGACGGGGCGCCTGCCGCACCGCCGCCGGGGCGTGCCCCTCGCCGCGCACCGTCGGGCGATCGACGGTGCGCTCGCCGCCGCGGGCGCCACCGACCTCGCGCGCCGGGACTTCGGCACCCTCTCCGGCGGCGAGGCGCAGCGCGTGCTCATCGCCCGCGCCTTCGCCCAGGAGCCGCGGGTGCTCGTCCTCGACGAGCCCACCAACCACCTCGACGTCCGGCACCAGTTCGCGGTGCTCAGCGCCGCCCGCGACCTCGGCGTCACCGTGATCGCGGTGCTCCACGACCTCAATCTCGCGGCGCAGTACTGCGACCGCCTGTACGTGCTGTCCGAGGGCGCGCTCGCCTGCTCCGGCACCCCGGCGGAGATCCTCACGCCCGCGACGCTCCGGCGGTACTTCGACATCGGGGCGCACGTCGTGCCCCATCCCCGCCTGGGGGTTCCCCAGGTGATCTTCGACAGTGGTCTGACGGAAGGGACCTGACATGAAACGACTCCCCCCGGTGCTGCTCGCGAGCGTCCTCCTCGCGGGATGCGGCGCACAGGTCGACGAGGCCGGACCGTCACCGAGCCCGGGCGCGCCCGCCACCGTCACCAACTGCGGCGCGCCCCTGACGGTGCCGGGCCCGCCCCACCGGGTGGTGGTCAACGACACCGGCACCGCGGAGATCCTGTTCGCGCTGGGCCTCACCGACCGCATCGTCGGGTACACCACCTACGACGGGAAGCACGTCGACTACAACACCTCGCCGTGGAAGGCGGACTTCGACCGCGCGCCGAGCCTCGGGACGGCCTTCACCCGGGAGACGATCCAGGCCGCCCGACCGGACTTCGTGTTCGCGGGCTGGAACTACGGCTTCAAGGAGACCACCGGGGTGACGCCGGACTGGATCCGGGAGATCGGCGCCGTGCCGTACCAGCTCACGGAGGCCTGCCGGCAGACCGGGAGCACGAGGCGGGGCATCATGCCGCCGCTCGACGCCCTCTTCGCAGACCTCACGAACCTCGGAACGCTCTTCGGGGTTCCGGAGCGCGCGGAGAAGCTGGTCGCCGAGTACCGCGCCCGGATCGACGCGGTCCGCGCCTCGGTTCCCGCGGGGAGGAAGGCGCGGGTCTTCCTGTTCGACAGCGCCTCCCCCGATCCGTTCACCTCGGGCCGCACCGGCACCCCGCAGGCGATCATCGAGAGCGCGGGCGGCGAGAACGTCTTCGGGGACCTCGACGACTCGTGGACGACGGCGTCCTGGGAGGCCGCGGCGCAGCGGGATCCGCAGGTGATCGCGATCGTCGACTACGGCGTCGGACCGGAGAACACACCGGAGGCCAAGCTCGCGCAGCTGCGCTCGCAGCCGCTGATGGCGAACACCACGGCCGTCCGCGAGGGCAACGTCGTCGTGATCCCGTACGCGGGCTGGGTCGAGGGCCCGCGCACCCCGGGCAGCGTCGAGACCCTGGGCGCCTACCTCCGCTCGAAGGGCTTCTGACAGCGGAAAGCCGGACCTCCCCCCGAAGGTCCGGCTTTCCTGGAGCACTCGCTACGTCGCGGGCTTGGTGATCTTCACGTCCTTGCCGAAGTCGGTGAGGTTCAGCGTGATGGGCAGTTCCTTCAGCTTGACCTCCATCCGCGTCACGTTCGGCTTGGGCTGCGGGTTCGCCGACGGGTCGAAGACGATCCACAGCGTGATGGGCAGCGAGGTGCCGGCATTGCCCCGCGTGGCGATGTCGGTGATCTGCGGCAGCAGCGGATCCAGGACCTGCGTGGCGACGGTGCCGGTGACCTTGACGGTCTTCAGGCCGTTGGCGGTGTCCTTACCGTCGACCTTGGGGTTCTGCACCGAGTCGAGGATCTTCGCGAGGCCCTTCTCCAGGTCCAGGATGATCGCCGGGTCGTAGACGCCCTTCTCGCCGGTCTTGCCCATCGGCTGGTACTTGGCGCCGCCGAGGTTCGCGTACATCACGCCGTCGATCACGACGAACTTGGTCTGCACGTAGTTGTCCTGGACGCGGACGTTGGCGTCGCCCTGCGCGGCCACGCGCTTGGTGTCCTTGAAGGAGATGATGTCGCCGGTCACGCTGGTGACGGGCAGCCCCTGGATCCCCTTGTCGACGTTGAGGGTCAGGTGCTCGGAATAGGTCTCCCGAGTGGCCAGCGCCGCGTCCTTGACGATCTCGATCGTGGGCAGGCCGCTCGCGTCGACCGACGGTGCGGCCGTGGGCGAGCCCGACGCGCCGCTCGCGGCCGCAGCGGTGGCGGTCGTGGTGCCGGCGTCGTCGGACTTCTTGTCAGCACAACCGGTGAGCACCAGCGCGCCGGCGGCGAGCAGCGCAACAGCCGCCCGCGATGCCTTGAGGTTCATGGGTTCCCCCCTGGAATCTGTCCGGGCGGAACCGCCCGGGGCCGAATGAAAGGGCGGAAGCCCCGCCCTCACGATGAAGTATGCATGAATTCCGGAGCCGATCGAAGCATTCTTCCGCGTCGTTTCCGGGCAAACCGGACACTTGAAGGTAGCGGCAAGCGCACCTTCAGCGATCCATTAGCGTGACCGGAGACGGTCTACACAACCGCCGAATCCGGCAGTGTTCAGGAGGAACAAGAAGTGTCGATCAATTCCACCCCGCCACCGGCGCCGGCCGAGCGCGGCGCGGCCGACCCCGGCCCCCGCGATCTCGAGCGCGGCACCGAGCCGGGACGCGGCGGCGGTGCAGGTCAGGACGGCGCTTCCGGCCCCGACGAGCGCGACCCCGGCCGGCGCCCGGCCGGCCCCCGCGGCCGCGATTTCGATACCGAGAGCGGCGACCCCGGCCCCCGCGACCTGGGCCGGGAACCCGGCCCCGGCGGCGGACCGCAGTTGTCCAACGTGTGGGTCTACAAGGGCCGCGCCTACGATCTCTCGGAATGGATCAACAAGCATCCGGGCGGGGAATTCTTCATCGGGCGGTCCAAGAATCGTGACATCACGTCGATCATCGGCTCGTATCACGCGAATCCCGAGAAGATCGAGAAGATGCTGGAACGATTCGCGCTGGATCGCGACGCCCGCGTCGAGGACGTGCACCCGAAGAACAATGCACCGGCCTTCCTCTTCAAGGACGGATTCGACAGTTGGCGCGACACCCCGCGCTACCGGTTCGACGATCCGAAGGATCTGCTGCACGCCGTGAAGGCGCGCCTGCGCGATCCCGCGATGAAGGCCCGCGTCAAGCGCATGGACCGGTGGTTCAACATCGTCGCCGCCGCGCTGGCCGTCGCGTACGTCGTGGTCATCGCGACCCGGCTCGGCGTCCCGTCGTGGATGCCGATCTGGCTGTTCGTCCTGCTCATGGTGATCCTGCGCAGCTCGCTGGCGGGTTTCGGCCACTACGCGATCCACCGGGCGCAGAAGGGCGCCACGAAGGTGCTGGTGAACGCCTTCGACATCAACTACGTCGCGCTGTCCTTCGTGACCGCCGACGGCCACGCGCTGCTGCACCACCCGCACACGCAGAGCGAGGTGGACATCAAGAAGAACGTCTTCACCATGATGATGGACATTCCGCGCTGGTACCGGATCCCGATCCACACGCTGCACAAGTTCGGCCACACCGCGACGGGCATGACGATGCGGCTGTTCGAGATCGTCAAGCTCACCCGCCAGGTGGGCGTGGCCGACATGTACGGCTCGCTGCGCGGCGCGCTCCCCCACTTCATCGGCGCGTTCGCGATGCGCGCGCTGCTCATCGGCGAGTTCCTCCTGTTCCTCTTCCTCGGGGACGTGTGGGCGTGGGTCGCGCAGTTCGTCGCCGTGCTGTGGGTGAGCACCTTCCTGGTGGTCGCGAGCCACGACTTCGAGACCGACGTCGACGAGCTGCCCGAGGTCGAGACCGAGGACTGGGCGGTGAACCAGCTCAACCAGGCCTACGACCTGTGGATCTCGGGCAACCGGTACGTCGACTGCTTCCTGTCGGCCGGCCTGTCGAGCCACCGCGTGCACCACGTCCTGCCCTACCAGCGCAGCGGCTTCGCGAACATCGCGACCGAGGAGCTGATGGCCGAGGAGGCGGCCAAGTTCGGCGTCGAGTGGCTGCCGCGGCGCAGCTTCTTCTTCGACCGACTGCCCGACCAGGTCAACACCTTCCTCGGCAGCAAGGCCCGGCCCGCGCAGGAGCAGGGCCACGGCTTCTTCCGCGAGCACTTCTCGCCGGCGGCCCTCAGGACGTCCGGTTCGTACGTCGTCGCCGGCTTCACCGGCATCGGCACGGTTTAAGGAGATGACCATGAACGCCGGCTCTCAGGGCGCCCCCGCCCTCGACGTCCCCGCCCCCGTCCTTCCGGCCCCCGGGACCTGGCTGGGCGCGCCGCCCGCGCCGCCGACCTCGGTCGCCGTGATCGAATCGCTCGCGACCGGCTCGCCGGCGCAGACCTACGGCCAGGCCGAGTCCGCCGACCGCGTGGCGGCCCGGTTCGACGATCCGCGGCAGGCCGAGCGGATCCGTCGCGTCTACGCGAAGACGAGGGTCGACGAGCGGCACCTCGCGATCGACCCGCTCACCCCTGAGTTCGCGGAGTTCAGCACCCGCCCGGACACCGTCCGGGAGCGCATGGACCTGTTCTACGAGCACGCCGCGCCGCTCGCCGTCGACACCGCCCGCCGCGCCCTCGGCGTCGGCACCGAGCACGAGGTCGATCCCGCCGACGTCGGCCAACTGGTCTTCGTGACCAGCACCGGCTTCCTCGCGCCCGGCGTCGACGTCGCGGTGATCCGCGCGCTCGGCCTCGCGCCGCAGACCAGCCGCGTGGTCATCAACTTCATGGGCTGCGCCGCGGCGATGAACGCGCTGCGCGTGTCCACGGATTACGTGCGCGCCCACCCGGACCGCAAGTCGCTCATGATCTGCCTGGAGCTGAGCTCGGTGAACGCCGTCTTCTCCGGCGATCCGAACGACGTGGTGATCTCCAGCCTCTTCGCCGACGGCTGCGGCGCCGCCGTCATCGGCGCCAGCGAGGTGGGGCACCCGCTGCCCGGCGGCCGGATCGTCGTGCGCGATACCTTCACCCACCTGCTCGACGGTGCCGAGGACGGGATCGTGCTGGGCGTCAACGCGAACGGCATCACGTGCGAGCTCGCCGAATCGCTGCCGCAGTACATCGTGGACGGCGTCGCGCCCGTGATCGACGCGGTGCTGGGTCGCAACGACCTCGGCCGGGAGGCCGTCGCGCACTGGGCGATCCACCCGGGCGGGCCGAAGATCATCGAGTCCGCCTCGGCGGCGCTCGGCCTGCCCGACGAGGCCTCGCGCACCAGCTGGGACGTGCTCGCCGAGCACGGCAACATGCTCAGCGTCTCGCTGCTGTTCGTCCTCGAACGCCTCCTCGCGCAGGTCGCCGACGGTGCCGCCACTCAGCCCGACGGTGCGCCGACGACCGGCATGGCCTTCTCCTTCGCGCCGGGGGTGACCGTGGAGGGCTTCCTCTTCGACGTGGTCACCGGCGACCAGCCCGGCGAATGAGCGCGCCATGAAGCTCTTCAAGTTCCTGCTCTCGATCTCCCCGGCGGCGATCGCCGCCGCGGTGGTCGCGGGCCTCGTCGCCGGCGGCGCGAACGCCTACCTCCTCACCCTCATCAACGGCCTGGTCGCGCCGGGCCCGATGCCGACGGTGACGGTCACCCAGTTCGTGCTGACCGCGGTCGTCGTGGTGGTGGCGGGCGTGGCCTCGCAGTTGATCCTGTTGCACCTGGCCCAGGCGGCCGTCTACCGGCTGCGCGCACGCCTGTCGCAGCGCGTGCTCGCCGCACCGCTCGAGCACATCGAGCGGCTCGGCGACCACCGGCTGCTGGCGACCCTCACCGAGGACGTCCGGTCCCTGTCGATGGCGGTCTCGGGCATTCCGGGGCTGTGCATCGACCTGGCGACGATCATCGGGGCGCTGACCTACCTCGCGACGGTCTCGGGCACGCTGTTCGCCGTCTCCGTGGCGGGCACTCTCATCGGCATCGCGTGCGTGGAGACGGTGCTGCGGCGGGTCCGGGAGACGTACCGCCGGGCCCGCGAGCTCGACGACGCCCTCATCGGGTCGTTCCAGGAGGTCACGCACGGTGTCAAGGAACTCAAGCTGCACCGCGCCCGCCGCATGGACTTCCTCGACCGCAAGCTGCTGGGCACCGCCGAGGACCTGCGCCGCAAGCACGTCGCCGCGGGCACCCGCTTCGCCGGCGGGCAGGCGCTGGGTCAGGTGCTGCAGCTGGGCACGATGGTGCTCATCCTGTTCGTCCTCGCCCGGGCGATGGAGCTGCCGCGGGAGACGATGATCGGCTACGTGCTGGTCACGACCTTCCTGTCGATGCCCATGCAGAGCCTCATGCACCGCATCCCTGACCTCCTGCGCGGCGACGTCGCGCTGGCGAAGATCCGCGGCCTGGACCTCTCGCTGGAGACCCCGCGCGACGAGTCGGTGCTCCCCTACGACGGCCGGCCCGTCGGCGACGGCACCGTCGAACTGCGGGGCGTCGGCTACGAGTACCTCCCCGAGCCCCCGCCCGGCGCGCACGGCCCCGGACACCCGCCGCACGGCGGCCCCGGCGGCCCGCCGCCGCATCCTCCCCAGGGACCACCGCCCGGCGTCCCGCACGGCTTCCGCCTCGGCCCCGTCGACCTGACGCTGCGCCCCGGCGAGGTGACCTTCGTGGTCGGTGGCAACGGGAGCGGCAAGTCGACGCTGGCGAAACTGATCTGCGGCCTGTACGCGCCGCGGATCGGCGAGATCCGTGCCGGCGGCGAGCCGATCGGGCCGCAGAACCTGGAGTGGTTCCGGCAGCACACCACGGCGGTGTTCTCCGACTTCCACCTGTTCGACGACTACTTGGGCCTCGCGGCGGACGACCTGGACGATCGGGTGCGCGGCCTGCTGCACGACCTGGAGCTGGCGCACGCCGTCACGGTGCAGGACGGGAAGCTCTCGACGCTCGCGCTGTCGACGGGGCAGCGCAAGCGGCTCGCGCTGCTGACGGCGCTGCTCGAGGACCGGCCCGTCTACCTGTTCGACGAGTGGGCGGCGGATCAGGACCCGCGGTTCCGTGCCGTCTTCTACGACCGGATCGTCGCGGACCTGAAGTCGCGCGGGAAGACGGTGGTCGTGATCACCCACGACGACCGGTACTTCGACCGCGCCGACCAGCTCGTGAAACTGGACTTCGGCCAGGTGGTCCCGGCGTCGGCGGCGATCGCGCGCGGAGTAACCTGATCCGTACCTATCAGTAGCTACGAAGGGGTTGAAGTACAACCATGGTTGACACCGCCCGGACATCCGTCGCCGGCCTCGAGGTCGCAACGGTCCTCTACGACTTCATCAACAACGAGGCACTTCCGGGCACCGGTGTAGACCAGACCGCCTTCTGGGCGGGCGCCGCGAAGCTGATCGGCGACCTGGTCCCGAAGAACCGGGCGCTGCTGGCCACCCGTGACGAGCTGCAGGCGAAGATCGACGCGTACCACGCCGCCGCTCCGGGCGAGATCACCGACTTCCCCGCGTACAAGCAGTTCCTCACCGAGATCGGCTACCTGGTGCCTGTCCCCGAGGACCGCGAGATCACCACCACGAACGTGGACACCGAGATCACCTCGACCGCCGGCCCGCAGCTGGTGGTGCCGATCCTCAATGCCCGCTTCGCGATCAACGCCGCGAACGCCCGCTGGGGCTCGCTCTACGACGCCCTCTACGGCACCGACGCCATCTCGGAGGCCGACGGCGCAGAGAAGGCACCCGGCGGCAAGCCCGGCTACAACAAGGTCCGCGGCGACAAGGTGATCGCCTTCGCCAAGGACTTCCTCGACAAGGCCGTGCCGCTCGAGTCCGGCTCGCACGCCGACGTCACCGAGTACCGCATCAACGGCACCGAGCTGCTCGCCACCGTCAAGGGCGCGTCCGGCTCCAGCGAGGACGCCTCGGTCTGCCTCGCCGACCCGGCCGCGTTCGTCGGCTACACCGGCGAGAAGGACGCCCCGTCGGGCATCCTGCTGCGCCACAACGGCCTCCACCTGGAGATCCAGATCGACGCCGCCTCCCCGATCGGTTCGACCGACCGCGCCGGCGTCAAGGACGTGCTGGTCGAGTCCGCGGTCACCACGATCATGGACTTCGAGGACTCGGTCGCGGCCGTCGACGCCGACGACAAGGTCGTGGGCTACCGTAACTGGCTGGGCCTGAACAAGGGTGACCTCGCGGAAGAGGTCAGCAAGGCCGGCAAGACCTTCACCCGCACGCTGAACCCGGACCGCGTCTACACCGCGACCGACGGCTCCGAGCTGGTGCTGCACGGCCGCTCGCTGCTCTTCGTGCGCAACGTGGGCCACCTGATGACCACCGACGCGATCCTGCTCGACGGCGAGGAGATCGGCGAGGGCATCCTCGACGGCATCGTCACCTCGCTCATCGCGATCCACGGCCTGTCGGGCGAGATCAAGAACTCGCGCACCGGCTCGGTGTACATCGTGAAGCCGAAGATGCACGGCCCCGACGAGGTCGCCTTCGCCGCGGAGATCTTCGCCCGCGTCGAGCAGCTGCTGGGCCTGCCCGCGCTGACCCTCAAGGTGGGCATCATGGACGAGGAGCGCCGCACGTCGGTGAACCTCAAGGCCGCGATCGCCGCCGCGAACGACCGCGTGGTGTTCATCAACACCGGCTTCCTGGATCGCACCGGCGACGAGATCCACACGTCGATGGTCGCGGGCCCGATCGTCCGCAAGGGCCAGCTCAAGGCGCAGACCTGGTACCCGGCGTACGAGGACAGCAACGTCGACATCGGCCTGCACGCGGGCCTGCAGCACAAGGCGCAGGTCGGCAAGGGCATGTGGGCCATGCCCGACCTGATGGCCGCGATGCTCGAGCAGAAGATCGCCCAGCCCAAGGCCGGCGCGACCACCGCGTGGGTGCCCTCGCCCACCGCCGCGACCCTGCACGCCCTGCACTACCACCTGGTGGACGTGTTCGAGGTGCAGAACGAGATCGCCAAGCGCGATCCCGCGTCGGTCGACGACATCCTCACCATCCCGCTCGCGCCGAACGCGAACTGGTCGGAGGAGGAGAAGCGCGAGGAGCTCGACGAGAGCGCGCAGTCGATCCTGGGCTACGTGGTCCGCTGGATCGACGCGGGCGTCGGCTGCTCGAAGGTGCCGGACATCCACGACGTGGCCCTCATGGAGGACCGCGCGACGCTGCGCATCTCCTCGCAGCTGCTGGCGAACTGGCTGCGCCACGGCGTCGTCACCGAGGCCGAGGTCATCGACGCGCTCAAGCGCATGGCGCCGGTCGTCGACCAGCAGAACGCCGGCGATCCGGACTACCGCCCGCTCGCGCCGGACTTCGACACCAACATCGCGTTCCAGGCCGCGAAGGACCTGATCCTGCTCGGCGGCACGCAGCCGAACGGCTACACCGAGCCGATCCTGCACGCGCGCCGTCGCGAGTACAAGGCCGCGAACAGCTGAGCAGCGCAAACGAGACCGACACCTCGTCGGATTCCGGGCCGGTCGTGATCGAAGCCGATCGCGACCGGCCCGGTGCGTTCACCGTCCTCCTCGACGGGACGCCGCAGAGCTACGTCGACACGGGCGACCCCACCAACCTCGTCTTCGAGTACGTGCGCCGGATCGGGCACGTCATCGACCTGGCACGACCGAGCGGCGAGCCGATCACCGCCGTCCACCTGGGCGGCGGCGGTTTCACGCTCGCGCGGTACGTGGCCGCGACACGCCCGGGATCACGGCAGCAGGTCCTCGAGGCCGACCGCACCCTGATCGACGCGGTGCGGGCGGCCGCGCCGCTGCCGAAACGCGAGCAGATCAAGATCCGCTGCGCGGACGCCGCGCTCGCCGCGTCCGTACTGCCGCCGGGCATGCACAGCACCGTCGACGTGCTCGTCGTGGACGTCTTCGCGGGCGCACGGACCCCGGCAGGGCTGACCACGTCGGAGTTCTTCGCCTCGCTGGTGCCGCTGCTCGCGCCCGGCGCGGTCGTCGTGCTCAACATCGCCGACGGTGCGCCGCTCGCCTTCGCCCGGTCCGTGACCGCGACGGTGGCCGGGGTCTTCGGCGGCCCCGCCGAGAGCTCGGTGGCGATCGCCGCCGAGCCCGCGGTGTTGAAGGGCCGCCGATTCGGCAACCTGGTGCTGGTGACGGGCGCTGTGCCGGACGGCCTGGCCCGCCGACTGGCCGGCGATCCGTTCCCGGGAACGCTGCTGGAGGGCGCCGAGGTGACCCGGTTCGTGGGCGGCGCGAAGCCTTTCACCAGCGCGAACGCACAGGAGTCTCCTATGCCGCCGCGCGGCGTCTTCGGGTAGGTTGCTCTCGATGGGATCACATCGTTCTGGAACTGGTTCCCGCGGGATCGCGCGCTGGCTGATCGCCGCGGTCGTCGCAGTCGTCGTGGTGGCCGCGGTCGCCGGGGCGATGGTCTGGCTGTCGGGCCGCTCGGAGCAGGAGGGCCGCGACGCCGCCGCCTCGTGCGTACGCGGCGACCTCGCGGTGCAAGTGGCGGCAGCGCCCGCCCTCGTCGGCCCGCTGCGCCGGGTCGCGGAGAGCTTCAACGCGAGCGGCACCGTGTCGGCGGACTACTGCGCGAAGATCGAGGTGACGGGGATCGACTCCCCCGTCGCCCTGGAGGCCCTGTCCGGCACGTGGGACCCGAAGCTGGGCCCGGCGCCGTCCCTGTGGATTCCCGAGAGCACGGTGTGGACGGCCCGCCTCGCCGCGGCCAAGCCCGCTGAGCTGTCCGGACAGCCGACGTCGATCGCGTCGTCGCCCGTGGTCCTGGCCGTGCGCGGGTCCGCGCAGAAGTCCTTCGACGAGGTGCGCTGGCTCGACCTGCCCGCCCGGCAGGAGCAGCTGCGGATCGCGCTCCCGACCGGTGCCGAGGCCGATGGCACGTACCTCGCGGCGCAGTCCGTCGCCGCCGCTGTCGGGCGCACGGCGGGCGCCGCCCTGTCCGACGAGGCCGCGAAGAGCCCCGTGGTCACCGGTTCGATCGCGCGCTGGGCGAAGGACGCCCCGAAGTCCACCACCGCGGGCGCCGCCCTCGACGCGCTGACGAAGCCGGGTGACGCGGTGCGCGCCGTGCCGGTCACCGAGCAGCAGCTCGCCGCGTTCGCGCGGGGCCGGGGTCCGGCCGCGCCGGTCGCGGTGTACCCGTCCGGCCCTACCGCCTCGGCGACCTACCCCGCGGCCGTGTTGGACCGCGAGGACACCACCGACGCCCACGATCGCGCCGCCGCCGACTTCGTCTCCTTCCTCACGCAGAGCGGCAACGCGAAGCCCCTGGCCGAGGCCGGCTTCCGGGTCGTCGGCGAACCCGCGCCCGCGAAGACGGAGTCCGTCGCCTTCGGCACCGTCGAGCCCCTGGCTCCCGCGTCGAACGCCGCCGTCATCTCTCTCGCAGACACTCTCAACCGCCGCTAGGCGGCGCGGTTCGCGCACCGCCGGCGCCTTTCCGGCCCGAACCGCGATCCCTCGCGGCTTCTTCTCGCTACGATCCGCGCACCGTACGAACGGTGCGGTGACGGCATCCAACAGCGAGGTGTGCACATGACGAACACGACTCCGGGGTGGTACGACGACGGATCGGGGTCCCAGCGCTGGTGGGACGGGCAGCGCTGGACGGATCAGACGCAGCAGCCACCGCAGCAGCGCGGCCTGAGCGGCATGGTGAATCGGATCGAGGCCGAGGCGACCGCCGGTGCCCGTCCGAGGCCGGCGGCGAACGGCATGAGCTACGTGGTGCTCCAGGTGATCCTCAAGGAGAAGCTGTGGGGCACGGGATCGGGCAATCTCACCGAGCTCGAGAAGGCCATCAATCAGCAGGCCGCGCTCGGGTATCGCCTGCACACGATCACCACGGCATCGTCGGGCAGCAAGGGGCTCGGCGGCGGCGACCGGATCCAGGCGACCATGGTCTTCGAGAAGCTCACCTGACGCGGCGCGGTTTGCTGGTCAGAAGGGTGGCGGGTCGTCGAACGACGGTGCCGGGCTCGACGGTCGGGGCTCGCCGATGGCGGCGGCGAGGTGCTCCTCGATCGTGCTGATGGGAGTGTTCGCGCGGGCGAGCTCCGCCTCCATCGCGGCGACGTTGCGCTGTCGCAGGCGCTCGCGGCGCGCGTGTTCGCGCTGGAGGCGCGTGCGACCTCCCGGCAGTGGGGCCTGCGTGCGGCGGTTCGATTCTTCGGCGCTATCGGGCAGGGTCCAGCGCACGCGCTTCAGGTCGGGGAACAGTGCAAGGACTGTGCCACTCGGATCGACGATGTAGCGACGCCCGTACGGCGAGGTCCACAGGATCCGGCCGTCGGGCAGGCGCGCGTCGATCCAACCACCCGCGGACTTGAGCTGATGATGCGCCACGCACAGCGGCTGCAGCTGATCCGCCGAGGTAGCGCCACCCAGCTCCGGGTCGCGGTGGTCGTACTCGCGCCGATGGTCGACCTGCGCCCGCGTCGCGGGACGGGTGCAGTAGGGAAACACGCACCGCGGGAACACCAGCCGCAGGTACCGCCGCAGATCCGCCGACGGCCGATACCCGTGGCTCCCCCGCGCCGACACCACTGCACCGGAACCACCCGCATCGCGAGCGTCGACCTCGACGCCCACACCGATGTCCGGCGGCGCACCCTGTGAATCGGGGGCGTCATCGGGATCGTCATCGCGGCGCGGAGGGGGTGGTGACCCGTCCGGCGGCGGGCAGTCGGGCGGCAGATCGTCGGGCGGACATCCACCGAACCAGCCCCCGTCCCCCTCGCCCGGACCCGCATGACCTTCGAGCCGAACGACGACGTCCGCCCAGACGGCCGCGAAGTCCACTGTCCCGCGCGGGCCGTCGAATCCCGATGCGGGAACAGAGGTCCGCTCGCGCTCCATCGGTCCTGGTGGCAACTGTTCTGCGATCGCCGATTCACCGACCCGCTGGCCGAAGGGGCGAATCCTCGCGTCCTCGCGAGCAGCGAGCTCGCGCGCGTGGTCGCCGGTGATCGGACCGTGGCCGACCAGATACCCGAAGCCACCTCGCGCATCGCGTTCGACAGCGCCCGCGGGCACCGCTTCCGACTCAGTTGCAGTGTCGACATCAGGACCGGGCTCGGAAACAGGTCCGGAAGTCGGATCGTGCTCCGCCTCGGCACCAGTGACGAGCGCCGATCTCCTTTCGGAATCGCCTTCTGGCGCAGCCAGGTCGCGCTCGTTGATGACGACGTTGATCATCGTCACGAACCGGGTGATCACGCCGTCCGCGTCCGGTTCGCCGTGGAACCGCGCTTCGCGGTAGCGGCAGTCGGGCGTCTCGCATTGGCAGCCGAGGGTGCTGTATCCCCGGGTGAGCTGCACCCAGCCGTCGGCGCGGCGCTGCGCCGGCGTCCGTGGATCGGCGTCGCACACGGTGCCCGCGATGTGGTCGACCCGCGCCTCCACCTCGCGCACATCCTCTGCCGGCATGAGGGCGAACACCGCGGCCATGCCGTCCTGCTCGGGACGGAAGCTCACCCTCCGGTCCTCGATCGCCGCGCGGCGCCGCCGTTCGGCCGCCTCCGCATCGATCTGATCGACGATCAGGTCGGCAGCCTCCCGCAACGCGGGGAGTGAGAGTACTTCGTAGTCCATCGTCAGACGGTCGGCGAGAAGTTCGTCGAACCGGCGCACCTGCTCCCCGTCGAGCGCCCGGGACCGATGCAGCGCCGCCTCCCCCGCCTTGGGCGAGATCACGTTCTCCCCGATCAACGCGAACACCTTGGGCAACCGCTCCACGAGGCCGATCGCCGTCTCGATCGCGATCCGGGCGGCCGTCGACCCCAGCCGCAGCAGCGTCGAGACCTGCGCCTCCAACGCCACACCTGCCGCGGTGAGGCTCCGTCGGGCCTCCAGCGCCTCCGCGAAGTCGCCCGGCCTCGCCAGGTACTCCGCCTCGTCGTCGGCGTACATCACCCGATGCAGGGCGTACACGGCCGTCATCGTCCGGCAGTACGCGAGGCTCTCGCACCGACGTTGTTCGAACAACATCTCCGCGACCGCACGCTCCTGACCAACCGCACCGACGAGCCCTGAGGGAATCAATATCCCAGGTAAGTCCCTCAATCCGGCCGGCATTGTCATTCTTCGATTCTACGCCCGTTCGAACGCTCACGCCATACTTGTTCGAGCCTTACTCGAACGGATGTCCGGTCGGCAGTACCGCCGCTCAAGCTCGCCGCGCGCGCCGCCCCGGTGCCCGCCGCGGGCGGGCACCAAGCCGCACAGAGGTCTCCGAGCACGCCGGCACGCGAGCACGGTTTCGCCACATATGGGCCCCGTCGTCTGGAATCGGAGCGATCGAGACCTCGGCGGCACCCCCGATCTCGGATACGGTGAACGAGGAACACAGCCGCGGCTGTCGCGGTGAAGCAGAGGCGACGGCGGTCAGCGGACGAGTCCACCGGAAGGTTGCATCATGGCGCTTCTCGACAAGATCAAGGAACTGCTCGGCAAGAACCCCGACCAGGTCAACAAGGTGATCGACAAGGCGGGCACCGCGGCGAAGGGCAAGTTCGCCGGACACGAGGACAAGATCGACCAGGCCGTGAACAAGGTCAAGGACGTGACCGGCGGCGCCGGCACCACCCCACCGGCCGGCGGCCCCACCCCGCCCGCCGGCGGCGCAACCCCGCCCGCCGGTGGTGACTCCGCCCCCGGCACCCCGCCCCAGGGCTGACGCGGACCACCGCGACACCACCACCGACACGTGCCCACCTCGTGATCGAGGTGGGCACGTCCGTCTTCGACGACGGCGCCCGATCGTGATGCCGGATCCACCGTAGGGTGTTCGACATGTCCGCCACCGACGCGCCCGACCGCCGGCTGACCGCGTGGGCCGACGCCGCGATCGAGAAGCTGCGCAGCGAGTCCGGGAGCGCCCTCCTGCTGGTCGCGATCTCGCTGATCGCGCTCCTCTGGGCGAATTCGCCGTTCTCCGACGCCTACTTCCACCTGTGGGAGACGCCGATCAGCGTCGACATCGGCGACCTGCGGTTCGACATGAGCCTGCACCACTGGATCAACGACGGCCTGATGGTGATCTTCTTCTTCCTCATCGGGTTGGAGGTGCGGCAGGAGTTCGCGGTCGGGTCGCTGCGCGACCGCAGCAAGGCGATGGTGCCGCTCATCGCGGGCCTGGCCGGGGTGGTGCTGCCCGCGCTGATCTACCTGGCCGTCGCGGGCCGCGAAGCTCCCAGCGGGTGGGGCATCGTCGTGGGCACCGACACGGCATTCCTGCTCGGCATGCTCGCGATCCTGGGTCCGCGGATGTCGAACCAGCTCCGGGTGTTCCTGTTGACCCTCACGGTGGTCGACGACTTCCTCGCCGTCGCGATCATCGGCACCGTCTACACCGAGGACCTCGACTACGGCGCGCTGGCGATCGCTCTCCTCGGCCTGGTCATGCTGTGGCTGCTCGGACGGAGCGGGCAGTGGCGCAGCGGCCCGTACATCGTGCTGATCGTGGTCATCTGGGGCGCGACGATCACGTCGGGCGTGCACCCGTCGCTCGCCGGTATGGCCGCCGGCCTGCTGATTCCGTCGGCCGACCCGGACCGCGCGAACGTTGTGGAGGCCAAGCACCTGTTCCGCGATTACTGGCAGGCTCCCGCCGCGGGCGCGGCCCGGATCGTGACCAGCGGCGTGCGGCGGTCGATCTCGGTGAACGAGCGTATGCACGAGTCGCTGCGCGGCATGGTCTCGCTCGTGGTCGTGCCGATCTTCGCGCTCGCCAACGCCGGTATCGACCTGCGCGGTGACGGTCTCACTGATGCCCTGACCTCCCCGATCACCTGGGGCGTGGTCGCCGGCCTCGTGCTCGGGAAGTTCCTCGGCATCACGGCGGGCACCTGGCTCTCCGTGCGGCTCGGGCTCGGAAGACTGCCCGACGGGGTCGGACGCGGTAGCGTGCTCGGCGGTGCCGCCCTCTCCGGCATCGGTTTCACGATGGCGCTGCTCATCATCTCGCTGGCCCTCGACGACGAGCGGCAGGCGAAGGCCGCCACCGTCGGCGTGCTCATCGCGATGGTGCTCTCGCTCCTGCTGGGTTGGCTGGTGTTCCGGTTCGCGCGGGTCCGAATGGGCGAGACCAGCGCCGACCTGCCGATGACCCTGACGCCGGCCGTGCACGGCGGCGACCACGCGATCGGGGAACCGGACGCCCCCTACACCGTGGTCGAGTACCTCGACTTCGAGTGCCCGTTCTGCGCCCGCGCCACCGGTATGGGCCGGGACCTGCAGGAGCATTTCGGCGACGACATCCGCTACGTGGTGCGCCACCTGCCCCTCGAGGACGTGCATCCGCACGCGTTCCGCGCGGCGATCGCGGCCGAGGCGGCCGCTCAGCAGGGCGCTTTCTGGCACATGCACGACATGCTGTTCACGCACCAGGACCACCAGGAACCCGAGGACCTCCGACGGTACGCCGAGGAGATCGGCCTGGACCTGGCCCGGTACGACGCCGCCGTCGCCGACCCCGAACTCGCCGAGCTGATCCGGCGCCACGAGCGCAGCGCGCACGACAGCGGCGCCCGCGGCACTCCGACGTTCTTCCTCAACGGGATCCGGCACCGCGGCCCGCACGACGCCCGCACCCTGATCGCGGCCCTCGAATCGACGGAGCTGGCCTCCGCGTCCCGGCGGCGGTCCTGACCGCCGCCGGTCCGGATCGGCGAGCGCGGCGCGCCCGGCCGACCCCTACTCCGCGAAGGCCTCGATCGGCGGGCAGGAGCAGACCAGGTTGCGGTCGCCGTAGACGCCGTCGATGCGCCGGACGGACGGCCACACCTTCGGCCGAGCGCCGCCCGACGGCAGGCCCTGCGGGTACACCGCGACCTCGCGCGAGTACGGGTGATCCCACTCGGTGACCAGGCACTCCGCGGTGTGCGGGGCGCCACGCAGCGGGTTGTCCTCCACCGGCCACTCCCCCGACGCCACGCGGGCGATCTCCGCGCGGATGGCGATCATGGCGTCGCAGAACTCGTCGATCTCGCTGAGCGATTCGCTCTCCGTCGGCTCCACCATGAGCGTGCCCGCGACGGGGAAGCTCATCGTGGGCGCGTGGAAACCGTAGTCCGCCAGGCGCTTCGCGACGTCGTCGATGGAGACGCCGGTCTCCTTCGAGATGCCGCGCACGTCGAGGATGCACTCGTGCGCCACGCGGCCGTTCTCGCCCGTGTAGAGCACCGGGAAGGAGTCGTTCAGGCGCGCCGCGATGTAGTTCGCGGAGGCGATCGCGGTCAGCGTCGCGGTGCGCAGCCCCGAGGCGCCCATCATGCGGATGTACGCCCAGGTGATCGGGAGGATCGAGGCGCTGCCGAAGGGCGCCGCCGAGATCGTCGGGCCCGTGCCCAGCGAGGGCTCGAGCGGGTGCCCGGGCAGGAACGGCGCGAGGTGACTGCGGACGCCGATCGGGCCCACACCGGGGCCGCCGCCACCGTGCGGGATGCAGAAGGTCTTGTGCAGGTTCAGGTGCGAGACGTCGCCGCCGAACTTGCCGGGCCGGGCCAGCCCGACCAGGGCGTTCATGTTGGCACCGTCGACGTAGACCTGACCGCCGGCCTCGTGGACCGCGCCGCAGATCTCGCGCACCTCGTGCTCGTACACGCCGTGCGTGGACGGGTAGGTGATCATGATCGCCGCCAGCTCGTCGGCGTGCTTGGCGATCTTCTCCTTGAGGTCCGCCGTGTCCACGTCGCCGGACTCGCGCGATGCCACCACGACGACCCGCAGGCCCGCCATCACGGCCGACGCCGCATTCGTGCCGTGCGCCGACGAGGGGATCAGGCAGACGGTGCGGTGCGCGTCGCCGCGCGAAAGGTGGTAGTTGCGGATCGCGAGCAGGCCCGCGTACTCGCCCTGCGAGCCCGCGTTCGGCTGCAGCGAGACGTTGTCGTAGCCCGTGATCGCGACCAGCCACTCCTCCAGCTGGGTGATCAGCGCGCGAATCCCCTCGCTGTCCGCGGCGGGCGCGAACGGATGCAGCCGCGAGAACTCCGGCCAGGTGATGGACTCCATCTCGGCGGTCGCGTTGAGCTTCATGGTGCACGAGCCCAGCGGGATCATCGAGCGGTCCAGCGCGATGTCCTTGTCGGAGAGCTTGCGCAGGTAGCGCAGCATCGCCGTCTCGGTGCGGTAGGCGTGGAACGCCGGGTGCGTCAAGAACTCGGACGTGCGGTTCTCGATGTCCGACGGTGCCGCGTCGGTCCCGCTCGCCACCGACGCGCCGAACGCCTGCACGACCGCGGCGACGTCGGCCTCGGTGCTCGTCTCGTCGAACGCGACGGAGACGTGGTCGTCGTCGACGCGCCACAGGTTGTAGCCCGCGGCCTTGGCCGCGGCGAGGACGTCGTCGGCGCGGCCGGGCACGTTGACGAGCACGGTGTCGAAGAAGCGATCGTGCACCACGGCCGAGCCCAACGCGGCGGCGAACGCCGAAGCGCGGGTGTGCACCCGGCGGGCGATGGCGGTGAGCCCGTCCGGGCCGTGGTAGCTCGCGTACATGGCGGCGAGGACGGCCAGGAGCACCTGCGCGGTGCAGATGTTCGACGTCGCCTTCTCGCGGCGGATGTGCTGCTCGCGGGTCTGCAGGGCCAGGCGGTAGGCGAGGTTGCCGTCGGCGTCGACGGAGACGCCGACGAGGCGGCCGGGGATCTGGCGGGCGTGCTTGCTGTGCACCGCGAGGTAGCCCGCGTGCGGACCGCCGAAGCCGAGGGGCACGCCGAAGCGCTGCGTCGTGCCGAAGCAGGCGTCCGCGCCCTGCTCGCCGGGGGGCGTCAGGAGCGTCATGGCCAGGAGGTCGGCGCCGACGGCGACGAGCGCGCCGCGCTCGTGGGCACCGTCGATGACGGCCTGCACGTCGGCGATCCGGCCCGACGCGCCGGGCGTCTGCAGGATGACGCCGAAGAACTCGCCCTCGGGGAGCCCGGCGGTGACGTCGTGGACCAGCACCTCGATGCCCAGCGGCTCGGCGCGGGTCTCGATGACGGCGAGGGTCTGCGGGAAGACGTCGCGGTCGACGACCAGGCGCGGGCTCTTGGACTTGCCGGCGCGGCGCAGCAGGGTCATGGCCTCGGCGGCGGCGGTCGCCTCGTCGAGCATCGAGCTGTTGGCGATCTCCATGCCGGTGAGGTCGGAGACCATGGTCTGGAAGTTGAGGAGGGCCTCGAGGCGGCCCTGGCTGATCTCGGGCTGGTACGGCGTGTAGGCGGTGTACCAGGCCGGGTTCTCGATGATGTTGCGCAGCAGCACCGGCGGGGTCAGCGTGTCGTAGTACCCGAGCCCGATCATGGTGCGGTCGACGGTGTTGCGGTCCGCGAGGGCACGCAGCTCGGCGAGGGCCTCGTGCTCGTCGATCGGCGCGGGCAGCGCGCCGAGGCCGTTGTCGGCCTCCGGATCGAGGATGGCCGAGGGCACGGCGGCGCGGGCCAGGTCGTCGAGGCTGTCGACGCCGATGACGCGCAGGATCTGCTCGAGTTCGCCCGCGTCGGGGCCGATGTGGCGCGCGGGGAAGTTGCTCGCGGGAGTGGTGTCGGACACTGGGGACCTCCGGGCCGGGTGCCCTCTCCCTCAGTCGCCGGCGGCTCCAGAGGCGCCCAACCCACGTGGTCCTGGTGCCTGAGAGATTGACGGAGAGGTGTTGCTCCTTCGGCGCCCCGGGGTCCCGTGCTCGACGGTGCCCGCTGGGCTCTCCCACGCGGTGTTGCGACGCACGAAGATTCTAACGCATTTCAACAGGACGCCCGTACGGTGAGGTCAGGCGGGGAGACGAGCCTCCACGACCTCGACGGCGCGCGCGAGTCCGCCCAGTTCGGCGAGTTCCGCGGCCAGATCCTCTGCGCGGCCCGTGAGCGCCAGCGCCGCGTCGCATGCTGCGCCCAGCGTCGTCGCGGACAGCTCCTCGGGGATGGGCACGGCGATGCCGGCCGCCGCGAGCATCGTCGCGTTCTCGAACTGGTCGGCGGCCTGCGGCGCGGTCACGACGGGCGTCCCGGTCAGCATCGCCTCGCTCGCCCCGCCCATCCCCGCGTGCGTGAGGAAGACGTCGGTCTCCTGCAGCACCGCGACCTGGTCGATCCACGGGTGCACCTCGACGTTCGGCGGCACCGAACCGTCGGAGGCGGTCACCGTCGACGGCTCCGTCCGGCCCCCGACCTGCAGGATCACGCGCCAGTCGGGCCGCTGCGCGGCGAGGTCGCAGGCGGCGCGGTAGGTCGCGGGCTGGTCGGTGAAGGCCGAGCCGAAGGAGACCAGCAGCGTCGTCCTGCGGTCCCGGTCGCCCGACGGTGCCTCGGGGATGCTCCGGGCCGGACCGGTGAAGGTGTACACGGAGCGGTCCACGCGGTCGGCGTTCGGCTGCATCGACGGGGCGATCAGGACGAGCGAGCGCTCCGGGCCACCGAGGAAGCGCAGCGAGTCCTCGTGGATGCCGTGCCGCGCGAGGAGCGCGTCCTGCCGGGCGAGCATGGCGACGCCACGGGGGTCGGTGCGGAGCATCGCGTGGAAGTCGGCCATGTCCTCGTCGTAGCCCTCCCAGGCGACGTAGGTCGGCGAGACCTGCAGCGTCGGCACGCCCCACGTCCGGGCCAGCACGACGCTCATGGCACCGGCGATGTCGTAGAGGATCAGGTCGGGGCGGTCGTCCTCGTAGAGCCGGAACCACCGGGGCAGCTGGTTCTCGTACTCGTCCGCGAACAGGGAGAGCTGGTCGATGACGTCGCCGCCGTAGGCCTCGGCGTCGTCGGTCCCGGCGGCCGCGCCGATCTTCGGGAGCACGGAGTCGTAGGCGCGGAACTCGGCGCCGGTGGGCTCGATCGTCGCGCGCATGGACGGATCGTTGGCGTAGGTGACGCGGTGGCCGCGGCGGACGAGCTCCGCGATCAGGTCCAGCGACGGGAGCACGTGGCCCGGGGCGGGGATGGAGAACATCGCGATGTGGGCCATGCCGCCCACGCTAGGCCCCGGGACGCGGCCGGGGCGAACGGATTTCTCGAGGACGACTACCCCGTGGCGCGGGCGCGGTTGCGGCGCCGCGAGGCCAGCTCGTCCTCGGGAGCGGACTCGGCGGCCACGCCGTCGGCGCGCTCGCCCGGGAAGTCGGCGATGGTGCCGGTCAGCTCGCGCATCGCGCCGGAGACGGCGATGCCGAAGACGCCCTGACCGTGCTGCAGGAGGTCGACGACCTCCTCGGCGCTGGTGCACTCGTAGACGGTGGTGCCGTCGGAGAAGAGGGTGATCCGGGCCAGGTCCTCGACGCCGCGCTGGCGGAGGTGGTCGACGGCGACGCGGATGTTCTGCAGCGAGATGCCCGTGTCGAGCAGGCGCTTGACGATCTTGAGGACGAGCACGTCCTTGAAGGAGTACAGACGCTGGGTGCCGGAGCCGCCCGCGCTCCGGATGGAGGGCACGACGAGCGAGGTGCGGGCCCAGTAGTCGAGCTGCCGGTAGGTGATGCCGGCGATCTGGCAGGCGCTGGGGCCGCGGTAGCCGAGCAGCTCGTCCGGGATGGTGTCGTTCGGGAACAGGCCCGGAGCGATGTCGTCGAGCGAGCCCTGGGTGCCCACGGCGGAATCCGCCTGCGGCGCGTTCTGCCCGGTGCCGTCCTGATCGGTCACTGCCGTCTCCCTCATGAGGTCCGTGCGCACTATCAGAGTACGCCTGCCGCGTGCAGGCCGTCGGTGTAATTCCCTCGGTGCCATTTCGCGGTGTTCGGCGTGAACGCTAGGGCGCGGAGAGCGCCGAATCAACGCGACACACCGACACCCTCAAGTTGAAGTTGAGGTCGAGATCGAATCGTGACCTCTCCGCGGTGCCGGATCCGCGCCGGATCACCGCCGAGTCACCGTCGGATTCAGGAGTCGCCGGGCGCCTTGAAATCGTCGGCCGAGATGGAATCGAGGAACTCCTTGAACGCCTCGACCTCCTCGTCGGCGGGCGGCTCCTCAGCGGATTCGCTTGCCTCCGTGTCGATCTCCTCGTCCGGGAGCAGGAGGCCCGCCTCGGCGAGCACCTCCTCCTCCGCGAAGATCGGGACCTCGAGCCGCACGGCCATCGCGACGGAGTCCGACGGCCGGGCCGAGACGGTCTGGTCACCGTCGAGCACGAGGTCCGCGAAGAACGTGCCCTCCTGGAGCCCCGTGATCCGCACCTCGGTGACCGAGCGACCCAAGGTCTCGAGCAGGTCGACGATGAGGTCGTGCGTGAGCGGACGGCGCGGCTCGACGCCCTGCAACTTGATCGCGATCGCCGTGGCCTCCCCCTGGCCGATCCAGATGGGCAGGTACCGGGGGCCCGAGACCTCCCGCAGGAGCAGCACGGGATCGTTCTGCGGCGGGTCCATCCGGATGCCCGCGACGGTCATCTCGATCATGGTTCCAGCTTACCGGCGCGGCAGCGGGATCGAGCGCGGACGCCCGGTTGCCAGGGAGCGAAGCGGGCCGGGCCCGGGGACGGCGTCAGCGCACCGCGTCCTTGACCGCGGCCTTGACCAACTGCGTGTGGAAGGTGACCGACAGGGCGGCCAGCTCGCGCACCAGCTCGGCGGCACGTTCCGCGGCCCCCGCGTCCCCGCCGCGGGCGACGGGGTTGGCGATCTGGGCGATGAGGCCGGCCTCGCGGTCGGCGGAGGTCTTGAAGGCGCGCAGGTGCCGCGCCTCCAGGCCGTACTCGGCGAGCGCCTTGGCCGCCTGCACCAGCGCGACAGCGTCCTCGTCGAAGAAGCCCGCCTTGCCGGAGGTGAGCAGCGCCGAGCGCTCCAGCTCCCGCAGGAAGGCCTCGTCCGCCCCGGAACGGGCGAGCAGGTCGGCGCGGCTGATCCGGGTCTGCCGGCGCGCCGAGAAGTCGGTGGCGGGCGCCGTCTTCGACGACACCGCCGCGAGCGCGCGGGGCGCGCGCGGAGCGGGGCCCTCGACGGCCTCGCCCCGGTCGTGCGCGTCCAGCTGCTCCTTGATGATCTTCAGCGGCAGGTAGTAGTCGCGCTGCGCGGTGAGCACGTACTTGAGCCGCTCGCAATCCTTCGGCGAGAACCGCCGGTACCCCGACGGGGACCGGTCCGGCGTGACCAGCCCCTCCGACTCGAGGAATCGGATCTTGGAGATGGTCACGTCCGGGAACTCGTCACGAAGGCGTTCGAGGACGGCCCCGATCGACATCGCGCTCGGGGCCGCCGATTCCTGGCGTGGGGCCGTCACTGGGGTCAGCCGGCCGCCGGGACGAAGAAGACCAGGCGGAACTTGCCGATCTGGACCTCGTCGCCGTGCGCGAGCGGCGACGCGTCGACCGGCTCGCGGTTGACGTACGTACCGTTCAGGCTGCCCACGTCGACGACGGTGAAGCCGCCCTCGACGGAGCGGAACTCCGCGTGGCGACGCGACACGGTCACGTCGTCGAGGAAGATGTCGCTGTCGGGGTGGCGGCCGGCGGAGGTGGTCTCCTGGTCCAGCAGGAAGCGGGAACCCGCGTTCGGGCCGCGCTTCACCACGAGCAGGGCGGCGCCGGCCGGGAGGTTGTCGAGGCCCTGGACGGGCGCATCGTTCTCGGGGCCGCCGGAGGCGTCCATCTCGCGGATGATGTCGGCGCGGAACACCGAAGTGGTCTCAACGGGGGCCGATTCGTTGCCCTTGTCGTTCTCGCTCACATCGCTCCTTCGTCAGTGATTACTGCACAGGTCTGTAGTTCACGACACCTGATGGACGTAGGGTCCACGGTACCGTGCCCGGCGCCTCGGAGGCGGCCGGATTCGTCGGCTCTAAAGCCGTTCTAAGGAAAGGCGTTCACGCCTCGGCGGTCAGCGCCTTGTACGCGTCGGCGTCGAGCAGCTCGCCCAGGGCGGCCTCGAGGTCCTCGGGCGACGCCGCCTCGATCTCGACGATCCATCCCTCACCGTACGGATCCGAGTTGATCAGATCGGGGCTGGAGTCGAGCTCGCCGTTGATCGCGACGACGGTGCCGGACAGCGGCGCGTAGATGTCGGAGACGCTCTTGGTGGACTCCACCTCGGCGAACGAATCACCGGAGGCGACCTCGGCGTCGTCCTCGGGCAGCTGCACGAAGACCACGTCACCCAGCTGATCCTGGGCGAAATCGGTGATCCCGATCCGCACCACGGTCTCGCTCTTCTTCAGCAGCCACTCGTGATCCGGGGTGTACAGCAGTTCTCCGGGGAAGCTGGCACTCAACGTGATGTCCTTTCGCGAGGGCTGAGCGGGGCCGCGCAGCGGGTTACAACTTAGTGGGCGGCATGATGATTGAGCAACACACCCCCCGGTTACCGCACCCGGGGCAGGTCACGCACCACCAGCACCGTCTGCCACCAGTAGAGCGCCAGGGTCCACCAGTACATGCCCAGGCCCCAGATGAGGAACGCCCAGCCCAGGGGGTGCATGACCGCGCCGAGCGTGTTGTCGAAGGTGCCGGCCAGCAGCATCGGCAGCGCGTACATGAGGGCGAAGGTCGCGGCCTTACCGAGGTACAGCGTCGGCAGCGCGGTGATACCGCGGCTGCGCAGGAAGGGCACGGTCCCCGCGAGCACCACCTCGCGGCCGATGAGGAGCCCGATCACCCACCACGGGAGGATCCCGCGGATGCCGAAGGCGATCGGGACCGCGATCATGTAGAGCCGATCGGCGGCGGGGTCGAGCAGCTCCCCCAGCCGGGTCTGCTGGTCGAGCAGCCGCGCGAGCTTGCCGTCGAGCCAGTCGGTGAACCCCGACACCATGAGCACCACCAGCGCCCAGGCGTCGCTGTGCTCGACCAGCAGGAGCCACAGGAACAGCGGCACGCCGAGCAGGCGCAGCACGCTGAGCGCGTTGGGCACGTTGAGCGGGCTCGGGGGCGCGCCCGGGGTCGACGGTGCCCCGCCGGCCTCGGGTGCGGATCCCCCGGTCTCGTTCACGTCCCGCTCAGATCATCCCGAACATGTTCGCCATGCCCTTCGTGGCGAACGGGTTGTCGTGGACCATGTAGGTCCAGGTGAGCGTGTTGCGGCCGAGGTCGGCACCGTCGAGATCGATCCCGTCCGCGGTGATCTCGGCCTCCCGCAGCGTCTCGCGGGCCCGGCTCACGGCCTCCTCCGGCAGCTTGCGGAACTCCTCGATCACGAGGCGGTGGAACTCATCGAGCGGCGACTGCCGGCCCAGCGCACGCAGGTGGATCGTGGTCTGCACCTCGGAGACGAACGCCAGGTGCTCGGCCCACGCGCGGTCGAGGTGGTACAGGAACGCCTCGCGGGCCGCCTGCTCCAGGACGTCGTCCTCGATGCCCGCCTCGCGCAGCTCCGCGAGCCGCTCGGGCTCCAGCTCCGCGAAGTCCTCCAGCGGTCGCTCGGTGGTCAGCAGGGTGTGCCGCCGCGCCATCACCAGGTCGCGCTGCTGGTTGACCAGCTGGTTGTAGCGCCAGGTGTTGGCGTGGGTCTCGAGCATGCCGCCCTCCGCGACGCGCTGCGCAGAGTCGAGCATGTCGGCCGCCTTGCCGCGCGGGAACTCGCCCGTCTCGGGATCGGCGCCGCCCGGCGGGCGCTTCAGCGGCAGGTGCCGCTCCACGATCGGGTCCTCGACGGACGCGAAGATCACCGACGTGCCCGGGTCGCCCTGGCGGCCGGCGCGGCCGCGCAGCTGCTGGTCGAGGCGCTCGGTGTCGTGCAGGCCGGTGCCCACGACGGCGAGGCCGCCGAGCTCGGCCACCTCGTCGTGCTCGGGGCTCTCGTCGCCGGCGTCGTGGCCGCCGAGCTTGATGTCGGTGCCGCGGCCCGCCATCTGGGTGGAGACGGTGACCGCGCCCTTGGTGCCGGCATCGGCGATGATCCGGGCCTCGTCGGCGTCGTTCTTGGCGTTGAGGACCGTCGCGATCACGCCCGAGATCTTGAGCATGTGCGCGAGCTCCTCGGACTCCGCCACGTCGTGGGTGCCGATCAGCACCGGCTGGCCGGTCTCGTGCACCTCGCGCACGTAGTCGACGATCCCCGCGACCTTGTTGCCCTTGTTGTCGTAGACGCGCATGGGCTGGTCGACGCGGATGTTCGGCGTGTTCGGCGGGATCTGCGAGACGCCCAGGTCGTAGAACTGGCGCAGCTGTTCGCCGGCCGCGATCGCGGTGCCGGTCATGCCGCACACCAGCGCGTAGCGCTGGAGCAGGGCCTGCACCGTGATGGTGTCGATGACCTCACCCGAGTCGGTCTGCGAGAGCCCCTCCTTGGCCTCGACGGCCGCCTGCAGGCCGTCCGGCCAGCGCTGCAGCTCGGCGACGCGCCCACGGGAGGAGTTGATGAGCTTCACCTGGCCGTCGCGCACGATGTAGTGCACGTCGCGCTCGACCAGGGCGTAGGCGTGCAGCGCGATGTTGACCTGCGGCAGCGTCGAAGCGACGTGCGCGTCGGAGTACAGGTCGATGCCGCCGAGCTCCTCCTCGACCAGCTTCGCGCCGTCGTCGGTGAGGAAGGCGGACTTGCCGTCCGCGTCGATCTCGTAGTGCTTGCCCTCGCGCAGCCGGGCAACGACCTCCATGATCGCGGCCTGCGGCACGTCGCCCTTCACGGAACCCGCGAGCACGAGCGGGATCAGCGCCTCGTCGACCAGCACCGAGTCGGCCTCGTCGACGATCGCCACGTCGGGCTTCGGGGACAGCAGGTCCTCGGCGCGGGTGGCGAGCTGGTCGCGCAGCACGTCGAAGCCGATCTCGTTCACCGAGCCGTAGACGACGTCCTTGGCGTACGCCTCGCGCCGCTCCTCGCGGGTGGAGGACTCCGCCACGTAGCCGACGGTGACGTCGAGCAGGTCGAAGAAGGGCTTCATCCACTCGGCGTCGCGCCGCGCGAGGTAGTCGTTCGGCGAGATCACGTGCACGGACCGGCCGGCGAGGGCCATGCCCGCGGCGGCGACGGCCCCGGCGAGGGTCTTGCCCTCGCCGGTGGCCATCTCGACCACGTCGCCCTCGAGCAGCCGGTCGGCGCCCTGCAACTGGACGTCGAACGGGCGCAGGCCCAGGGCGCGGTCGGCACCCTCCCGGGCGATCGCGATGAACTTCGCGCGATCGTCCGACTTGGCGGCGTAGACGTCCAGCGCCAGCGCGGCATCGGGGAACTCGTCGTCGGAGAGCCCCTGCGCCCACTCGTCGAATGCGGCGGACTGCTCGATCTGCGCGACGGACCGGGACTGGTTCCGTGTGCTCTGCGCGCCGAGCACCTTCCACATCTTGTTGCTGAACCTGCCCACCGGACCTCCGCACTACATCACGCACTGTGAATCACTCGACCGCTTGCGCAGTCGAGACTACCGGTGCGTCAGAGTGCCGCGAAGTACGCCGTGGAGAAGCCGACCGAGCCGAGCGCGATGCGGTACATGTCGCGGTTGACGTTCTCGATCGTGTCGCGCGGGCTGTGGTAGTTCGGGTCGAAGATGTCGCCGACGGTGCCGCCCCACTGGCGCTGCTGCTCCTCGGTCTTCTTGCCGTCGGCGCCCGTGTCCATGCCGCCGGAGGCGATGCCGACCTCCTTGAAGGGGCCGTAGTCCGAGCGGCCGTCGAAGGCGGAGGCCTCGACCGGCACGTTGCGCCACGCGAAGTAGTTCCGGAAGACCTGCTCGATCACGCCGGAACCAGCGGGACCGGCGCCACCGTCGAGCTTGGAGGAGCCGTCGCCGTCGAAGGTGAAGTAGCCGCCGTTGGGCGAGCCGAGCATGTCGAAGTTGAGGTAGCGCTTGATCTTCGCGGCCTGATCCTCGCCCAGCTCCGAGACGTAGTGCTCCGAGCCGACGAGGCCCTCCTCCTCGGCGCCCCACAGCGCGAAGCGGACCTTGTTCTTGACGTCGGCGCCCGCGCCGAGCTTGGCGGCGGTCTCCAGGACCGCGGCGGAGCCGGTGCCGTTGTCGTTGATGCCGGGGCCCTCGGTGACGCCGTCGAGGTGCGCGCCGACCATCTGGACGTTGGCGTCGTCGCCCTTCGTGGTCTCCGCGAGGATGTTCCAGGTCTTGGCCTTCTCCGTCTTCGCGTCGACGGTGAGCGTGAGGTCCTGGCCGTCGGCGATCGGGGCGTCCTGCGCGACGCCCACGACGGCGATGGAGGCACCGTCGTCGAGGCCGAGCGTGCCGCCCTTCCAGTCCCCCGCCTGGTTGTTCGTGATGACGAGTGCCTTCACGCCCTTCGCGGCGGCGGCCTTGTACTTCTCCCCGAAGGTGCATTTGCCGCGCTGCACCACGGCGATGGAGCCCTCGGTGACCTTCTCCAGGTCGGCGGCGGAGCAGCCCTGCGTGCCCGTGACGACGGCCTTGGCGGTGACGGTGCCCTGCGTGGCGCCCGAGAAGGACAGCGCTGCGGCCTTCACCGGCGCGCCGGCAGCCTGCACGTCGACCTTCGACGCGGACCAGACGGCCGTGGAGAACTCCTGGCGCACCGGGTTGTAGCCGGCCTCGCGCAGTACTTTCTCGGCGTACTCGACGCTCTGCTCGTAGCCGGGCGACCCCAGGGCGCGGTTACCGCCGTTGCGGTTCGCGATGTCCTGGAAGGCCTCCAGGTGCTTGACGGCACCGTCGAGGGTGACGGCGTCGGCGAGCGCGCGGGCCTTCTCCGTCGCGCCGGCGTCGTCGGCGGCGCCCGCGGGGGCGGGGCGGTCGACGCTGCTGGGCGCGGCCTTCGAGGACGACCCGGCGGCCGTGCTCGACGACGCCGCATCGTCGCCGGACGAGCCGCAGCCGGCCGCGACGAGGCTCACGGCCGCCAGCACGCTGACGACCCGGACGGTGGTGGACTTCTTTCGCCTGTGCAACATGCTCCCCATTAGATACACAACGGGGGACGATTGCGGGGTGAACGAGCACACTTATTCGGTCGACATCGAATGGTCGTCGCCGGAGGGCACCGCCGACTACCGCTCCTACCCGCGCGAACACCGGCTCAGCTCCGCCGCGGAGGCGTCGATCGACGCCTCGGCCGATCCGCACTTCCGGGGCGACCCCGCGCTGTGGAACCCCGAGCAACTCCTCGTCGCAGCGGCGGCGAACTGCCACATGCTCTCGTACCTGGCGCTGTGCGCGCGGCATGGCGTCGTGGTCGTCGACTACGTGGACGCCGCCGTCGGCACCATGGTCGAGACGCCCGGCGCGGGCGGAAGATTCACCGGGATCGAGCTGCACCCGCGGGTGGTGCTGGCGCCGGGCTCGGACGCCGGGCTCGCCCGGTCGCTGCACCACGAAGCCGGGGAGCAGTGCTACATCGCGGCGTCGCTGAACTGCCCGGTGACGCACGCTCCGGAGATCGTTCCCGGCTAGCGCGCCGGGTCAGGTCGCGTCGAAGTGCTCGAGCAGCAGGGTCGTGATCGCCTCCGGCGCCTGTTCGGGCGCCCAGTGCGAGACGTCCTCGAGCATCTCGAACCGGTAGGGCCCGCTGCAGTGCGCGGCGGTCCCGAGCGCGGCGACGTCGCCGAACGCCGCGTCCTCGGTCGGCCAGACGTACAGGACCGGGGTGTCGACGGTGCCGAGCGCCGCGGGCGGGCGCCCGCTGCGGTACCAGTTCAGGGCCGCCGTCAGGGCGCCCGGCTCCTGCAGGCGCTGGATGTAGTCGTCGGCGGCGTCCCGGGGTACGTCGCGCCCGAAGATCTGCCGCAGCGCGCGGGCGTCGTCGGCGAGCATGGCCCTCTCGGTGGCCGGGGTCGCGCGCCATTCGGTCATGTACCGCGAGCGGTTCGCCTGGTCCTCGTCGGTCTTCAGCGCGACGGCGAGGGCGGCCGGGTGCGGCGTGGAGACGACCGCGAGCGACCGCAGGCGGTCCGGGTGGTCGGTGGCGGTCCACCAGGCGACGGCGCCGCCCCAGTCGTGCCCGACGAGGTCGAACCGCTCCCAGCCGAGGGCGTCGGCGATCGCCACGACGTCGGCCACCAGCTCGGAGATCCCGTACTCGGCGGGACGCTCGGGGCGCACGCCGGGCGAGTAGCCGCGCTGGTCGACGGCGACGGCACGGAATCCCCTCTCCCCCAACGCCGCGACCTGGTATCGCCAGGCGATCGCGGCCTCGGGGAAGCCGTGCAGGAGCAGCACGGGGCGTCCGTCCTCCGGGCCGGCGGCGATCGCGTCGAAGGAGCCCGCGGCGGTGGGGATGCTGAGGTGTTCGGTCACGGATGTCACGGTAGGCCACGTGCCTGTCGGTGGCCCGTGCCAGAGTGGCGCCATGACCGAACTCAGCACGCTCTCCCCCGCCGATCGCCACCGCGCGGCGGCGGCCACCTTCGCCGGCGTCGCCGGTGCCATCACCGATTGGGACGCCCAGACCCCCGTCCCCGAATGGAAGGCCCGCGAGGTGGTCGGCCACCTCGTCGAATGGCTCCCCGGGTTCCTCGCGATGAACGGCGTGGAACTGCCCGGCGCGCCGTCGGACGCGGCGGAGCCGGCAGCGGCTTTCGGCCAGCTCACGGAGGCGGTGCAGGCGCTGCTCGACGCGCCGGACGCCTCGCGCGTGCTCACCACGCAGATGTTCGGGGAGAAGCAGCTCGACGCGCTGGTCGACCAGTTCTACACCGCCGACGTCTTCATGCACTCCTGGGACCTGGGCCGCTCGAACGGCATCACCCCGGACCTCGACCCGGCCTACGCGAAGGCGCTGCACGCCGGCCTCGAGTCGATGGGACCGATGCTGCAGGAGTCGGGCCAGTTCGGCACCCCGATCCCGGTACCGGAGGGGACCGACGAGGTCACCTCCCTGATGGCGTTCATCGGCCGGGATCCGTCGTTCGGCAAGTGACAAGCGGGGGCGCGGAGCTCGGCGCCGCCCCCGTCCTCACTTCGTGATCTGCAGCCCCGACAGGATCGCCTGCGAGTCGCGGCGGTAGGTCGGGTCGTCGGGCATCTTGGACTGCACGGTGACGGTGACCGACCAGAGGTTCGCGCCGTCGGGGATGGAGACCGCCACCGTCGTGGACCGGTGGTTCGGCGTGCTACCCGGCATCGTGTAGGTGACGGTGGTGCTCGGGTAGCCGCACAAGGTGCCGGGCACGGGCTGTAGGCCGGTCACTTTGAGGCCCTGTCGCAGCGAATCGACCTGCGAGTCTAGCGCCTGCTGCGGCGTCATGCCCTTGGCGTTCTCGAGCGTGATGACAGCGTTGGCGGCGAACGCGTCGGTGACCAGATCCTTGTTCACGATGGCGCCGCGGATCACGTCGGAGTCCTGGGAGGTCTCCCGCTCCCAGCCTGCGGGCTGCGGCAGCCCGAGCGTGGGCTCGCCGGCCGCCTTCGTCGGGAGCGTCAGCACGCGGCCGGACACCGCGGTGCAGTTCCCCGCGCTGGCGGCCGTCGAGGTCGCGGAGGTCTGCGCCGCCGAGGCGGTGGCGGACGTGCCCTCGGCCACCGGATCGCCGCCCGTGGACTGCGAGCAACCGGTCACGCCGAGGACCACTGCCGCCGGCACCGCGAACGCAGTGGCGACCTTCTTCACACGCCGATTCGTCATGTGCGGAACGGTAGCCCGCGCGCCGCGTTGAGAGGCGGGATTCGGCGATGCGTCAGCGCGGGGTCAGGACCACCACGGGGATGTCGCGCTCGGTGCGCTTCTGGTAGCCCTCGTAGCCGCTGTAGGCCTTGGTGATCTGCGGCCAGAGCCCCGCCTTCTCGTCGGCGGTGGCGGCCTTGGCCGTCCACTGGCTGGTCACCTCGTCCACCGTGATCTCCACGTCGGGGTTCGCCGCGAGGTTCTTGAACCAGTCCGGGTTGTCCGAGTGCCCGCCCTTGGACGCGACCACCACGACGCGGTCGGGCCCGTAGATCGGTGCCGTGAGCATCGTCGAGCGTCGCTGGCCGGACTTGCGGCCGATCGTGTGCAGTTCCAGGGTCTGCATGCCGAGCACGCGCTTGGGGAAGCGGCCGCCCGTGATCGCGAGCAGGGCGCGGTGCCCGTTCTCGAGGCCCCACGCGCCGAGCTCCGTCACCTTGTCAGAAAGACTCATGCGTTCATCATGCACGCCGGGGTCCCGCGTGGCACGGCCCTTCCTCGCGATGCCGGTGCGCCGGCCCGCCCGCCAGCCCCGCCGCGACGTGCGGGTGCAGGGCGATCGAATGGTCGTAGTACTCGTCCGTCATGGGTAGGTACGGGATCGGCGCCTCGGTCCCGACGGTGCCGAGCCGCTCGGCGAGCTCCTGGGCGAGGCGGCGTGCCCCGTCGGCGTCGATTCCGTGCACATCCGTGATGAGCTGCGGGGCAAGCGCTTCCATGCCCGTGTACCAGAACGTGCCGTGCAGCAGGGGCCAGAACAGGTCCTCGACGTCGCCGCTGATCCCGCGCGGCGAGATCGAGTTCGCGCGATCGCCGGCGGTCACGACGGCCAGCGCTCGCCGCCCCGCGAGGCCGCCGTCGCCGTACTTGCGGTTGCGGCCGGTGGCCGGGTCGGGCACGTCGTAGGCGAAACCGCGCTCGAAGACCCGGTCGATCCACCCCTTGAGCATCGCCGGCGGTCCGTACCACCAGAGCGGGAACTGCAGGACCACGAGGTCCGCGGCGAGGAGGCGGCGCTGCTCCGCGCGGACGTCGTCCCCGCCCTCGTCTACCAGGATCGGGTCGAATCCCTCGACGTACAGGTCTGCCACGTCCACCGACCAACCGTCCGCCCGTAGTCGCGCCACCCCCACATCGCGGAGCGTGGCGTTGAGCGAATCGCCGCGCGGATGCGCGAGGACCCACAGTGCGTGCGCGTTCTCCGGTTCATCGCCCATGTCAGAGGCAACCCCGCGGGGCCGCCGGGGATTCCACTGCCCTCGCTGCGCCCAACCCCTCGGAACCAAAAAGTCCCGAGACACTGTGTGTCTCGGGACTTCTGGTCGGGCTGACAGGATTTGAACCTGCGACCACTTGACCCCCAGTCAAGTGCGCTACCAAGCTGCGCCACAGCCCGTGGCCGCTCTCGCGGTGCTGTAGGAGATTACCCCATGCGTCGCGCTGAGGAGAAATCGCCTGGGGACGAGCATCTCGGCGTGGTCGGAGAACAGCCGGATCCGCCGCCCACCCGGGTACCCCATCCCGCGAATCCGGCCGGTTCACCCGCGCGCCCAGTCAAGCATCGATCGCCGTCGCAACGCCGGTGGAATCGGACGTTCCGCCCTACTCTGGACGCATGCGCATCCCGATCCGGTACCGCGGTGTCATCGTTGCGCTGCTCGCGGCGCCCGCGCTCGCAGCCTGCGCGGGCGGCGCACCGTCGGACGTCCCGGAACCGCGGTCGAGCGCGGCCTCAGCCGCCGAGAGCACGATCGCGACCGGCCTCGACGCGCCGTGGTCGATCGCCTTCGCCGACGGCGCTCCCCTGGTCAGCGAGCGGGACCGCGGGCGGATCGTGGAGATCGTCGACGGGCGGCCCCGCGAGGTCGGCCGGATCGACGGGGTCGCGGCGCGCGGCGAGGGCGGGCTGCTCGGCATCGCCGTCCGCGACGGCGACCTGTTCGCCTACTTCACCACCGCGACGGACAACCGGATCGCCCGCATGCCGCTCCAGGGCACGCCCGGTTCCCGCAGCCTCGGCCCCGCGCGCACCATCCTCACCGGCCTGCCCGCCGCGTCGATCCACAACGGCGGCCGCATCGCCTTCGGGCCCGACGGGATGCTGTACGCCACCGTCGGCGACGCGGGGCGCCCCGACGACGCGCAGGACCCCCGGGCGTTCGGCGGCAAGATCCTGCGGATGACGCCCGACGGCGCGCGCCCCGTCGACAACCCGTTCCCCGACACCCTGGTCTACAGCCTCGGCCACCGGAACGCGCAGGGCCTGGCGTGGGCGCCCGACGGCGCACTGTATGCGAGCGAGTTCGGCCAGAACACCTGGGACGAGCTCAATCTCATCCGCCCGGGCGCGAACTACGGCTGGCCGGAGGTCGAGGGCATCGGCCGCCGCGAGGGTTTCGTGGACCCGCTGCAGCAGTGGGCGACGTCGGCGGCGAGCCCGAGCGGTATCGCCGTCGTTGGACCGGACCTGCTCATCGCGAACCTCCGCGGGGAGCGACTGCGGACGGTGCCGCTCGCAGCGCCCGGCACGGCGACCGAACAGTATCGCGAGACCCTCGGCCGGCTGCGCGACGTGGTGCGCGCGCCCGACGGCTCCGCCTGGATCCTCACCAACAACACCGACGGCCGCGGCGACCCGCAGCCCGGCGACGACCGGATCGTCCGGATGGGCGGTCGTTAGCCCCGCTACCTGCGGCGTCTGCGCGGTACAGTGGCGTGCATGAAGCGTGCACTCCTGGTGTCGGCGATCGTCGCCGCCTCGTTCGTGGTCGCGCTGCCCGCGTCCGCGGAGCCGGCCGTGGACGCCGACCGCTACCGCGCGGAGGGCGGCGGGTACGCCTTCCTCTACCGCTACGACGGCGCCAAGCGGGTCTGCACGATCCAGGCGGACCCGACCACCCTGCGGTGCGGCGTCTCCGCACCGGCGGGCACGAGGATCACGGTGAAGGGCCGCAGCGTGCGCCCCGAGGCCGTGGAGATCACCGAGCGCGGCTGGCGGTACCTCGAGCGGCTGACGGTCCAGGAGCGCCCGCGCGCCCTGCCCGAGGGCGCCCGTCTGTCGGTGCACGGTGCGTCCTGCACCGCGCTGCGCGACGGCGGACTGGAGTGCTCGGTCGATTCCGCGGGTTTCACCCAGGACGACGGACGGTTCTCGACCCGCGGCCGCAAGCTCGGCTAGGAACCCCGACTAGTCGACGAGCTTCGCGCGCAGCCGGTCGACGACGGCGTCGTCGATCCCGAGCCCCTGGCGCACGTACCCCTCGAAGCCGCCGTACCGTCTGTCGGCCTCGTCGAAGGCCGCGGTCAGCGCCTCGGGGAAGACCCCGGCGAGCACCCGTGCGGCCTCCCCGATCGCCTCGCCCCGCTCGGCGGTCGCGCCCGCCGCGATCTTCTCGATCACCTCGGCCGAGTACGCGTTCGTCAGCAGGTAGTCGGCCATCACGTCGTCGGGCGAGACGCCGAGGCTCCGCTGCACGATCGCCGCGGCCCAGCCGGTGCGGTCCTTGCCCGCGGTGCAGTGGAAGACCTGCGGGCGCTCCTCGTCGGCGACCGCGCGCACGAGCGCCGCGAACTGCGCCCGCGCGTTGTCCTCGCTGACGAACATCCGGTAGACGTCCGTCAGCAGGTCGCGGGCGCCCGCGGCGTCCTTGAGCGACTTCGGGTCGAGGGCGCCGAGCTCGACGTCGTCGCCGATCACGTTGAGCCGCACGTATCGCGCACCGTCGGGCACGACATCGGGCTTCGGGGTCACCTCGGCCGTCATGCGGAGGTCGAAGACGTCCGCCAGGCGGGCCTCCGCGAGACGGGCCGGGTCGATCGCGTCGGCGTCGAGGGCGCTGGAGCGGAAGAGCAGCCCCCGGCGCATCCGGCCACCGTCGGCCGCATAGCCGTCCACACCTGCCACATCGCGGAAATTGTGCACGTGCCGAGCCTAATCGACCGGGCCCGCGCCCCCGACGGCGCCGTCGGTCAGGCCAGGCGCTCGAGGCCCCGGTGCGCGCACGCCGCCGGCCACCAGGCCCGGGCGCCGGGGGTCGCGAGGCCGTGCGGCAGCGCGAGCGCGAGGGCGATCGGCGCGTCCACCGGGACGTCGGCGGGGACCTCGACGCGGGCGGCGAGCCGCGTACCGTCGGCCCCGCGGACCAGGAGCTGCCGCATCCGGGCCCCTGCGAGCCGGGCTCCGGGCCAGGCGACGTCGGCGAGGCTCGCGTGCGGCGGCAGCTCCCCGGCGACGTCGCACAGGACCACCGGGCCGGACCGCACGAGTCGGCTGATCCGGCTCACCACCACGGGGTAGGTCGACGGTCCGCCGTCGGCCAGCGCGGCCGCGGGGGTGCCGGCGATGAGGACCTCGTCGCCGTCCATCGCGGTGCCGTCGGGCCAGATCGTGGGGTCGAAGGACCGGGCGATGCCGGCGCGGGCGAGTGAGGGCAGTACCTCCATCAGAGTCACGCCTACCGGTCTACGCGGGCCGTGGCGCGGGCGGAAGGGTCGGCGCCGTCAAGGTCGCGCTAAGACTGTCAGACGCCTGCCTCGGCGCAGGGCAGGACACCCGCCTTGACGGCGGCCTGCACTGCGGCGTAGTCCTTTTCGTTCTGGTCGGCGTACGCGGTGGCGAACGTCGCGACGGCCTCCTCGAACTCCGTCGACTTGCCCAGATAGGCCGAGGCGGTGGCCGAGCCCGGGGACTGCGCGTGGGCGCGGGCGAGCACCGCGGCGCAGGCCTGGCCGTACCTCTCGAACTGGTCGTGGGACAGCAGCTCGGGAACGACGGACCCCTTCATGTCGCGGAACTGCCGCCAGTAGAAGTCCTTGCCGCGGATCGTCGGGGTGTAGCCGAGGAAGGAGTCGGACTGCGCCTGGAGGATCTGCTGCCCCGCGACGACGCGCCACGCCTGCGCGCCGGTCTTGGGTGCGCGCGGCGGCATCGTCGACGGCCCGAGCTTGCCGTAGGTCTGCAGGACCGACTGCGTGGCCTCCTTGACCTGGAGGAACAGCGTCTCGGTGCCGCCGCCCGGGACGTCGCGACCGAGCAGCACGATGAAGCAGCGGGTGCCGACGCTGCCGACGCCGACGACGCGGAGCGCCCAGTCCAGCACCCGGAACTGGCCGAGGAGCTGCGCGGCGTCGGCGCGGATGCTGTCCAGGTACTGCGCGTAGAGGCCCTCGAAGCCCTCGACGAGCTTCGCCGGCGCCGGCACGAGAGTGGGCGGGTCGGCGACGATGTGCGGCTCGCCGTCGGCGCTGGTCGCGGTGATCTTCTCGACCATGCGCGCGGAGGTGCGCTTGCGCGCCTTCTTCGCGGTCTGCTCGATGAGGTCCTTGAGCGGCTGATCGTCGGCGGCCTGCGCGGTGAGCCGGTCGACGTCCACGGACAGGTAGTAGCGGTCGACGGCGCCCTGCTCCATCAGCCCGGCGAGCGTGGTCCGGTACGCCCCCGCCGCGCTGACGACGGCGCTCCGCGCCTGGTCCTCGGTGTACCCGTTCTCGCGGGCGGCGATCATCACGCTCGCCGCGAGGCGCTTGACGTCCCACTCCCACGGCGCATTGCCGGCCTCGTCGAAGTCGTTGACGTCGAACAGCTGTCGGCGTTCCGGCGAGGCGAACAGGCCGAAGTTGGAGATGTGCGCATCGCCGCAGCTCATGACGGTGACGCCGGTGTTCGCCTCCCCCGCGAGGTCGTGCGCCATGAGCGCGGCGCCGCCGCGGTAGAAGGAGAACGGCGAGTGCAGCATGCGAGAGATCCGCACCGGCACCAGTTCCTGGATGCGCGTGCTGTTCTGTTCCCGGATGATGTCGACGGGATCGCGGCCGTCCGGAGTGAATCCCGCCTGGGCGGATCGGGAGACGCGCTTGCGAAGGTCCTTGCCGTTCGGGGCATCTGCACTCATGGTGGGAAATGCTAGACCCGGCGCGGCCGGGAACGGGGCAGTTCCGAGTAGCAAACCCCACCCCACCGAAAACCGATTAGGCGACCCTAACTTTCGAGGCGTACGGTGGAGATCGTGACTGAACCGCGTACAGATACCGCCCCTGCTCCTGCCCGCCGTTCGCGGCCGACCTACGAGGTCGCGGTCGCGCGCACAGAGACGATCGGCGCGCACCTGGTGCGCGTGATCGCCGAGGGCGAGTCCCTCGCCTCCTTCGGCGACCCCGAGCTCCCCGGCCTGCCGAGCACGGACGCCTACGTCAAGCTCGCCTTCGGCGACGCGACGCGCACCTACACCGTCCGCTCCTTCGATCGCGCCGAGCGCCGGATCGTCCTCGACTTCGTCGTGCACGGCGACGAGGGGCTGGCCGGCCCGTGGGCGCAGCGCGCGCAGGCCGGCGACACGATCACGATCATGGGCCCGGGCGGCGCCTACTCCCCCGACCCGGAGGCGGCCTGGCACCTGTTCGCCGGCGATCTCTCGGCGGTGCCCGCGATCGCCTCCGCCCTGGAGTCCCTGCCGACCGGCGCGCGGGGCGCCGCGATCATCGAGGTCGAGAGCGATGCCGACCGGATCGCGCTGACGGCACCGTCGGGCGTGGACGTGCGGTGGGCGGTGAACCCGGACGTGGCCGACGTCGACTTCCTGGCACGCCAGGTGGCCGTCGCGGACTGGCCGACGGATCGCGCCACGGCGCACGTCTTCGCCCACGGCGAGCGCGAGTCGATCAAGGCGATCCGCAAGGTCCTGCGCGAGCTGGAGGTTCCGCGCGAGCGGATCTCGATCTCCGGGTACTGGGCCCGCGGTCGCGCTGAGGACGCGTTCCAGGCCGAGAAGCGCACGCCGGTCGGGCAGATCGACTAGCACCGCGGGGGCCGACGGGGCCTCGCGTGTCGGCCGTCACAGCACGCTGCGGGACGTGAGTGTGGGCACAATCGGCCCCGCCGGAGCACGGATTTCAGACAACTACGGATAATTTGTCTATCTGTGGATCTCGCTCCAGTGCCCGGCTTCTCCCCGTCGCCCGCCCAGCTCCGGCGGCGCGGCGTCGCGTTCAGCCTCTGCGTGGCACTGATCGCCCTCGCCGTGTGGGGTGTGCAGGCGCTGCGCCCGAAGGACGACTTCACCCTCACCCTCCGCACACCGACCGTCGCGGCCGGCATCGTCGAGGGCGCGAAGGTGCGGATCCAGGGCGTCGACGTCGGGTCGGTCAGCGAGATCCGGTCGCTCGGCAACGCCCAGCAGGGCGTGACCCTGCGCCTCGACGGACCCCAGGGCCGTAGCCTCACCAACAACGTCGAGGCGGCGTTCTCGGCGGGCAACCTCTTCGGCGTCTCCGAGGTCATCCTCACGCCGCACGACGGCGGTGGCGCGCTGCGCAACGGCGCCGAGCTGGCGCCGACGCGGCCGATCACCGACAACACCGTGTCGAACATGATCATGACTCTCGGCGACGTCAACGACGACGCCCTGCGCCCCCACATGAGCCAGGTGCTGTTGAACTTCGACGCCTCGTCGAAGGCGATGCTGCCGCTGCTCACCGCGCTCGGCGGCGTGGCGCAGACGATGAAGGACACGCAGCGCCTGTCCACCGCGCAGACCTTCCCCACGGTGGTCGCCGCCCTCAAGGCGGCCGATCCCTCTGTCGCGTCCATGATCCCCGCGTTCCAGGCCGGCCTCGACCACCTCCCGCTGCACAACGGCGACAGCAAGAAGACCATCGCGGTGCAGGACGGGATCAACAACGAGCGCACCGGCCTCCTCGCCGGGCTGCAGGCGATCCTCACGCCGCAGGCGCTCGAGGGGCTCAAGACGGCCACGCCGATGCTGGTGAGCCTGCTGCAGCCGATCCTCGCCGCGTTCCCGAACGGTAGCGCGACCGGCGTGGGCATCCAGCTCTCGCAGCTGATGGACAACGTGCGCAGGGCCTTGCCGAACACTCCCACCGGCCCGGTGCTGAACCTGCGCCTGTCGGTGGACTACCCGGCCATCGCCGCCGTGCTGCCGCCCGGCGTGGACTCTGCGAAGCCGGGCACCCCGGCGAAGCCCGGGACCACCACGAAGCCCGCGCCCTCGAAGCCCGCGACCCCCTCGTCGTCGGCCGCCGCGCCGCGCTGAGGCGGACACCGACGCCGAGGGCGTCGTGCCACGACCGCTCGGCTCTCGGATTCTGTCCGCCACGGACAGCCCGTCCATTCCGGACAGAATCCGAGACCCCAGCGATCCGGGCTGTGTCCCGTGCGACCGTCACCCTGGCCAGCCGGCCGCGCCGGCGCTCGGTGAGCCCGGTCAGGCGAGCGCGCGGTCGCGGGCGGGGCGGACCTGCAGGAGCAGGAGCAACCCCAGCGCGAGTACCACGATGATGCCGCCGATGCCGGCGCGGTCGGTGCCGAAGAACCACACGAAGAGCCCGAAGAGCGCGGGCCCGAGGAACGACGCCGCGCGGCCGGTGGTCTGGTAGAGCCCGAACATCTGGCCCTCGCGGCCGGGCACCGTCATCCGCGCCAGCATGCTGCGCGCCGACGACTGGGCCGGGCCCACGAACACCGTGAGCATCAGGCCGAAGATCCAGAACATGGCCTCGCCACGCACGAACAACAGCACCGTCCCGGCGATCAGCATCCCGGCGAGGCACGTCACGATCACCGGCTTGGGGCCGATCCGGTCGTCGAAGCGGCCGGCGATCACCGCGCCCAGCGCGGCCACGACGTTGGCGGCCACGCCGAACAGCAGCACCGTCGACTCGCTCATCCCGTACACGCTGTGCGCGAGCACCGCGCCGAAGGTGAAGGTCGCAGCGAGCCCGTCGCGGAACACCGCGGAGGAGACGAGGAACCACACCACGGTGCGGTCCTCGCGCCACAGCGAGCCGATCGTCGCGAACAGGTCCCGGTACGCCCCGACGATCCCGCGGCGGGGCGTCGCGGTCGGGTCCGCCGGGAGCTCGGGCACGAGGAACAGCACCGGCAACGCGGAAATCGCGAACCACGCGGCCGCGAACAGCGCCACCAACCGGATGTTCAGACCGCCCTCGGTGGGCACGTTGAGGAACCCGCGGGTCGGCCCGTCGCCGGCGATGAAACCGAAGTTGCAGAGGAGCAGCAGCACGATGCCGCCGAAGTAGCCGCACGCCCAGCCGATCCCGGAGACCCGGCCGATCGTCTTCGGGGTCGAGACCTGCCGCAGCATCGCGTAGTAGGGCACGTTCGCGAGCTCGAACGCCGCCGTCCCGACCGCGAGCAGCAGCAGGCCGAGCCACAGGTACTGATACTCGTCGCGCACGAAGAAGCACGCGGCGGTGCACAGCGTGACGACGGCGCTCCACACGGCGAGCGAGAACTTCCGCCGGCCCGCGGCGTCGGCGCGCCCGCCCAGGACCGGCGCCGACAACGCGACGACCACGCCCGCGGCCGCCATCGCCCACGACAGCCAGCTGGTGGCGCTGATGGAACCCGGGAGATCCTCGCCGACCGCGCCGGTGAGGTAGACGGTGAAGATGAACGTGGTCATCACCGCGTTGAATGCGGCACTCCCCCAGTCCCACGCGCACCACGCCGCTACCTGGCGGCGCGGCACGGGCGCGGTCGGCACCTCCACCGCCGTCACGGCGCTACTTCTTCGCGCGCTTCTCGCGGACCCGGACGTTCACGCGCACGGGCGAGCCGTCGAAGCCGAACTCCTCGCGGAGCCTGCGCTCCAGGAACCGTCGGTAGCCCGCCTCCAGGAAGCCGGAGCTGAACAGCACGAACGTCGGCGGCCGCGTGGCGGCCTGTGTCGCGAACAGCACCTTGGGCAGCTTGCCGCCGCGCAGGGGCGGCGGCGTCGCGGCCATGACCTCGCGGAGCCAGTTGTTGAGGCGGCCCGTCGGGATGCGCTTGTCCCACGACTCGAGCGAGGTCTCGATGGCGGGCACCAGCTTCTGCAGCGCGCGGCCGGTCTGCGCGGAGATGTTCACCCGCAGAGCCCACGGGATCTGCACGAGCTCCCGGTCGATCTCCTTCTCGAGCATGTACCGGCGGTCCTCGTCGACGAGGTCCCACTTGTTGTAGGCGATCACCAGCGCCCGGCCCGACTCGATCACCATCGACAGCACCCGCAGGTCCTGCTCGGTGATCGGCTGGGAGGCGTCGATGAGCACGATCGCGACCTCGGCGGCCTCGATCGCCCCCTTCGTGCGCAGCGAGGCGTAGAACTCGTGCCCGCTGGCCTGGTTGACCTTCTTGCGCAGGCCGGCGGTGTCGATGAACTTCCAGGTCTTGCCGCCGAGCTCGACGAGCGAGTCCACGGGGTCGACGGTGGTGCCCGCGACGTTGTCGACGACGGAGCGGTTCTCGCCGGTGAGCTTGTTGAGCAGCGAGCTCTTGCCGACGTTCGGCTTGCCGATCAGCGCGATGCGGCGCGGGCCGGTGCCGCCGGTGCCCTCGCGGGGCGTCTCCGGCAGCTTCTCCAGGATGACGTCCAACAGATCACCGGTGCCGCGGCCGTGCGCGGCGGAGATGGTGTGCGGCTCCCCGAGCCCCATCGACCACAGCGACGCGGCCTCGGCCTCGGTGCGCTGGTCGTCGACCTTGTTCGCCGCCAGGATGACGGGGGCCTTCGAACGACGCAGCACGCGTGCGACGGCCTCGTCGGTCGCGGTGGCGCCGACGGTCGCATCCACGACCACGACGATCGCGTCGGCGGTGCGCATGGCGACCTCGGCCTGCGCGGCGATGGACTGCTGCATGCCCTTGGCGTCCGGCTCCCAGCCGCCGGTGTCCTGCACCAGGAACCGTCGGCCGGCCCAGTTGGCCTCGTAGCTGATCCGGTCGCGGGTCACGCCCGGGATGTCCTCGACCACGGCCTCGCGGCGGCCGAGGATGCGGTTGACCAGCGTCGACTTGCCCACGTTCGGACGGCCCACGATGGCGACCGTCGGCAGCTTCGCGGCGGCCTCGGCGGCCTCCGCCTCGAGGTCGGCGAAATCGCCCTCGTACTCGGCGAAGTCGCCCTCGTCGTCCCAGGTGCCGTCGTCGCCGGCGTACTCGAACTCGTTGTCACTCATCGGGTGACCTCCTTATCGCGGGAGGCGCTCAGCGCGCGGTCGGCCGTCTCGGCCACCGCCGCGACGGTCTCCTCCAGGTTCATGTCCGACGAGTCGAGCTCGATCGCGTCGTCGGCCGGGCGCAGCGGCGAGATCTTCCGCGTCGAGTCCAGGCCGTCGCGGCGCTGCACGGACGCCAGCACCTCGTCGTAGTCGCTGGGCAGCCCCAGCTCGGTGTTCTGCGCGTGGCGGCGCTGCGCGCGCGCCTCCGCCGAGGCGGTGAGGTAGATCTTCACCGGTGCGTCGGGGAAGACGACGGTGCCGATGTCGCGGCCCTCCACCACGATCGGTGAATCGTCGTCGGCGGCGATGGCCCGCTGGTAGTCGACGAGCTGCTCGCGCACCTCGGGCACCGCGGACACGGCGGAGACGGCCGCGGTCACGTCGTCCTCCCGGATCCGGCGGGTGATCGAGATCCCGTCCAGCTCGACCTGCTCCGACAGCGGGTCGCAGCCCATGGCCAGCGGCAGGTCCGCCGTGGCCGTGGCGATCGCGGCGGGGTCGGTGAGGTCGACCTCCTGCTCCAGCGCCCACACGGTCGCGGCACGGTACATCGCACCGGTGTCCAGGTAGCGGGCGCCGAGGTTCTCGGCGATGCGCCGGGCCACCGTCGACTTGCCGGTCCCCGAGGGGCCGTCCATGGCGATCACGAGAGTCACAGTCCCACCGCCTGGTACAGCGCCGACACTTCATCGCGGCCGAGCACGCGCAGCGAGCCCGGGCGCTGATCGCCCAGCGCCACCGACCCGACGTGGGTGCGCACCAGCCGCTCGACGGGGTGCCCGACCTCGGCCAGCAGGCGACGCACGATGTGCTTGCGGCCCTCGTGCAGCACGACGCGGACCATCGATCGGCCCTCGGAGGCCTCGAGCACGGAGAACTTGTCCACCTTCGCGGGGCCGTCCTCGAGCTCGACGCCGGATCGCAGCGTGTTGCCGAGCCGGCGCTGCACCTCGCCCTGCACCCACGCGAGGTAGGTCTTGGGCACCTCGTAGGAGGGGTGCATGAGCCGGTGCGCGAGGTCGCCGTCGTTGGTGATGAGCAGCAGGCCCTCGGTGTCGGCGTCGAGGCGGCCGACGTGGAAGAGCCGCTGGCCCGCCGCGACGCGCTCGGCCACGATGTCGCCCACGCAGGGGCGGCCCATGTCGTCGCTCATCGTCGACTGCCAGCCGCGGGGCTTGTTCAGCGCGAGGTGCACGAGGTTCTCGTTGACGAGCACGCGCACGCCGTCGACGCGGACGACCGCGACGTTCGGGTCCACGCGGCGGCCCTGCTCGGTGACGATCTCGCCGTCCACCTCGACGCGGCCGTCGGCGATCATGTCCTCGGCCACGCGCCGCGATGCGACGCCGGCCTGGGCCAGCACCTTCTGCAGGCGGATCTTGTCGCTGTCGCCGCCCGGGTGCGGGGCCTTCTCCGGCGCGTCCCAATCGTCGACGTCGCGGATGGGGACGTTCTGCGTGCGTGCGGGTTTGGCGTTCGACAGGCGGGGGACGCCGCCCTGGCGCCCCGCCTGCTTCTGCGGCGGCTTCGCACCCTGTTTCGGCTTGCTGGTTCTGTTTCGGTCCGGTGTGCCATCACGGCGAGCGGGTCTGTTCATGATCCCTCCATGATCGCAGGTCGCGGCCGAAATCGGTATTCGTCAGCGCGGCGCGCTGCCCGCAGCGCTCAGCGAGCGGTTCCGGCGGCCCATGAACAGCACCGCCGACCCGGCGGAGGTGACCACGATCGTGCTCACCAGGCCGGCCTTCGGCGGGAAGAACAGCGGGTCGCCGCCCGCGTCGCCGCCGGTCAGGTCCTCGAGACCGCTCATCATCATGGCCGGGATCAGCCAGATCGCGATCGACAGCACCGCGGCCAGCCCGAGGGCCGCACTCGCGAGGGCACGGCCGCGCTCGGCGAAGCCCGGGCGCACCGTGGCGACGATCACCAGGATCAGCGCGACGATCGCGAGGCCCGCCGTCGCGTAGCCCCACGGGATCACGCCGTCGGTGGCCGCGCCGCGGGCCGGCCCGCCCTCCGATGCGGGGCCGGTGAGGACGGTCCGGCCGGTGCCCGTGAACCCGAACGGCACACCGACGCGGCCGATGGTCAACCCGAACCACGTCGCCGTCGCCGCCCACACCGTCAGTGCCGTCACGGCCCCGGTGAGGACGAGCGGCCACCAGCGGCGCACCGCCGGGCCGGCGGCGCCGAGCGGGAAGGCCTCGCGGAGAACGGCGGAGAGATCAGGCATCGGGATCGAATCCGATCACGTCTGCGCTCTTGCGGCCGAGCTTGGCGAACCGCGGCTCCTCGTCGAGGTGCGAGCTGAGGTCCTCGATGACGTCGATCTCGGGCAGCAGGGGCGCGAGCGGCGGCAGCTCGTCCAGCGAGCTCAGGCCGAGCCGCTCGAGGAAGAGCTCGGTCGTCGCGTAGGTCGTGGCGCCGGCGTCGGTGCCCGCCTCCACGATGAGGCCGCGGGCCGCGAGCGTGCGCATGACGCCATCGACGTTCACGCCGCGGACCGCGCCCACCTGGGACCGGCTCACCGGCTGCTTGTAGGCGATCACCGCGAGGGTCTCGAGCGCGGCGCGGGTCAGCTTGGACCGCACCCCGTCGAGCAGGAGTCGCTCGACGTAGGGCGCGTACTCGGCGCGGCTGTAGAGCCGCCAGCCCTCGGCGGACTCGCGCAGCTCCATGCCGGACCGTCGCTCCGCCAACTCGCCCGCCCAGGCGCGCAGGTCGGCGGTGATCCGCTCCTCCGGCTCCTCCAGGGCGGTGCCCAGCTGCTCCGCGGTCGCCGGCGCGTCCACCACCAGCAGCAGCGCCTCCAGCGCCGACCGCAGCTCGTCCGGCTCCATGCCCTCGACCAGGGCGAAATCCTCGGCCTGCTCGCTCATCGTTCCTCCTGCCAGTCGTCGCCGGGTGTCTCGTCGTACTCGTCGCGGGTGCCGCCCACGACCACGTTCTCGTTCTCCCCCGACCAGCGCACTTTGAGGTCGCCGAGCGCCTCGGGCTGGTCGAAGAGCACGGCCCGCTCGCGGTACAGCTCGAGCAGCGCGAGGAAGCGGGCGATCACGGCGATGCCGGAGTCGCAGTCGGCGACGATCTCGGAGAACCCGGACCAGTGGTCGGGCCGCTCTCGCAGCCTCGCCGCGATGAGCCGGGCCTGTTCCGGCACCGAGACCTTGGGCACGTGCAGATGCCCGAGGCCGACGGTCGGCTTTGGCTTGGGGGTGAACGCGGACGCGGCGACGAGCGCGAACTGCTCCGGGGTGACGCCCAGCTGGACCGGCGGCACGAGCTCCTCGAATCGGGGCTCCAGCCCCACGGCCCGGGGGTATCGACGGTTCGCCTTCGCCTCGAGCTGGGCCATCAGTTCCGCCACCTGCTTGTAGGCGCGGTACTGGAGCAGGCGGGCGAACAGCAGGTCGCGGGCCTCGAGCAGCGCCAGGTCGTCGGCGTCCTCGACCTCACCCGCGGGCAGCAGCCGCGCGGCCTTGAGGTCGAGCAGCGTCGCGGCGACGACGAGGAATTCGGTGGTCTGGTCGAGGTCGGCCTCGGCGCCGAGTTGCTTGGTGTACGCGATGAACTCGTCGGTGACGATGTGCAGCGCCACTTCGGTGACGTCCAGGCGTCGCCCGCCGATCAGCTGCAGGAGCAGGTCGAACGGGCCCTCGAAGTTCGCGAGCTTCACCGTGAAGCCGGGCTGCGGCTCGGGCGCACCGTCGGGTCCGGAGCCGGCGGCCTCCGGCTGATCCGGCTCCGCGACCGCCTCGATCGGCTCGGTATCGGTGGGGCTCACTTCTCCTGCGCGATCACCTCGCGCGCGAGGGCGCGATAGGCGTTGGCGCCGGACGACTTCGGCGCCCAGGAGGTGATGGGCTCGCCCGCGACCGAGGTCTCCGGGAAGCGGACCGTCCGCGAGATGACGGAGTGGTAGACGGCGTCGCCGAAGACCTCGACGACGCGGGCCATCACGTCGCGCGAGTGCAGCGTCCGCGAGTCGAACATGGTGACCACGATGCCCGCCATGCCCAGCCGTGGGTTCAGGCGGTCCTTCACCTTGTCGACGGTGTCGGTGAGCAGCGCCAGGCCGCGCAGCGCGAAGTACTCGCACTCCATGGGGATGAGCACCTGATCGGCGCAGGCCAGCGCGTTCACCGTGAGCAGCCCCAGGGAGGGCTGGCAGTCGATGAGGATGTAGTCGTAGCGATCCAGTACCGGGTACAGCGCCCGACCGAGGGTCTGCTCGCGGCCCACCTCGTTGACCAGCTGGATCTCCGCGGCGGAGAGGTCGATGTTCGAGGGCAGCAGGTCGAGCCCGTCGACCCGGGTGCGCAGCAGCACGTCGTCGGCGGCGATCCGCGACTCCATGAGCAGGTTGTGCACCGTGAGCTCGAGCTCGTGGTGCGCGACGCCGAGGCCGGCGGAGAGCGCGCCCTGCGGGTCGAGGTCGACGAGCAGCACGCGCCGCCCGTAGGAGGCGAGCGAGGCGCCCAGGTTGATGGTGGTCGTCGTCTTGCCGACGCCGCCCTTCTGGTTGCACACCGCGATCACGCGGGCGGGGCCGTGGGTGGTCTTCGGCGTCGGCTCGGGGAACTCGACGCGGGGCCGGCCCGTCGCGTCGAGACCGTCCTCGGCCGTGGGCTTGGGCGCGTGGTGATGATCCAGCTCCCCCAGGTCCAGGCCCGGGTTCTCCGCATCGGGCGCTGACGCCACTGGCCCACCTCCTTCTTGCTTCCCCTCACACCCTAATGCGCGCTGTGCATCCGCGGATGCAGCGGCGCGCGCGACCGCCGATTCTACGGATCGAGGAGCCCGGGGCCGCCGCCCGTCAACCGAGCGCCCGAGGGTGCGCCTGGGCGTAGACCTCGCGGAGCGCGCTGACCGTCACGAGGGTGTACACCTGCGTCGTGGTGACCGAGGCGTGGCCGAGCAGCTCCTGCACCACGCGCACGTCCGCGCCGCCCTCGAGCAGATGGGTGGCGAAGGAGTGCCGCAGGGTGTGCGGCGAGACATGCGTCGTCGTGGTGTCGATCCCGGCGCGCTCGGCCGCGGCGGCGAGCACCTGCCACGCCGACTGCCGGGAGAGCCGCCCGCCGCGCACGTTGAGGAACAGCGCCGGGTTCGACCGCTTCACCAACGCGGGCCGCCCCCGCACGAGGTAGGCGTCCAGCGCCGCGAGCGCGGGCCGCCCGATCGGCACGACGCGCTGCTTGCCGCCCTTGCCGAGCAGCACCACCGAGCGCGACTCGGCGTCGATGTCGTCCACGTCGAGGGCGGTGACCTCGGAGATGCGGGCCCCGCACGAGTACAGGAGTTCCAGCATCGCGCGGTCGCGCAGGCGCGACGGGGTGTCGGCGTCGGAGTCTCCCCCGGCCGCCTCGAGCAGCGCGATGACCTGCTCCACGGGCAGCGCCTTGGGCAGCCGCTTGGCGGGCGCGGGCGGCCGGACCTCGCGGGCCACGTCGGCGCTCGTCATCCCCTCGGCGGCCGCGAACCGGTGCAGGCCGCGCACGGCGATCAGCGAGCGCGCCGCGGAGCTGGCGGCGAGCGGCGGATGATCCGGCCCGCCCTCGCGCAGCGCGACGAGGAATCCGCTGACCTGGTTCTGGGTGACATCGGCGAGATCGCCGACACCCAGCCCACCCAGGTACTCGCGGTACCGGGCCAGGTCGCGCCGGTAACTGCTGAGGGTGTTCGCCGCGGCGCCCCGTTCGACGGTGAGGTGGTCGACGTACGCGCGCAGCTGATCGTCGAGAGCCACCCCGACCGGCACAGTTACTGTCCGTCCTCCACGGGCCGGCCCTTGCGGGCGGCGAGGGCCGTCGGGCGGCCCGGCCACGGCGCGTCGGAACAGCGCAGCGGGGTGTCGTCGTCGGTCACCATCGTGGCGGCGAGGATCGCGCTCACGGAGGTCGAGTTCACGATCTCACCGGAGAGCACCATGCGGACGGCGTCCGGCATGGCGATCCACTCGACGGTCATGTCGAGCTCCTCGTCCTCCTGCTCCGCCATCTCGCAGTACCGCAGGTCGGTGGCGAGGTAGACGCGCACCATCTCGTCGGTGAAGCCGGGCGACGGGGCGAGGTCCACCAGGACGTGCCACTCGCGGGCGCCGAGCCCCGTCTCCTCCGCAAGCTCACGCTGCGCGGCGCAGACGGGCTCCTCCTCGCCGGTGTGGTCGAGGAGCCCGGCGGGGATCTCCAGCATCCGCCGGCCCATGGGGTGGCGGTACTGGTTGACCATGGCGATGGCGCCGTCGGCGTTCATGGCGACGACGGCCACGGCCCCGTCGTGCTCCACGACGTCCCGGACGGCGGTGCCGCCGCCCGGCATCGTCACCTCGTCGCGACGGACCGCGAAGATCGGCCCCTCGTACACGGTCTCACTGCTGAGCGCCTGGAAGTCGTGCGTCTGCACGGAACCGAGCGGCGCGAGCTGCTCAGTCATCTGCGTGGTCATCCTCCGACGGTACCTCTTCCACGGCGGTCCGGACGCCGACCGGGAGCTCGAGCTCGGCCCGGTACTTCAGGGCCGCGCCGACGAACGCCGCGAACAGCGGATGCGGGCGCGTCGGGCGCGACTTGAGCTCGGGATGCGCCTGCGTACCGACCAGGAAGGGGTGGGCCTCCTTCGGGTACTCGACGAACTCGACGAGGTGCCCGTCGGGCGAGACGCCCGAGAACTTCAGGCCCGACTCCGCGATCTTGTCGCGGTAGGAGTTGTTGACCTCGAAACGGTGGCGGTGGCGCTCGGAGACCTCGGTGGAGCCGTACGCGGCGGCGACGATCGAGCCGCGCTCGAGGGCCGCCGGGTAGGCGCCGAGCCGCATGGTGCCGCCGAGGTCGGCCTCGCCGGCGACGGCCTGCTCCTGGTCCGCCATGGTCGAGATCACGGGGTACTGGGTGTCGTCGTCGAACTCGGTGGAGCTGGCGCCCTCGAGCCCGACGGACCGGGCCGCCTCGATCACGATGCACTGCAGGCCCAGGCACAGGCCGAGCAGCGGCACGCCGCGCTTGCGGGCGTAGCGGATCGCGCCGAGCTTGCCCTCGATGCCGCGGATGCCGAAGCCGCCGGGGATGAGGACGCCGTCCACATCGCGCAGGGCGGCGGAGGCGCCGGCCTCGGTCTCGCAGTCGTCCGACGGGACCCAAGAGATCTGCACCTTGGCCCAGTTGGCGAAACCGCCGGCGCGCAGCGCCTCGGTCACCGACAGGTAGGCGTCGGGCAGGTCGATGTACTTGCCGACCAGGGCGATGTTCACGGTCTCGCGCGGCTCGTGGACGCGGCGCAGCAGGTCGCCCCACACGGTCCAGTCGACGTCGCGGAAGGGCAGGCCCAGCTTGCGCACGACGTACGCGTCGAGCTGGTTCTGGTGCAGCACCTTCGGCACGTCGTAGATCGAGCCGGCGTCGGGGCAGGAGATGACGCCGTCGATGTCGACGTCGCACATCAGCGCGATCTTGTTGCGCTGGCCCTCGGGCACGTCGCGGTCGCAGCGCAGGATGAGCGCGTCGGGCGTGATGCCGATGCTGCGCAGCGCGGCGACCGAGTGCTGCGTGGGCTTGGTCTTGAGCTCGCCGGACGCGGCGAGGTACGGCACCAGCGAGACGTGCAGGAAGAAGACGTTGTCGCGGCCCACGTCGTGGCGCACCTGGCGGGCGGCCTCGAGGAAGGGCTGCGACTCGATGTCGCCGACGGTGCCGCCGATCTCGGTGATCACGACGTCCGGGACGATGCCCTCGGAGTCGGGCGCCTGCATCGCGAGGATGCGGGCCTTGATCTCATCGGTGATGTGCGGGATGACCTGCACCGTGTCGCCCAGGTATTCGCCGCGGCGCTCCTTGGCGATGACCGTCGAGTACACCTGGCCCGTGGTGACGTTGGCGATGCCCGAGAGGTTCCGGTCGAGGAACCGCTCGTAGTGGCCGACGTCGAGGTCGGTCTCGGCGCCGTCCTCGGTGACGAAGACCTCGCCGTGCTGGAACGGGTTCATGGTGCCCGGATCCACGTTGAGGTACGGATCGAGCTTCTGCATGGTGACGCGCAGCCCGCGCGCCGTGAGGAGCTGTCCCAAGCTGGAGGCCGTCAGGCCCTTACCCAGGGAGGACGCAACGCCTCCGGAGACGAAGATGTGCTTCGTGGCGACACGCGCGCCAACGCGAGGAGAGGGCAACGAGACTCCCGTATTCGAGCGGACAAACCTGCTTCTACTACGGGACTTCAGCCTATCACCAGGCGTCAGCGGACGCCCGTTCCGTAGGCGCGGACGTCGTCGCGCGTCGCCTGCGCGAGCGCCAGGGCGGTCGAGACCTGCCCGACGACGGTGTCGGCGTCGTCGACGGTGGCGAGCTCGGGAGCAAGCGCCTTGTCCTGCCGGACGACCACGATCGGGCCCGCACCCTGCGACGATCCGGTGCGGCCGGCGAGGACGGCGCCGTCGCCGTGGCGCGACAGCGCGGCCGCGAGGCGGCCGATGCCCTGCCCCTCGCCGGCGCGTTCACCGGGCACTGTTCCGCCCGTCACTATCACCGCGGCGCGCGCGCCGGGCACCGTCGGACCGGAGAAATCGACGAAGCCGGCCTGCTTCAGGGCGGCGAGGGCGTCGGTCCGGCCGGTCGACGGCGCCTTCGCCGCGCCCTCGGAGAGCAGGACGGCGCCGAGCAGGTCGCCGGCGCGGGCGCGGGGATCGACGAGGGCGGCGTCGAGGGTGACGCCGTTCGGCACGGCGTTGTCGACGACGCCGCGCAGCCGCTCGGCCTTGTCCTCGGCGTAGAGGTCGGCGGTCAGGGTCAGCGTGCCCGCGACGGTGCCGCCGCCCTGCGTCAGGCGTCGGCTGATCTGCGCGACGTCGCCGCGGTCGGCCGACGGTGCGACGACCACGAGGACGGGGACGCCGGCCAGGCTCCGGCCCAAGGTCGACGGTGCCGCGCCGTCGGCGAAGGCGTCGGCGGCGCGGGCGCGGTCCGTGAGCGCGGCGTTGCTCTGCTCGAGCTGATCGACCTTCGTCCGCAGGTCCTTGAGGTCACCGTCGGTGGTGAACCGGGCGAGGACTCCCCCGCCCAGGGCCACGCCGACGGCGAAGGCCAGCAGCACCGCCGCCCAGAACAGCGCGGGCCGGCGGGCGCCGGACGAGCGGAGGCGGCGCGACGGGCCCGGCACCTAGAGGGCCCGGAACTGGCCCTGGACCCAGAGCGCGAAGCGGTTCCACTGGTCGATGACCCACTGCAGCAGGTCGTGGCCCTGGTTGGAGACCAGGACGGCCGCGACGACCGCCACCAGCGCGGCGAGGATGAACAGCGCGATCGCGCCGCCGTGGCCGCGGCTGCGGTACAGGGTCGCGACGGCCTTGCCGTCGACCAGCTTGGTGCCCACCTTGAGCCGGGTGAGGAACGTCGACGGGTTGGACTCGCGGCGGCCCGCGTCGAAGAACTCCTCCAATGAAGCGGAGTGGCCGACGGAGACGATGAGCGAGGCGCCGTGGTGGTCGGCGATGATGAGCGCGAGATCGGCGGCCGAGCCGGTGGCCGGGAAGGTCATGGCGCCGATGCCGAGGTCCTGGATGCGCTCGAGGCCGGGCGCGTGGCCGTCGGGGGCGGCGGGCAACACGACCTGCGCGCCGGAGCGCAGCGTGTTGGTGGTGATCATCTCCGGGTCGCCGACGATGAGGTCGGGGCGGTAGCCGGCCTTGACCAGCGCGTCGGCACCGCGGTTCACGCCGATGAGGACCGGCGCGTACTCCTTGATGAAGGGCTTGAGGCGCTTGAGGTCCTCGACGTGGTCGGCGCCGTCGGAGACGACGAGCACGTGCCGGTTGTTGAGGTTGACCTCGACGTCGGGGATGCCGACTCCGTCGATGAGCAGCGGCGACTCGACGCGGATGAACTCGACGGTGTTGCCGGCGAAGGCCTCGAGGTGGTCGACGACGCCGGAGCGCGCGGCCAGCATGCGGGAGGTCACGTCGGTGTCGGTGAGCGACTCGCCGTGGGCCAGCTCGCGCTCGCCGGTGTAGACGACGCCCTCGTGGACGCGGATCTTCGCACCGTCCTTGATGCGCGAGAAGACCTCCTTGCCCGCGTCGTCGACGAGCTCGATCCCGGCGGCCGCCAGCACCTCGGGTCCGAGGTTCGGGTAGCGGCCGGAGATGAACGGCGACGCGTTGACCACCGCCGCGACCCCCGCCTCGACCATGAGGTCAGCGGTGGTGCGGTCGAGGTCCAGCTCGTCGCACACCACGATGTCGCCGCGGCCGATCCGGCCGAGCAGACGCGTGGTGTCCTTGTCGACCCGGGCGGTGCCGGTGACGCCGGGCAGGTTCGACGTGTTGCGGGACAGCAGGCCAGTGAGCTTCATGCCGCACATACTGCCCCGTGAGTCACACAAGTCACGGGAGGCGCGCCGACAACACTGGAAACTTTGAGCTACTTCCAGCGCAGCGGTTACCTGCTGGCGTGGGCCCCCGACTGCGCGACCTTGTCGGAGTCGGCGGCCTCGAGGAGCTCCTCCGCGTGCGCGCGACCGGTGTCGGAGTCGCCCAGGCCGGCGAGCATGCGCGCCAGCTCGGCGATCCGCTCCTCGCGCGACAGTGCGGTGAGCGTCGAGGTGACCGACCCCTTGCCGGTCTGCTTCCCCACCGTCAGGTGCGTGTCCGCGAACGCGGCGACCTGCGGCAAGTGCGTCACGACGATCACCTGGTGCCGCTGGGCGAGCGCGGCGAGCCGCCGCCCGATCTCGACCGCGGCCTTGCCGCCGACGCCGGCGTCCACCTCGTCGAAGACCATCGTCAGGCCCTGCTCGGTGGCCGCGAGGACCACCTCGAGCGCGAGCATCACGCGGGAGAGCTCGCCGCCCGAGGCCGACTTGCCGATGGGCAGCGGGTTCGCGCCGTCGTGCGCGACGAGCCGGAACTCGACCACGTCGGTGCCGTGCGCGCCGGCGCGGCGCGGCGCACCGTCGACGACGACGCCGGCCCCGTCCGCGTCGGGTGCGACGGCGTCGGGCGCGACGTCGACGGTGATCGACGCGCCGCCCATGGCGAGCTTGCGCAGCTCGCCCGTGACCTTCTTCCCGAGCGACCCGGCGGCCTTCACGCGCGCCGCGGTCAGCGCCGCGGCCGCGGCGGCTAGGTCCGCCTCGAGCGACGTGACGCGCGCCTGCAGCGCGGCCAGCCCCTCGGCGGAGGTGTCGATCCCCTCCAGCCGCGTGCGGGCCTCGTCGGCCCACGCGAGGACGCCGTCGATGTCGGGCGCGTACTTGCGGGTGAGGGTCTTGAGCTCGGACTGGCGCAGCAGGAGCGATTCCAGCTCCGACGGGTCGCTGGGCAGGTCCGTGAGGTACGCGCCCAGCTCGGTCGCCACGTCGCCGGCGACGGTGGCCGCCTCCTCGACCCGTTCGGCGAGCGCGCGCAGCACCGCATCGTCGGATCCGGCGAGGGCCGCGCGGACGGTGCCCAGGAGGTCGAGCACGGCGCCGGCACCCTCGCCCTCGCCGCCGTACCCGGCGCCGGTGAGCGCCGCGTACGAGGTGTCGGCGGCCTCGCGCAGGGTGTCGAGGTCCGAGAGCCGCTTGATCTTCTCGACGGTGTCGACGTCCTCGCCCGACACCGGCTCGACGCCGTCGATCTCGGCGAGCGACGCGGTGAGGTGGTCCTGCTCCAGCGCGAGCTCGCGCGAGCGGGTGGTGCGGTCGGCGAGCTCGGCGCGCGCGGCGAGCCACTCCTCACGGACGGCCTGGTAGGCGCGCAGCGCCTTGGTCGCCGGCGATCCGGCGAACGCGTCCAGCAGGTCGCGCTGCCGCTCGGGCCGGAGCAGCCTGAGCTGGTCGTTCTGCCCGTGGACGGTGAGCAGGGGCCCGGCGAACTCCGAGAGCGTGCCGACGGGCACGCTGCGCCCGCCGAGGTACGCGCGGGAGCGGCCGTCGGCGGCGACGCTGCGCACGGCGATCACGGCGTCGTCGTCGAGCTCGCCGCCGGCGCCGTCGACGGTCTCGCGGACCAGGTCCGCGGAGCTGGCCCCGGTCAGCGAGAAGCGGCCCTCGACGATCGCCTTGTCGGCGCCGGCGCGGATGCGGCCGGGATCGGCGCGCGCCCCCGCCAGCAGGTGCAGGCTGGTGACGACCATCGTCTTGCCCGCGCCGGTCTCGCCGGTGAGCACCGTGAGGCCGGGCGCGAACTCCGCCGCGGCCTGCTCGATGACCCCGAGCGACGAGATGCGGATCTCTTCGAGCACTGCGTTATCCCCCGATTCCCGTACCGGTGTCGGCGCTGCCGCCGTCGCCCTCGCGGCGGCCGCGCCAGCCGCTGATGGGCAGTTGGAACTTGTGCACCAGGCGGTCCGTGAACGGCGCCGCGCCCAGCTTGATGAACCGCACCGGCTCGGCGCCGCGGCGGATCTCGATGCGCCCGCGCTCCGGCACCTCCAGGGTGCGGCGGCCGTCGCAGAAGGCGATCGCCTCGTGCCGGCGCCCCTCGACCTCGATCGCGATCACCGACCGCGGGCTGGTGACCATCGGCCGTGCGAACAGGGCGTGGGCATTGCTCGGCACGATGAGCAGCGCCTCCAGGTCGGGCCACATGACGGGGCCGCCCGCGGAGAAGGCGTAGGCCGTGGAGCCCGTGGGCGTCGCCACGAGCAGGCCGTCGCAGGCGAAGCGCGAGACGGGGCGGCCGTCGACCTCGGTGACGAGCTCGAGCAGGCCCTGCCGGGAACGGTTCTCCACGGACACCTCGTTGAGCGCCCAGCCCTCGGAGACGAGACGGTCGCCGTCGTGGATCTCGACGTCGAGGGTCATCCGCGGGTGCACGGTGTAGCGCCGGTGCACGAGGTCGTCGATGGTGTCGGGCACGGTGTCGACCTCGGACTCGGCGAGGAAACCGACGTGTCCGAGGTTGATGCCGATGATGGGGACGTCGGCGCGGCGCGCGAGCTCGGCGCCGCGGAGGAAGCCGCCGTCGCCGCCGAGCACGACGACGACCTCGCAGCCGACCGCGGCGTCGTCGGGCGCCTCGCGGACGTCGCTCTCGAGCTTCATCCGCACGCCCGCGGTGTCGAGCCGCCGGCGGATGTCCTCGACGGTGCGGTCCACGTCGCTGCGGAGCGTGTGCACCACCACCAGGAACGTGCGGTCGTGAGGTGTGGTCACTGGGGTCCCTCCGTCACAGCCGTGCCGATCATGTCGTCCACCTCGGCGGGGAGGGCCACCGGGCCGTCCGCGCCGGGTTCTCTGCGCAGCCACAGGAAGTACTCGACGTTGCCCGACGGTCCGGGCAGCGGGCTGAAGGTCACGCCGCGGGTGCTCAGCCCGACCGCGGCGGCGGCCTCGGCGACGCCGCGGACGGCACTCGCGCGCAGCGCGGGCTCGCGGACGACGCCGCCCGAGCCGAGCCGGTCCTTCCCCACCTCGAACTGCGGCTTGACCATGGGCAGCAGGTCGGCGCCCGGGGCGGCGCACCGCGCGAGCGCGGGCAGCACCAGGCCGAGGGAGATGAAGGAGAGGTCGCCGACCACCAGGTCGACGGGGCCGCCGACCGCGTCCGGTTCGAGGAAACGCACGTTCGTCCGGTCGAGGACCGTCACGCGGTCGTCGTCGCGGAGCCGCCACACGAGCTCGCCGTACCCCACGTCGACGGCGTAGACGCGCTCGGCGCCGCGGTGCAACAGGACGTCGGTGAAGCCGCCCGTCGAGGCGCCGGCGTCGAGGCACCGTCGACCGTCGACCTGGACGTCGGGGAAGGAGTCGAGGGCCCCGATCAGTTTATGCGCGCCGCGGGACGCCCATTCGATCTCGCCGGCGATCGCCGTGACGTGCACGGGGTCGGCGGGGTCGATCTGGTTCGCGGCTTTGCGCGCGACCTGCTTGTTGACGGTGACCCGCCCGGCCTCGATCAGCTCGCGAGCGTGTTCGCGGGACCGGGCCATGCCGCGGCGGACCAGCTCGGCGTCGAGCCGTACCCTCCGAGCCATCAGGCGCGATCCACGGAATCGAGGGCGTCGACCAGCAGCTGGTGGGCCTGCTCGAGCAGCGCGGCCTGCCGGCCGAGGGTCGCGAGCTCGCCGACGCCGGCCACGGCACCCGGGTCGACGACGGGGGCCGCGTCGAGCTCGTCGACGCGGTGCATCAGATCCTCGACGGCCGTGCGGACGTCGGCCGGGTCGTCCCCTCGAAACGCAGCTGGCTCCACGGTGTCCACGCTATCGGATGGTCAGCCGCAGGCCCGACCGGCGCTCCTCGGAGAGTTCGCGGGCGGCGGCGATCGCGACGAACTTCGCGTCCGCGGGATCCGCGCCCGGAGCTCCCGTGACGGTCAGGTCGCCGCCGTCGACGGTGGCGGTCCACCCGTGGCGCGGGCCGGGCCGCGTCGCGGCGGGCGGCAGGCGCAGACCCGCGAGCGTCTCGGCGACGAAGGTGGGCTGGTGCAGGTCCGGCGCGGTGACGACGTCCTGCACGTCGTTGACGCCGGTGAGCACGAGGTAGGTGTCGGCGCCGAAGGCGTTGCCGCCCTCGATGTCGGTGTCGAGGCGATCGCCCACGACGAGGGCCGTCGTGGCCCCGGCCGCGCGCATCGCGTCGACGAAGATGGGGGTGAAGGGCTTGCCGGCGACCTGCGGCTCGCGCTCGGTGGCGTTGCGGACGGCGGCGACCATGGAACCGTTGCCCACGAGCAGTCCGCGCTCGGTCGGGAGCGTCGCGTCGGTGTTGGTGGCGACCCAGACCGCGCCGGCGCGGATCGCGAGAGCCGCCTCGGACAGGCGCGCCCAACCGGTCTCCGGGCTGTGGCCCTGGATGACGGCACGGGCGTCCTCGGCACGGTCCACGACTACCAGGCCGCGGCCCTCGACCTCCGCCCGCAGCGCGGGGGCGCCGACGACGAGCACGGCGGTCCCGGCGGGGACGAGGGACGCGAGCAGTCCGGCTCCGGCCTGGGCACTCGTGACGACGGTGTCGTCGGGCGCCGCGAAGCCGAGATCGCGGAGGTGTTGTGCGACGTCGCCCGGTCCGCGGCTGGCGTTGTTCGTCACGTAGGTGACCGGCAGGCCGTCGAGCACCGCGGCCGCGCCGGGGATCGCGACGGCGCCCGCGTAGGCGGTGCCGTCGAGGTCGACGAGGAGCCGGTCGTAGCCGGCCGCGAGCGGCGCGCTCATTCCGCGGAGTCGGCGGAGAGCTCGGCCACCCGCTCCTCCGCGTCGGTGAACTCGTCCTCGTCCGCGGCGGCCGCGTTGAGGAACCAGGTCAGCGCATCGTCGCGGCGCTCGGCTCCGAGCAGCGCCTCGGCGTAGACGTAGAACAGGCGGGCGGCGTGGAAGCCGCGGCGCGCGGGATCGAGGTCCTCGGCCTGCAGGGTGACGACGGCCTTGTCGTACTCCCCCAGGTCCATGCGCGCACCGGCCTCCACCATCCGCAGCTCGGTGCGGTCGTCGCCCGTCAGCTGGGCCGCCTCGTCACCGCGCGCGGTCTCGATGGCCTTCTCCGGCCGGCCGAGGCCGCGTTCGCTGTCGGCGATCATCGGGAGCAGGTTGACGGTGCCGCCCATCCGCTTCGCGGCGCGCAGCTCGCTGAGGGCCTCGGACCACTCGCCGTTCATGTACGCGGCGATGCCACAGGCCTCGCGGACCGCGGCGATGCGGCCGGCACGCTCACGCGCGGCTCGCGCATGGGCGAGGGCGGCGGCGGGATCGGTGTCGAGCAGGCGGCCGGCCAGCACGAGGTGCGAGGAGACGAGCTCGGCGTTGTTCTTGTCGAGGCTCAGCAGGTCGCGCCGGATCGCCGGATCGAGCTCCTTGGGGTCGACGTCGTTCGGGATCGACGGCTCGCCGGCCCGGGTGCGCGGGCGCTCGGAGCGCTGGTCGTCGCGCTGGAAACCGCCGCGACCACCCTGGCCTGCGGGACGCGAGCTCGAGCCGTTGCGGCCGCCGTAGGAGCTGCCGCCCCGCCGGTCTCCTCCGCCCCGGCGATCCCCACCCGGTGCGCCGTTCCGACGGTCCGCGGAGCCTCCACCGGTGCGGCGATCCCCGGAGGGGCGTCCGCCGAACTCACGGCGGTCCCCCGAGCCGGAGCCGGCGCGACGGTCGCCGGCGCCGGACGAACGGCGGTCACCCGAGGGCCGGCCGCCGAACTCGCGCCGGTCGCCGCTTCGGGAGTCGCCGCCGCGGAAGTCGCGCCTGTCGCCACCGCGGGTGTCAGCGCCCCGGTTGTCGCGGCGATCACCGCTGCGGACGTCACGACGGTCGCCACTGCGGGAATCCCCACCGCGGTTGCCGCCGAAGTCGCGACGGTCGCCGCCTCGGACGCCCTCGGACCGTCGGTCGCCTCCGCGACCCTGGTATCCGCCGCGCTGGCCGCCACCGGTGCGGTCGCCGCCGCCCCGTCGGTCATCGCTGCGCCCTGCACCACGGTCGGTGCCTCGGCTCGCGCCACGTGACGAATCTCCGCCGTTGCTGCGTTCGGTCCGGTCGGCGGGATTGGTGAACCCCGCACGCTGCCGGCGCTCGCCGTTCGAGTCAGCCGCCACGTTGCACCCGCTTCCCGTCGCCTCCGAGGCGACTCACGCTATTACTGTACTTGGACATGGCGAAGGCCCCTGGGGAGGTGGAACACTGCGAAGTGTTCGACACGATCCCCAAGGGCCTTCATCCTGTATCTAATTTTAGTCCGGCGGTGTCCTACTCTCCCACACCCTCGCGAGTGCAGTACCATCGGCGCTGGAGGGCTTAGCTTCCGGGTTCGGAATGGAGCCGGGCGTTTCCCCTCCGCTATGGCCGCCGTAACACTGCGAAACAACACATGTGTGCTGTCTCAGACATTGCATAGTGGACGCGAACCAGACAGGATCTGGTTTCTGTTTGTTACACGCTTACATTCTGTGAGCTACGTGCTCGTTTTGGCGAATGTTATGTGTGTGGTAAGCCCTCGACCGATTAGTACCAGTCACCTACACGCATTACTGCGCTTCCAGTTCTGGCCTATCAACCCCATAGTCTGTAGGGGGTCTTACCCACTCAAGGTGGTGAGAAACCTAATCTTGGAACAGGCTTCCCGCTTAGATGCTTTCAGCGGTTATCCCTTCCGAACGTAGCCAACCAGCCGTGCTCCTGGTGGAACAACTGGCACACCAGAGGTTCGTCCGTCCCGGTCCTCTCGTACTAGGGACAGCCTTCCTCAAGTTTCTAACGCGCGCGGCGGATAGAGACCGAACTGTCTCACGACGTTCTAAACCCAGCTCGCGTGCCGCTTTAATGGGCGAACAGCCCAACCCTTGGGACCTACTCCAGCCCCAGGATGCGACGAGCCGACATCGAGGTGCCAAACCATCCCGTCGATATGGACTCTTGGGGAAGATCAGCCTGTTATCCCCGGGGTACCTTTTATCCGTTGAGCGACACCGCTTCCACTTGCCGGTGCCGGATCACTAGTCCCGACTTTCGTCCCTGCTCGACCTGTCAGTCTCACAGTCAAGCTCCCTTGTGCACTTGCACTCAACACCTGATTGCCAACCAGGCTGAGGGAACCTTTGGGCGCCTCCGTTACATTTTGGGAGGCAACCGCCCCAGTTAAACTACCCACCAGGCACTGTCCCTGAACCAGATCATGGTCCGAGGTTGAGGTATCCAATACGATCAGAGTGGTATTTCAACAACGACTCCACGAACACTGGCGTGCCCGCTTCACAGTCTCCCACCTATCCTACACAAACCGAACCGAACACCAATACCAAGCTATAGTGAAGGTCCCGGGGTCTTTTCGTCCTGCCGCGCGTAACGAGCATCTTTACTCGTACTGCAATTTCGCCGAGTCTGTGGTTGAGACAGCAGAGAAGTCGTTACGCCATTCGTGCAGGTCGGAACTTACCCGACAAGGAATTTCGCTACCTTAGGATGGTTATAGTTACCACCGCCGTTTACTGGGGCTTAAATTCTCAGCTTCGCCTTACGGCTAACCGGTCCTCTTAACCTTCCAGCACCGGGCAGGCGTCAGTCCATATACATCGTCTTACGACTTCGCATGGACCTGTGTTTTTAGTAAACAGTCGCTTCTCTCTGGTCTCTGCGACCCCACACAGCTCACGGAGTAAATCCGGTCACCATGCGAGGTCCCCCTTCTCCCGAAGTTACGGGGGCATTTTGCCGAGTTCCTTAACCACAGTTCTCTCGATCTCCTTGGTATTCTCTACCTGACCACCTGTGTTGGTTTGGGGTACGGGCCACATCAGATCTCGCTAGAGGCTTTTCTCGGCAGCATAGGATCATGGAATTCACCGCAACGGCTACGCATCACCTCTCAGGCTGGATGAGATCCGGATTTGCCTAGATCTCGCCCTACAGGCTTACACCAGTACAACCACTGACTGGCCCCACTACCTTCCTGCGTCACCCCATCGCTTGACTACTACCAGCCGAGGTCCCGTGCATCCACCAGCTCGTCACCCGAAGGTGATCTCGCGGCTTCAGGACGGTTAGTACAACTGATTCATCAGGGGCGATCTGACACGGGTACGGGAATATCAACCCGTTGTCCATCGACTACGCCTGTCGGCCTCGCCTTAGGTCCCGACTCACCCTGGGAGGATTAACCTAGCCCAGGAACCCTTGGTCATCCGGAGGACACGTTTCTCACGTGTCATTCGCTACTCATGCCTGCATTCTCACTCGCACAGCCTCCACAACTAGGTCACCCTGCTGCTTCTACGGCTGCACGACGCTCCCCTACCCACCCACAGTCAAAACTGTGAGTGCCGCGGCTTCGGCGGTGTACTTGAGCCCCGCTACATTGTCGGCGCCCAGCCACTAGACCAGTGAGCTATTACGCACTCTTTCAAGGGTGGCTGCTTCTAAGCCAACCTCCTGGTTGTCTTCGCGACCGGACATCCTTTTCCACTTAGTACACGCTTAGGGGCCTTAGCCGGCGATCTGGGCTGTTTCCCTCTCGACTACGAAGCTTATCCCCCGCAGTCTCACTGCCACGTTCTCACTTACCGGCATTCGGAGTTTGGCTGACGTCAGTAACCTGTGAGGGCCCATCGGCCATCCAGTAGCTCTACCTCCGGCAAGAAACACGTGACGCTGCACCTAAATGCATTTCGGGGAGAACCAGCTATCACGGAGTTTGATTGGCCTTTCACCCCTACCCACAGCTCATCCCCTCAGTTTTCAACCTAAGTGGGTTCGGGCCTCCACAACATCTTACTGCTGCTTCACCCTGGCCATGGGTAGATCACTCCGCTTCGGGTCCAGACCCGGCGACTCAAACGCCCTATTCGGACTCGCTTTCGCTACGGCTACCCCCAGACGGGTTAACCTCGCCACCGAGCACTGACTCGCAGGCTCATTCTTCAAAAGGCACGCCATCACCCCACAACGAGGGCTCTGACGGATTGTAAGCACACGGTTTCAGGTACTATTTCACTCCCCTCCCGGGGTACTTTTCACCTTTCCCTCACGGTACTTGTCCGCTATCGGTCGCAAGGTAGTATTCAGGCTTACCGGGTGGTCCCGGCAGATTCACAGCAAATTCCACGGGCTCGCTGCTACTCGGGTATTCATCACAACAGGCACCACGTTTTCAGTTACGGGACTCTCACCCTCTCCGGCGGACCATTCCAGGCCACTTCACCTAACATGACACTTTCTTACTGCTGTCCAGCCAGGTAGAGCTGGAAAGATGAACCCCACAACACCACACACACAACCCCTACCCGGTATCACATGTGCATGGTTTAGCCTCATCCGCTTTCGCTCGCCACTACTCACGGAATCACTATTGTTTTCTCTTCCTGAGGGTACTGAGATGTTTCACTTCCCCTCGTTCCCTCCACACCGTCTATATATTCAACGGCGGGTAACACCACATGACTGGTGCTGGGTTTCCCCATTCGGAAATCCTCGGATCACAGCTCGGTTGACAGCTCCCCGAGGCATATCGCAGCCTCCCACGTCCTTCATCGGCTCCTTGCGCCAAGGCATCCACCGTGCGCCCTTAGACACTTACAACACACAAAACACACACCAAACCCGAAACAACCGAAGCCATCACAAATCCGATGCGCCCTTCATGACATCAAGCGCCAAAAAAAACACAACAAAATGCTTACACAGAAACATGTAAAATTACAGAAACAAAAACCACTCCACCAGATACAAACGATCCGGCATCATGGTTGATGCTCGCGTCCACTATACAATTCTCAAACAACACACACCACCACACCGCCACCCACCCACACCCCGAAAGGCCATGGTACGTGAGCGCTGACGCGCAGCAGCAACAGAAAGGACGTGTCCTCTCAGACACCCAACAGTGTGCCGACGAAACCCCACCCACCGGACAAGCCGGCCAGCAGGCAATAAGAATTACCGTGTCAGTGTTCCACCCAATAATATGAGCGACCGCCAAACCACAGTCGGGTTTGAAACGGCACTAAATGCTCCTTAGAAAGGAGGTGATCCAGCCGCACCTTCCGGTACGGCTACCTTGTTACGACTTCGTCCCAATCGCCAATCCCACCTTCGACAGCTCCCTCCCACAAGGGGTTAGGCCACCGGCTTCGGGTGTTACCGACTTTCATGACGTGACGGGCGGTGTGTACAAGGCCCGGGAACGTATTCACCGCAGCGTTGCTGATCTGCGATTACTAGCGACTCCGACTTCATGGGGTCGAGTTGCAGACCCCAATCCGAACTGAGACGCGCTTTAAGGGATTCGCTCCACCTCACGGTATCGCAGCCCTCTGTACGCGCCATTGTAGCATGTGTGAAGCCCTGGACATAAGGGGCATGATGACTTGACGTCATCCCCACCTTCCTCCGAGTTGACCCCGGCAGTCTCTCACGAGTCCCCACCATTACGTGCTGGCAACATGAGACAAGGGTTGCGCTCGTTGCGGGACTTAACCCAACATCTCACGACACGAGCTGACGACAGCCATGCACCACCTGTATAGAAGGCACAAGGCAAACCGAATCTCTCCGGCGATCCTCTATATGTCAAACCCAGGTAAGGTTCTTCGCGTTGCATCGAATTAATCCACATGCTCCGCCGCTTGTGCGGGCCCCCGTCAATTCCTTTGAGTTTTAGCCTTGCGGCCGTACTCCCCAGGCGGGGTACTTAATGCGTTAGCTACGGCACGGATCCCGTGGAAGGAAACCCACACCTAGTACCCACCGTTTACGGCGTGGACTACCAGGGTATCTAATCCTGTTCGCTACCCACGCTTTCGCTCCTCAGCGTCAGTTACTGCCCAGAGACCCGCCTTCGCCACCGGTGTTCCTCCTGATATCTGCGCATTCCACCGCTACACCAGGAATTCCAGTCTCCCCTACAGTACTCAAGTCTGCCCGTATCGCCTGCAGGCCCGAGGTTAAGCCTCGGGTTTTCACAGACGACGTGACAAACCGCCTACGAGCTCTTTACGCCCAGTAAATCCGGACAACGCTCGCACCCTACGTATTACCGCGGCTGCTGGCACGTAGTTGGCCGGTGCTTCTTCTGTAGGTACCGTCACTTGCGCTTCGTCCCTACTGAAAGAGGTTTACAACCCGAAGGCCGTCATCCCTCACGCGGCGTCGCTGCATCAGGCTTTCGCCCATTGTGCAATATTCCCCACTGCTGCCTCCCGTAGGAGTCTGGGCCGTGTCTCAGTCCCAGTGTGGCCGGTCGCCCTCTCAGGCCGGCTACCCGTCGTCGCCTTGGTAGGCCATTACCCCACCAACAAGCTGATAGGCCGCGGGCCCATCCTGTACCGCAAAAACTTTCCACCAACCCCCATGCAGGAGAAGGTCATATCCGGTATTAGACCCAGTTTCCCAGGCTTATCCCGAAGTACAGGGCAGGTCACCCACGTGTTACTCACCCGTTCGCCACTCGTGTACCCCCGAAAGGGCCTTACCGTTCGACTTGCATGTGTTAAGCACGCCGCCAGCGTTCGTCCTGAGCCAGGATCAAACTCTCCATAAAAAACACTAGAAACCGAAGTTTCAGCATAATCAGGAAATCCTGAACAAAAAACGAAACCACTGACAAAAATCAATGATTCCAGAAATACATCTCGCAAAGAAATAAACGAGAAAAGCCACAACACAAACAACCAAATAACTTGATTGTCCATGCGTGCCAAAAAATTTGGCACTGACAATTTCATCGACACACTGTTGAGTTCTCAAAGAACACGCCAAACGCGGCTCACTTCACCACAACCCCGCACAACGAGGTCTTAACAGTGGAGTGGAAACCTTCGCAGGCAACCGTTCCAGGTTACATTCTCACGTCCCGCCTGTCAAGGCGACCCGCTCGAAGCAACCGTTCAAGCTTAGCAGAGCGGATTTCCGTGTGCAACTCGCTCTCGCGGGTCACTCTCGGAACTGCTTCGAACCGCGCAACCGCACGTTGAGATACCCTCGACCGTATGACACGCTCGAGAGGAACACTCTCCGTAGTGGCTGGCTGCTCGGAGCAACCGTTCCAGCTTATGTCGGAGTCGATCTCGGTGTCAAACCGGGGCTCGGCTCCATGTTGTCAAAGCGTCTGCGTTTCTACCGTCTGACCTGGGCTTTTCGGCCCCGTCCTGGTCGGTGTCGCGCTGACTTCGAATAAGTTACGCACCGTGGAACGGAAGCACAAATCCCCAGGTCAGCGCGTAACGTGCTGTTCATCTGCGCAGGTCAGCCATGTGCGGCCGTCCGGAAGTCGTCGAACCCCAGCTTTGTGACCTGCAGCACAGAGGCCGCCCCGCGCTCGACGACGGGACGGCCTCTGTGGTCATGACCAGCGATTTCAGGCGAAACGCGCGCCCGCGAAGGTCTTCTTGCCGCGGCGGAGGACGAGCCACCGTCCGTGCAGCAGGTCGCCGGGTGCCGGCTCCCACTCCTCGGACTCCACCTTCACGTTGTTCGCGTAGGCGCCGCCCTCCTTCACCGCGCGACGAGCGGCGCCCTTCGACTCACACAGTCCGGACGCGGTCAGGAGGTCGACGATGGTGCGCGGCTCCCCCGCCGCCACCTCGACCACCGACGCCTCCTCCAGCGCGGCCGCGAGCGTGCCCTCGGGGAGATCCGCGAGCTCGCCGCGGCCGAACAGCGCCTGCGCGGCCAGCTCGGCGGCGCGGGTGTGCTCCTCGCCGTGCACCAGCGTCGTCATCTCCGCAGCGAGCCGCTTCTGCGCGGTGCGCTTCTGCGGGGCCTCCACCGTCTCGCGCTCGAGCTCGGCGATCTCGTCCTGCGTGAGGAAGGTGAACCAGCGCAGGTAGCGGATCACGTCGGCATCGGCCGTGTTCACGAAGTACTGGTACCAGGCGTAGGGGCTGGTCTGCTCGGGGTCGAGCCACAGGGAGCCGCCGCCGGTGGACTTGCCGAACTTCTTGCCGTCCGAGGAGGTCACCAGCTGGGTGGTCAGCGCGTGCACGTGCCGGCCGTCGATCTTCCGGTTCAGGTCCACGCCGGCCACGATGTTGCCCCACTGATCGGAGCCGCCGATCTGCAGCGCCGCCTCGTAGCGGCGCGCGAGCTCCACGTAGTCGTACGCCTGGAGCAGCATGTAGCTGAACTCGGTGTAGCTGATCCCGTCCGATTCGAGGCGGCGCTTGACCGTCTCACGCGCGAGCATGACGTTGATCGAGAAGTGCTTGCCCACATCGCGCAGGAAGGTGGGCACGTTCATCTGCCCGTGCCAGTCCAGGTTGTTGACCAGGATCGCGGCGTTGTCGCCGTCGAACGCGACGAACCGCTGCAGCTGGTCGTCGATCTTCGCCGCCCACGCGGCCACGGTGTCCACGGAGTTCATCACGCGCTCGCCGACGTCGCGGGGATCGCCGACCTGGCCGGTCGCGCCGCCACCGAGGACGATCGGCCGGTGCCCGGCCTCCTGGAAACGGCGGAGCGTGAGCAGCTGGACGAGGTGGCCGGCGTGCAACGAGGAAGCGGTGGGGTCGAATCCCGCATAGAGCGTGATCGGCCCGGCGGCGAGCCGCTCGCGCAGCGCGTCGAGATCGGTGGACTGCGCGATCAGGCCGCGCCAGGACAGTTCCTCGAGGATGTCAGTGCTCACCGGTCCATTGTGAACGAACCGCGGCGTCACGGAGGTCGCCGCCCTGCAGAGCGGTCACCAACAGCTCACGGTCGGCCGGGCTCCCGCCGCGCGTGAACATCACGAGGTCCCCGTGCACCAACTGGTCCACGAGGAGGTCCGCGACCGCGCGCGCGGCGTCGTCGGCCCTGCGGAGGGCGACGGCGCCGGACGTCTCGGCGAGCTCCGCCAGGTCTCCGACCAGCACGGCGACGGGTTCGTCGTCGTACTCCTCCGCGAGCTCGGCGATGAGAGCGCCGCCCTGCACCGTCCACCGCACAGTGATCGGCCCAATGGCGCCGAAGCGGTCGAAGAGGCGCTCCCAGCCGTCGAAGGGGCCACGGAGCCAGACCGGCGCGACGACCGCGCGTCGGAGCACGAGCACTCCCGGCACGCCCGACCGCCGGTAGCCGGTCAGCAGGTCGCGCACGTCGTCGGCGGTCGACGGTGCCGCCCGGCCCGCGTCGGCGAGGAAGCGCGACCGGGCCACGACGACGACCGCGTCGGCACCGTCGTCGACGGTGAGCAGGTCGCGGTCCTCGGCGAACGTCAGGTCGGCGAGCCCGGCGGGAAGGTCGAACAGCGTCTGCACCGCGGCGGCGGTGGTGGCCGGCAGGCCGCCCAGCCACGGCGCGATGCGCAGACCGCGAACGGCGACCGGCGCGGCCGCGAGCTCGGCGCGGGTCACCGACCGCAGGGTGAGGAACACCCCGGCGACCAGGATCGCCAGCGCCACGAGCGCGCCGAGGGCGAAGACCGCACCGAGCAACGACAGCAGCCAGACGACGAGGGCCCCGGCGACGGCGAGCGCCAGGGCGATCACGTACGCCGCGCCGAGATCCGACGGGATCTGCGCCCGGTGTGCGAGATGACGGTGCCGATCGAGCTCCGCGTGGGCGCGGGCGGCGGCCGGGCCGAGCCGACGCAGGTTCAACAGGCCCAGGATCGCGGCGAGCCGCGACTCCGCCGCCGTCGCCAGCGCCGCCGCCGAGCGGGTCTGCAAGATCGGCACGAGTGCCCAGCCCGCCTCGAGCAGGCCTTCGGTCGTCGCCGGGAAGGGCGCCCCGATGAGGGCACGGGAGGCCTCGTCCTCATCGGGATGGGCGAACGCCCGCGCGTTCACCGCGTTGAGGCCGCGGTCGCGGGCGAGCTGGTCCATGTCGGTCACACGCAGGAGTGCACCCGCTCCCGCTTGGTGCACGGTTGGATCCCGCTGGGACCGGTCAGCGGCTCACGGACGGGTGGCCCGCCAGCCACAGTCGCCACGGCTTCTCGACCGCCTTGCTGATCCCGATACGCGGCCCCGCGGCGACCGGGCCCCGTCGGGCGGCGATCTCCAGCCCGACCTCGGAGGCAGGATCGAGCACGTCGATCCCCTTGTCGGCCACGGTGATCCCCAGCGCCTGCCCGAGACGGCCGGGCCCGGCGGCGAGGCGCGCATCGGGATCCCGCACAGCGCGGCGCTCCCGGACCAGGTCGAGACCGGATTCGATCGAGGCCGCACGCAGTAGTACGCCGGCGCCCACCCCGTCGGGTCCCGCGGTGATGTTGACGCACTGGTGGATGCCGTACGAGAGGTACACGTACAGGTGGCCGGCGGGCCCGAACATCACGTCGTTGCGCGGCGTCGGCCCCGGATAGGTGTGCGCGGCCGGGTCGGGCCACGGGCCGTTCTCGGGCGAGCCGTAGGCCTCCACCTCGACGATGCGGGCGCGGACCTCGCCGACGACCAGCACGGAACCGAGGACGAGCCGGGCGGCCCGGAGCGGATGGACCGCGAGCCGGTCCCGCGCGGTCGCGGTCACCGGGGTCGGGTCACTGCGCGGCGCGGGCCAGGATCGACTCGTGCTCGGCGTCGTCGACGTCGCGCCCCTCCCCGATCAGGAGGACGGGCAGGCCGTCCTCGATCGGGTAGGCGCGGCGCAGGCGCGGGTTGTAGAACAGCTCATCGGGCACGTACAGCAGCGGCCCCTTGTCCTGCGGGCAGGCGAGGATCTTCAGCAGCGTCGCGTCGATGGCCATGGCGCCATGCTACCCAGCGGGGAGCCAGACCGGCTTGACGGCGGTGCCCTCGCGGGCCGCGGCCCAGGCCTCGTCGAAATCGGTGAAGACGGTGACGAGCCGCTCGACGGGCAGGCGCCCCGCGGCGGCGGCCGCCGCGAGCTCGGGGAGGAACGCGGCGGGCTCGGAGTCCCCCTCGATCACGCCGATCACCCGCAGGCCGCGGGCCATGATGAGCATGACGGGCAGGTCGGCCGACGGCGCGCCGAGCCCGACGACCGCGAGCGTGCCGCGCGGTCGGAGGGCGAGAACGGCCTGGCCCAGCACATCGGCGCGGGCGGTGGTGTCGACGGCGGCGTGCGCGCCACCACCCGTCGCCTCGATGACCGCCTGCGCGGCCTGCGGCCCCGCCTCGACGGCGTGCGTGGCCCCCAGCTCGAGGGCCAGCGCGCGGCGATCCTCCCGCGGATCGACCGCGACGATCGTCGTGGCGCCCGCGAGCTTCGCGCCCATGACGGCTGCGAGGCCGACGGCGCCGGTCCCGAAGATCACGACGGACTGCCCCGGCCGCACCTGCAGGGCGCGGGTCACCGTGCCGACGCCCGTCTGGACGCTGCACCCGAGCGGCGCGGCGAGCTCGAAGGGAAGGTCTCCGATGGGGACGGTGTTGCGATCCGTCGCGAGCGCGAGGCCCGCGAAGCTCGACTGGCCGAAGAACCCGCCGGTCACCGCGGTCTCCCCCGAGCGGATGCCCGGCAGCCCGAGGTAGTTGCGGGTGATGGACTGCTCGCAATAACCGGGAGTGCCCGCCGCGCAGAACTCGCAGGTGCCGCAGCTGTCGAAGGTGAGCGACACCCGGTCGCCCACCGCGAGGCCCTGAGCGTCCGGGCCGAGGGCCTCGACGACACCGGCGCCCTCGTGACCGAGGATCACGGGCAGTCCCTGCTCGGGCCACTGCGCGGCGAGCGTCAGGTCGGTGTGGCACACGCCGACCGCGTGGATCCGCACCAGCACCTGGTTACCCGTGGGCTCGGGGACCTGGATCTCGAGGGCCGACGGTGCCTCCCCCGGCGCGGCGACGACCCGCGCGACGGTGCCCGTCACCGGTCCGCCAGGCAGCCGCCGGCCGGGCCGGGCCGGGTATCGCGCTCGAGATAGAAGTAGAAGTACGGCGCGGCCAGCTTCTTCCCCGTCATCACGCCCATGACGGTGTCGTCGTCGACCTTGGCGAAGTGGTCGATGACCGGCTGCCCGTCGTAGACCATCGAGGCGGTCACCGTGCCGTCGAAGTCGATGAGCCGCAGCGTGGCCTCCCCCTTCCCGAGGGCGACGTTGGAGAACTTCTCGCCGTGCTCGTCCAGACAGACCAGCGGCTGCACGTCGTTCTCGGACACGAAGCTCTTGCCGTACCACCGCGCCCTGCCGAGGGAACCGTCCATCGGGTGGCCCGACGGCAGCTCCCCGCCGCGCCAGTCGCCGAGCAGGAACGCGATGGAAACGGGCTCGAGCTGGGCGAACAGCCCGGCGAGTTCGGCGGGTTCGGAGTGGCGCGGCTCGTCGATGAGCCCGCGGACGGTGCGCTCTGCGGTCATGTCGCGATGTTATCCGACATTCTCCACCGCATGGCCGAAAACGGAAACACGTTTCAGTAACTGAACGTCGTGGCCCCGTCGCCGATCCACTCCCACATCGGCACGGTGCCGCCCAGCGTCGCACCGGCGATGCGCGGCTGCTCCCGCAGTCCCTTGGCATCGATGCAGATCGGGCATACCAGGAATACTCCACCGGCCGCCGTATATCGCGCGATCAGGTCGGGGATGGGCGGACATCCGGCGCACGCGACGCCGGTAGTGACGCCGACCGTCGCCAGGCGCACCGCCTCCTTGGTCAGGAACATCAGCGTCGGGCGCCCCGACTCCGCCGCACCGACGGCGACCAGGAACGCCACCGTCACCTTCTCCGCGTCCTCGAGTCCCGTGGTCAACGAGACCACCGCCCTACCGGTCATCACTCTCTCCTTCGTCGTCCATCACCTGCGTTTCCCAGCGTGGGCGCGGTGCGCCCGGTGCGGAAGTTCAGAAAATGAAGCTCCGTGCGTGCCCTCCGGGGACTACCGTGCGGAGATGGCCGAGTACGGGCAGTTCTGCCCGGTCTCCAAGACGTCCGAGATCCTCTGCGAGCGGTGGACCCCGCTCATCCTTCGCGAGTTGATGTGCGGCAGCGTCCGATTCGGCGAGATCGCGCGGGGCGTGCCGACCGTCTCCACCGCCCTGTTGACGGCGCGCCTGCGTCGACTGGCCGCCGCCGGCGTGATCACCCGCGAGCCCACCCCGGGTGGCGGTGCCGACTACCGCCTGACCGCGGCGGGCCTTGAGCTCGCCCCCATCATCCTGGCGATGGGCGTCTGGGGGCAGCGGTGGGCCCGCAGCGAGTACACGCCCGACGACCTCGACCCCGGACTGCTGATGTGGGACGTGCGTCGGTACCTGAGGCCGGGCGGGTTGCGCGCCGGCCGCACAGTGGTCGAGTTCCGCTTCACCGACGCCCCGCCCGGCCGCGATCACTACTGGTTGGTGGACGACGGTGTCGCCGACCGCCCCGTCGACCTGTGCCTGGTGCCGCCGGGCTTCGACGTGGACCTCTGGGTGGACGCGGACCTACGGACCCTGACGCGCGTGTGGATGGGTGACGAGGCGATCAGCCGCGCCCTGACCGACGGCCGGATCACGCTCGCGGGCGTCACCGCGCTACAGCGGGGCTTCCCCGGTTGGCTCGGGCGGCACCCCGTTCTGGGGAGCGTAGGGCCGGCGGACTGACGACGGCGGCGATCGGCGCGGGATTCCGTCCCCCGAGCACGACGTGCGCGGCGGTCTCGGGGCCTAGGTTCTTCAGACATGACTTCCATCGCAGTAGTGACCGGAGCGGGCCGCGGCATCGGCCTGCGATTCGCGCATCGCCTCGCCGACCAGGGGCACCGTGTGATCCTCACCGACATCGACGGCGACGCTGCGGCCCACGCGGCTGCGGAGATCGGACGGGACGCCGTCGGGATCGCGCAGGACGTCCGTGATCTCGGCTCGCACCGCGACGTCGCGGATCGAGCACGGGACCTGGGCCGGCTGGCGGTGTGGGTCAACAACGCGGGCATCCTCATCGCCGGCGATAGCTGGGAGCACGACGACGACCAGGTGCAGGCGATCCTCGACGTCAATCTGCGCGGGCCCATCGGCGGCTCCGCAGCGGCGGTGAACGCGATGGGCGCGCGCGGTGGGGCCATCCTCAACGTCGCCTCGCTGTCCGCTCTTTCCCCGGTCCCCGGGCTGGCGATCTACGCCGCCACCAAGGCCGCGGTGCTGTCGTACACCACGTCGCTCCAGGGCGATCTGAATCACGCCGGACTGCCGATCCGCGCGCGAGCGCTGTGCCCGGACGTGGTCCGCACCGCGATGGTCACGGAGCGGGAGAAGGACGCCGGCGCCGCCCTGCTCTTCGCCGGCCCCAAACCCCTCGACGCGGACGACGTGGCGGCCTCCGGACTTCGTCTCCTGCAGTCGCGCCAGATATTCCGCGTCGTGCCGCGTTGGCGCGGCGCCCTCGCCCGCACCTCCGATGTCGCACCGTCCGTGGGGCTCCCTGTGCTGGACGCGATGCGGCGCGTCGGTCATCGGCGGCAGCGCGACTGAGAGCCCCTTGACGCCCCGGTTCCCCCGGGTGCACAATTCACTCGACGATGAATTCATCGTCGAGTGAATTCTTTGGAGGCGCCATGACCAGCGCGATCACCGTGTCCGGGCTCACCGTGGTCCGCTCGGGCAGCACCGTCCTCGACCACCTCGACGCCGAGATCCCCGCCGGCGCCATCACCGGCCTACTCGGCCCGTCCGGTTCCGGCAAGACCACCCTGATGCGGGTGATCGTCGGGGCCCAGCGCATCACCGGCGGCACGGCGACGGTGCTCGAGCGCCCCGCGGGCAGCCCGGACCTGCGCGCCCGCGTCGGCTACACCACCCAGTCCCCCGCGGTGTACGGCGACCTCACCGTGGCGCAGAACGTCGAGTACTTCGGCGCGCTGTACCCGGGGCGGCGCTCGACCGCGAAGACCGACGCCGCGGAGGCGATCGACGCCGTCGGCCTCGGCGCCTTCGCCGACCGCCGGGCCGACGCCCTCTCCGGTGGGCAGCGCTCGCGGGTCAGCATCGCGTGCGCACTGGTCGCGCGCCCCGAACTCCTGATCCTCGACGAGCCCACCGTCGGCCTCGACCCCCTACTGCGCGCCGAGCTGTGGGAGCGGTTCGCGGCCATGGCCGCCGACGGGACCACGCTGCTCGTCTCGAGCCACGTCATGGACGAGGCCGCGCACTGCGCCCGCCTCCTGCTGCTGCGCGACGGGCGGCTCGTCGCCGAGCTCGCACCGTCGGACCTGCTGACCCGCACCGGCGCACCCACCCTGGACGACGCCTTCCTCGCGCTCGTCCGCGAACAGGAGGCGACGGCATGAGCACCGTCCTGAACCCGAGCATCACCCGCGCGACCACGCTGCGCGTGCTCCGCCAGCTCCGCGCCGATCCCCGCACCATCGCCATGATCGTGGTGGTGCCGACGGCGCTGCTGACGCTGATGTACTTCCTCTACCGCGACTCCCTCGGCGGCACAGCGCTGTTCAGCCGGATCGCGCTGGTCCTGCTGGGCGTCCTGCCCTTCGCGCTGATGTTCATCGTCACCTCGATCGCCATGCAACGCGAGCGGGTCTCCGGCACGCTCGAGCGGCTGCTCACCACGCCGCTCGCCAAGGCCGACCTGCTGCTCGGCTACGCCGTCGCCTTCTCGGTCGCGGCGACGGCGCAGGCCGCCGTCGCCACCACGGTGGCGGCGTACCTGCTCGGCATGAAGACCGCGGGCAGCGTGTGGCTGGTCGTGCTCATCGCCGTGGTCGACGCCTGGCTGGGCGTCGCGCTGGGGCTGCTGTTCAGCGCCTTCGCCCGCACCGAATTCCAGGCGGTGCAGTTCATGCCGATCGTCGTGGTGCCGCAGATCTTCCTGTGCGGCCTGCTCGTCCCGCACGACGCGATGCCGGGCTGGCTGCAGGGCATCGCCGACGTGCTGCCGATGACCTACGCCGTGAAGGCGCTGCAGGAGGTGGGCGCCCACGGGTCCGCGACCACGACGATGTGGACCTCCCTCGCGGTGGTCGCCGGCTTCGCGGTCGCCGCGCTCGCGCTCGCGGCGGCCACGCTGCCGCGCAAGGTCGCGTGAGCGGGCCGGGGCGCAGATCCGGCCGGCGCACCGGCAGCCCCGACACCCGGGCCGAGATCCTCGCCGCCGCCCGGGCCGCGTTCGCCCGCGGCGGCCTCGCGGGCACGACGGTCCGCTCGATCGCGGAGGCCGCGAGCGTGGATCCCGCCCTCGTGCACCACTACTTCGGCACGAAACAGGAGCTGTACCTCGCGGCGCTGGCGATCCCCGTCGATCCGGAGTTCGTGCGGGCGCCGCTCCGAGAGGCCCCGCTCGACGACGCCGCCCGCGCGCTGCTCCGGGCGCTACTGACGATGTGGGACGGGCCGCTGCGCGACGTGGGCGTCGCGGTGATCCGCACCAATCTCGGCACCGGCGGCGACCCCGCGATCGTGCGGGGCTTCCTGCTGGAGATCGCGCTGGCCGAGCTCATCGGCCGCATGGAGGCGGGACCCGGCGACGGGGTGCTGCGCGCGAATCTCATGGTGGCCCAGGTGTTCGGGCTACTCGTCGCCCGCTACGTCGTCGGCTTCGAGCCCCTGGCATCGCTCACCGTCGACGAGGTCGTCGCCCTCGCCGCGCCGCCGCTGCAGCAGGTCATCACCGGCCCGCTGCATCCCCCCGCCTGCGATTGAACACCGTTTCTGTTCACGACGACCTGCGGTTTCCGTGTCAGAAACGGTGTTCAATTCGGGGTTAGGCGGTGGTGGTGGCCCAGGTGCGGAGCGGCGGGACGGCGGCGGAAACCGTCGCGAGCTGGCGGGCCACGGCCGACGGGGCCGTGCCGCCGCGGGCGTCGCGGGACGAGACGGAGCCGCGCACCGTCAGCACCTCGCGGACCTGCGGGGTCAGCGCCGGGTGGATCGCGGCGAACTCCTCGTCGGTGAGGCCGTCGAGGCCGACGCCGCGGGACTCGGCGGCACGGACGCACTCGCCCGCCGCCTCGTGCGCGACGCGGAAGGGCACGCCCTGCCGCACCATCCACTCGGCGACGTCCGTCGCGAGGGTGAAGCCGGCCGGGGCCAGCGCGCCCATGCGCTCCGGGTGGAAGGTCAGCGTGGCCGTGAGCCCGGCGACGGCCGGCAGCAACAGCCGCAGCTGCTCCACCGAGTCGAAGACCGGCTCCTTGTCCTCCTGCAGGTCGCGGTTGTACGCGAGCGGCTGCGCCTTCAGCGTCGCCAGCAAGCCCGACAGGTTGCCGATGAGCCGGCCGGCCTTGCCGCGGGAGAGCTCGGCGACGTCGGGGTTCTTCTTCTGCGGCATGATCGAGCTGCCCGTGGACCACGCGTCGGCGAGGGTCACGTAGCCGAACTCGGCCGTGCTCCACAGGATCACGTCCTCCGACCAGCGCGACAGGTCCACGGCGATCTGCGCGAACACGTACGCGGCCTCCGCCGCGAAGTCGCGCGAGGCGGTCGCGTCGAGGCTGTTGTCGGCGGCCGAGTCGAAGCCGAGGTCGGCCGCGATGGCATCGGGGTCGAGCCCCAGCGACGATCCCGCCAGCGCGCCGGAACCGTACGGCGAGATCGCGATCCGCTTGTCCAGGTCCTGCAGCCGCTGCACGTCCCGCAGCAGCGGGTGCGTGTAGGCCAGCAGGTGGTGCGACAGCAGGATCGGCTGCGCCGCCTGCAGGTGCGTCTTACCGGGCAGGATCACGTCGGGGTTCGCCTGCGCCTGCGCGACGAACGCGTCCACCACGTCGAGCACGCCGACGGCGACGAGCCGTACCGCGTCGCGCAGCCACATCCGGAAGAGCGTGGCCACCTGGTCGTTCCGCGACCGGCCCGCGCGCAGCCGGCCGCCGACCTCGGGGCCGGCCCGCTCGATGAGCCCGCGCTCCAGGGCGCCGTGCACGTCCTCGTCGGACTCGGCCGGCTGGAAGGCGCCGGAAGCGACGTCGTCCCCGAGCCGGGTGAGCGCCGCGAGCATGGCCTCCAGGTCCGCGTCGGACAGGAGCCCCGCGCGGTTGAGCACGCGGGCGTGCGCCTTCGACGCGCGCACGTCGTACGGGGCGAGCGCCCAGTCGAAGTGTGTCGACTTGCTCAGCGCTGCCATCGCCTCGGCGGGACCGGACGCGAACCGGCCGCCCCAGAGGCTGCCCTCGTTGGTGCCGTGCTTCTCGGCGTTCTCGCTCAACGGATCTCCTAGTCGGTGCCGAGGTCGAACGCGGCGTGGTTGCCGACCTCGTCGAAGTTCGACGGGGTCTTCTCGCCGCCCGCGACGATGGCGTCGGCGCCGCCCTGCTCCAGCTCGCCGACCAGCGCGGCGGTCTCGCCCGCGACGATGCCCTGGACCGCGTACTGCTCGAGGCGGGAACGCGAGTCCGCGATGTCGAGGTTGCGCATGGTGAGCTGGCCGATGCGCTCGTCCGGGCCGAAGGCGGCGTCACCGACGCGCTCCATCGAGAGCTTCTCGGGGTGGTAGCTCAGGTTGGGGCCGGTGGTGTCGATGATCGAGTAGTCGTCGCCGCGGCGCAGGCGCAGGGTGACGGAGCCCGTGACGGCCGACGCGACCCAGCGGATGATGGCCTCGCGCTGCATGAGCGACTGTGGGTCCAGCCAGCGGCCCTCGTACATCAGCCGGCCCAGGCGGCGGCCCTCGTTGTGGTACGTCGCGATGGTGTCCTCGTTGTGGATCGCGTTCACCAGGCGCTCGTAGGTGGCGTGCAGCAGCGCCATGCCCGGCGCCTCGTAGATGCCGCGCGACTTGGCCTCGATGATGCGGTTCTCGATCTGGTCCGAGATGCCCAGGCCGTGGCGGCCGCCGATGCGGTTCGCCTCGCGGACCAGCTCGACCGGGTCGGAGTACTCGACGCCGTTGATCGCGACCGGCACGCCGGCCTCGAAGGTGACGGTGACGTCCTCGGTCGTGATCTCGACGGACTCGTCCCACGGGGCGACGCCCATGATCGGGTCGACGATGACGACGCCCGTGTTGAGGTACTCCAGGTCCTTGGCCTCGTGCGTGGCGCCCCAGATGTTGGCGTCGGTGGAGTAGGCCTTCTCGGTGGAGTCGCGGTACGGGAAGCCGTGCGCGACGAGCCACTCGCTCATCTCCTTGCGGCCGCCGAGCTCGGTGACGAACTGCGAGTCCAGCCACGGCTTGTAGATGCGCAGCGCCGGGTTCGCCATCAGGCCGTAGCGGTAGAACCGCTCGATGTCGTTGCCCTTGTAGGTGGAACCGTCGCCCCAGATGTCGACGCCGTCCTCCTTCATGGCCCGCACCAGCATGGTGCCGGTCACGACGCGGCCGATCGGGGTGGTGTTGAAGTAGGTCTTGCCGCCGGAGCGGATGTGGAAGGCGCCGGTCTGCAGGGCGGCGATGCCCTCCTGCACCAGCAGCGGCTGCACGTCGACCAGGCGCGCGATCTCGGCGCCGTACTCCTTGGCGCGGCCGGGGACCGCGTCGATGTCCGGCTCGTCGGGCTGGCCGATGTTGGCGGTGTAGGTGCAGGGCACGGCGCCCTTGTCGCGCATCCAGGCGACGGCCACGGAGGTGTCGAGGCCGCCGGAGAAGGCGATGCCGACGCGCTCGCCGATGGGCAGGGTGGAGAGGACCTTGGACATGGTCGATAAGCCTATCTGGTGGTGAGTGGGCGGATTCAGGCGAGCGCCACGAGGCGCTCGGCGAGGTCTTTGCCGGTCAGGGGCTCGCGCGCGACGACGAGGACGGTGTCGTCGCCGGCGACGGTGCCGACGACCTCGGGCAGCGAGGACCGGTCGAGCGCACTCGCCAGGAAGTTCGCCGCGCCCGGCGGGGTGCGCAGGACGCAGATGTTGCCGCTGTGGTCGGTGGAGACGAGCAGCTCCCCGAGCAGGCGCGACAGGCGCTCGGTGCCGCCGGACACGCCGCGGACGGGCGAGCCGTCCTCGGGCACCACGTACACGCCGGTTCCACCGTCGGCGCCGCGCAGCTTCACGGCGCCCAGTTCGTCGAGGTCACGGGAGATGGTGGCCTGCGTGGCCTCGTAGCCGCCGCGCACGAGCAGCGCCTGCAGCTCGGCCTGGCTGCGCACCTGGTGGTTCGCCAGGATCTCGACGATGGCCGCCTGCCGCCCGGCGCGGGTGGCGAGCGGCTGCTCGCTCACGACCGCTCCAGCAGCCAGGTGAGCAGCGCCTTCTGCGCGTGCAGGCGGTTCTCGGCCTCGTCGAACACCGCGGACTGCGGCCCGTCGATCACGTCGTCGGTGATCTCGTCGCCGCGGTGCGCGGGCAGGCAGTGCAGCACGATCGCGTCCGGGTCGGCGTGCGCGAGCAGCTCGGCGTTGATCTGGTACGGCCGGAACGGCGCGTTGCGGTCGACGCCGTCGTCCTCCTGCCCCATCGACACCCAGGTGTCGGTGACCACCACGTCGACGCCGGCCACGGCGAGCACGGGATCGGAGATGACGCTGACCTCCGCGCCGGTCTCCTTGCCCCGGGCCCGGGCCGCCTCCACGAAACGCTCGTCCGGCTGGAAGCCCGACGGTGCGCTGATGGTCACGTCGATCCCGGCCGTGACGCAGCCGAGCATGTAGCTGTGGGCCATGTTGTTGGCGCCGTCGCCGAGGTAGGTGAGCTTGAGGCCGGCGACGGACCCGGTGCCCTCGGCGCCCTTGCGCTCGGCGATGGTCTGCAGGTCGGCGAGGATCTGGCAGGGGTGGAAGTCGTCGGAGAGCGCGTTGACGACGGGCACCGTCGAATACCGGGCGAGCTCCTCGAGCCCCTCCTGCGCGTAGGTGCGCCAGACGATGGCGTCGACGAAGCGCGACAGCACGCGGGCGGTGTCGGCGAGGGACTCGTCGCGGCCCATCTGGGTGGACTTGGTGTCGACGACGACGGCGTGTCCGCCGAGCTGCGCGATGCCGACGTCGAAGCTGAACCGGGTACGGGTGGAGTTCTTGTCGAAAAGCACCGCCACGCCCTTCGGGCCCTCCAGCGGGCGCCGCGAGAACGGCGCCGCCTTCAGCTCCGCGGCGAGCGCGAGCACCTCGCGCTGTTCGGCCGGGCTGAGGTCGTCGTCGCGGAGGAAGTGGCGGGTCATGATTGCTCCTGGGCTGAGTCGAGCAGTGCGGGCAGGGCGGTGAGGAAGCGGTCGGCCTGCTCGTCGGTGAGGACGAGGGGCGGGGCCAGGCGGACCACGTCGGGCTGGGCGGCGTTGAGCAGGAATCCGGCGTCCCGGGCGCCGGTCTCGATCGCCTTGGCCACGCCGCGGGACAGGGTGATCCCGAGCAGCAGGCCGGAGCCCCGGACGCCGGTGACGAGCGGATGGCCGAATCCCTCGACGGTGGCGGCGATGTGCTTGCCGAGGGCGTCGGCGCGCTCGGCCAGGCCCTCGGCCTCGATCACGTCGAGGACGGCGTTCGCGGCGGCCGCCGCGACGGGGTTGCCGCCGAAGGTGGTGCCGTGCTGGCCGGGCGTGAGCAGCTCGCCGGCGGCGCCGACGGCCACGGTCGCGCCGATGGGCAGGCCGCCGCCGAGTCCCTTGGCGAGCGTGAAGACGTCGGGCGTGACGCCCGCCCGCTGGTACGCGAAGAGCGTTCCGGTGCGGGCGATCCCGGTCTGCACCTCGTCGAGGACGAGGAGCGCGCCGGCCGCGGTCGCGGCGGCGCGGGCCTCCGCGAGGTAGCCCGCGGGCGGGACGACGACGCCGCCCTCCCCCATGATCGGCTCGAGGAAGATCGCTGCCGCGCCCTCGGCGGCGGTGCGCAGGGCGGCCGCGTCGCCGTACGGCACGTGGGTGACCGACTCGATGAGCGGCGCGAAGGGCTCCCGCTTGGCGGGCTGGCCGGTCAGCGCCAGCGAGCCCATCGTGCGGCCGTGGAAGGCACCCTCGGCGGCGACCATCGCCGTGCGGCCGGTGCGCCGGCCGATCTTGATGGCGGCCTCGTTGGCCTCGGCGCCGGAATTGCTGAAGAAGACCCGGGTGCCGGGCACGCCGACGGCCTCGGTGAGCCGCTCGGCGAGGCGCACGACGGGCTCGCTGATGTACAGGTTCGAGACGTGCCCCAGCGTCGAGACCTGCTGCGTCACCGCCTCGATGATCTTCGGGTGCGCGTGGCCCAGGGCGTTGACGGCGATGCCGCCGAGCAGGTCGACGTACTCCTTGCCGTCGGCGTCGGTCACGGTCGCGCCGCGACCGGACACCAGCGCGATGGGCGGGGTGCCGTAGGTGTCCATCACCGCGGCGTTCCACCGCGACTGCATTGCTTCGTTGCTCATATGTGTCAGATCCAGGTCTCTGTAGGAGATGTCGGCGGGGTCACCATGGTGCCGATGCCCTTGCTCGTGAACAGCTCGAGAAGCACGGAGTGCGGCACCCGCCCGTCGATGACGTGCGCGGTGGGGACGCCCCCGTGCACGGCTCGCAGGCACGCCTCCATCTTGGGGACCATGCCGGAGTCGAGGCTCGGGAGCAGTGCGGTCAGCGCGTCCGTGTCGATCTCCGACGTGAGCGAGGAGCGGTCCGGCCAGTTCGTGTACAGGCCCTCGACGTCGGTGAGCACCACCAGCTTCTCGGCGCCGAGCGCCTCCGCGAGTGCGGCCGCGGCGGTGTCGGCGTTGATGTTGTGCACCACCCCGTCCGCGTCCGGCGCGATCGTCGAGATCACCGGGATGCGGCCGGCCGCGATGAGGTCGTTGACCGCCTCCGGGCTCACCGCGGTCACGTCGCCGACGAGCCCGATGTCGGTCGGCGCACCGTCGACCACGACCTGCCGCCGCGTGGCGGTGAACAGGTGCGCGTCCTCGCCGGACATGCCGACGGCGAAGGGCCCGTAGGAGTTGATCAGCCCCACCAGCTCGCGCCCGACCTGCCCGAAGAGCACCATGCGCACGACGTCCATCACCTCGGGCGTGGTCACGCGGAAGCCGCCGCGGAACTCGCCCTCCATCCCGAGTCGCTTGAGCATGGCCGTGATCTGCGGGCCGCCGCCGTGCACCACGACGGGGTGCAGGCCGCAGGTCCGCAGGAAGACCATGTCCTGCGCGAAGGAGCGCTTGAGCTCGTCGTCGATCATGGCGTTGCCGCCGTACTTGACCACGACGGTCCTACCGTGGAAATCGAGGAGCCAGGGCAGTGCCTCGGCGAGCACGCCGGCCTTGTCGAGCGGCGTGAGATCGGGTGCGCTCATGAGGAGTACGCCGAGTTCTCTTCGACGTAGGCGTGCGAGAGATCCGTGGTGCGGATCGTCGCGGTGCCGCGCCCGAGGCCCAGGTCGACGGTGACGTCGATCTCGGGTCCGGAGAGGTCGACGTCGCGCGCTCCGGGTACCCCGCAGCCGTTCTCGGCGATGGGCTGCCCGTTGAAGGAGACGGTCAGCTTGTCGTGGACCAGCTCGATCGGGGCGATGCCGATCGCGGCCATGACGCGACCCCAGTTGGGATCGCTGCCGAACAGCGCGGTCTTGACGAGGCTGTCGCGGGCGATGGCCCGGGCGCCCACGAGGGCCTCCTCCTCGGAGGCCGCACCGGTGACGGTGATGAGGATCCGCTTGGTGACGCCCTCGGCGTCGCCCTGCAGCTGGGCGGCGAGGTCGTCGCAGACCTCGCGCACGGCGGCGTTGAGTTCCTCCTGCGTGCAGGTCTTCTCGCTCGCGCCGCTACTGAGCAGGAGCACGGTATCGTTGGTCGAGGTGGCGCCGTCCACGTCGAGCCTGTCGAACGTGTAGGACGTGGCGTGCCGCAGGGCCTCGTCGAGCTGCTCGGGGCTCGCGTGCACGTCGGTCGTGAGCACGACGAGCATCGTCGCCAACGAGGGCGCCATCATGCCGGCGCCCTTGGCCATGCCGCCAACGTTCCAGCCGCCGGAGTGGTGCAGCGCGGTCTCCTTGGGCACGGTGTCGGTGGTCATGATGGCGTGCGCGGCATCGGTGCCGCCGGTGAGGCCGCCACCCATCTCGTGCACGATCTCGGTGACGCCGGCCAGCAGCTTGTCCATGGGCAGGCGATCGCCGATGAGGCCGGTGGAGCACACGGCGACCTCTCCGGCGCCGGTCTCGGTCCCCCAGTGGCTCAGCGTCTCCGCGACCTTCTCGGCCGTCGCATGGGCGTCCTGGAAGCCACCGGGGCCGGTGCAGGCGTTCGCACCGCCGGAGTTGAGGATCACCGCGCGCAGGTGGCCGTCCTTGATCACCTGCTCGCTCCAGAGCACGGGCGCGGCCTTGACCTTGTTGCGGGTGAAGACGCCGGCCGCCGCGTAGTGCGGTCCCTCGTTGAAGACCAGGGCCAGGTCCGGCTTGCCGGAGGCCTTGATCCCGGCCGCGATGCCCGCGGCCTTGAACCCCAGGGGCGCCGTGACGCCCTGGTTGCGAACGAGTTTGAAGGTCACGGTGCGACTCCTACGGTGGACAGGCCGGCGGTCTCGGGCCAGCCGAGCGCGAGGTTCATGGACTGGACGGCGGCGCCGCCGGTGCCCTTGGTGAGGTTGTCGATGGCGGCGGTGGCGATGAGGCGCCCGGCGCGCTCGTCGACGGCCACCTGCACCTGCACGGCGTTGCTGCCGAGCACCGACTTCGTCTGCGGCTGCAGGCCTTCGGGCAGCAGGTGCACGAAGGGCTCGTCTGCGTACGCCGCCGCATAGACCTCCCGGGCCTGCGCGGCGGTCACCGTCGTCGGGGCGGAGACCGTGGCGAGGATGCCCCGGGCCATGGGCACGAGGATCGGCGTGAACGACACGGTGACGGGGGAATTCGCCGCCGCCGAGAGGTTCTGCGTGATCTCCGGGGTGTGCCGGTGGGTGGTCACGCCGTAGGCGCGCGCCGAGCCGATCGCCTCGGAGGCGAGCAGGTCGGTCCGCAGGGACTTGCCCGCGCCGGACGTACCGCTCACGGCGACGACGGTGACCTCGGGCGCCACGATGCCGGCCGCGACGGCGGGCAGGAAGGCGAGGGTCGACACCGTCGGGTAGCAGCCCGGGACGGCGATGCGGGACGCGCCGGCGAGCACGTCCCGGTTGCCCGGAAGCTCGGGCAGGCCGTAGGGCCAGGTGCCGGCGTGGGCGCTGCCGTAGTAGTGCTCCCACTCCGCGGCGTCCTTGAGCCGGTAGTCGGCGCCGCAGTCGATGATGAGGGTCGACGGGGGCAGCGCCTCGGCGATCTCGGCGGACTTGCCGTGCGGCAGCCCGAGGAAGACGACGTCGTGGCCGCGCAGCGTCTCCGGGGTCGTCTCCTGCAGGACGCGGTCCGCCAAGGGCAGCAGGTGCGGGTGGTGCTCGAACAGCGTGCTGCCGGCGTTGCCGCCGGCGGTCAGCGCGCCGATCGTCAGCTCACCGGACAGGTACTGCGGGTGGCCGAGCAGCAGCCGGAGGATTTCTCCCCCGGCGTAGCCGCTCGCGCCCGCGATCGCCACGGAAACAGTCATGCAATGATTATGCACCACCATGCAAGCCTATTCACATCCGATCCGGGGAACGTTCCTTCCCGCCGCATTCCGAACGGGTGCGGACGGACTGCTCCTCGAGGTCGTGTGTCACGCGGCACACGGCTGACCGGAACCCCTCAGGTTCCGGCCAGCCCACGGCCAGGCGTCATCGGCACCCTGGGTAGCAGTAACGATCCGACCCCGGCACCCGAAAGACCTCACATGCGCAACGATCTTCCGACCACGAATCCCGACGCCCTGACGCAGCCGCTGTCGCTGCCGCGCCGCCAGCGCGGCGTGCGGGGCACCGTCAACCGCGTCCTCGACGGCTTCGCGCCGCGTGTGGAGAACCGCGCCATGCTCGTGAAGATGGGCCGCGGCCGCCCCAGCCTGGTCGGCGATCATCGGCGCGGCAACCACATCACGCAGGCCTTCCACCTGGGCTGACGCGATCCCTCACGACGGATCGGGGCCGCTGAGCCGCACGCCGATGTCCGCGATCGTGGCGACCACCTCCGCCTCGTCCATCGGGACCGCGCCGCCGAGCCAGCGGGTGAGCACTTCGACGGTGCCCGCCACGACGAACCACGAAGTCACCTCCGCGCGCCCTGCGCCCCGGTCCGCGTAGATCCCCGCCGCCAGCAGCTCGCTGAACACCCGGAACGCGTTGTGCCGGTGCTGCTCCAGCACGGCCACGCGCGGCGCCTCCTCGAAGAGCCTCGCCGTCCGCGCGTCCTCGGCCAGGACGCGGGCCAACGTCTCGACGGTGCGCCGGATGCGCCGATCGACGTCGTCCTCGCCGTCGAGCACCACCGCGACCCGCTCGCGGATCACCTCGAGCAGACCGTCGAGCGCGGCGAGCAGGACCTGCTCCCGGTCCGCGAAGGCCTCGTAGAAGTACCGCTTCGACAACCCCGCCCGCTGGGCGACCGCGTCCGCCGTGACCGCCTCCACGCCGGCGTCCCCCACGACGTCCAGGCACGCCTCGAGCAACTGCGCTCGCCGCGCGGACCGTCGATCCTCCGCACTGACCCCCCGCCAGGGCCGCACCACCTCGTCCACGGATCAATCTTGACACACAACCGTTCTTAGTTCATCGTCATTCTAGGAACGGTAGAGTTCCAACTTTCCGACGGGCCCAGGGAGACGCGATGCGATCCACAACGACCACCCCCTCCGACGCTCTGATCAGCGCGGCGGCGCTGCGCCGCCGGATGGACGCGCTCGACCCCGTGGCCGATCACGAGGAGCTCACACACCTGAGCCTCGAGGTCAAGTACGGCGACGGCCTGTTCGTGCACGCCGCGTACACCGTCGCCTTCGCGCGCCAGGTCGCGCTCCCGTCCATCGCGCGGATCGTCCACCGCAAGGGCACCGGCGACATGATGAAGGACGTCCGCCGCCGCAACGACGACACGCTGGTCTTCTTCGGCGAGATGCTCCGCAACGGCCACAGTTCCCCCGCCGGGCGCGCCGCGATCGACCGCATGGAGTCGATCCACTCCCACTTCGGGATCGGCGACGACGACAAGCTCTACACCCTCGCCTCCCTCGCCCTCGAGCCCGACCGGATCGCCGACGAGCTCGGCCTGCACCTGTTCACCGGCGGCGAGCGCCTGGCCCGCTTCCTGTTCTGGCGCGGCGTCGGCGTCCGGATGGGCCTGGACGTGCCGGAGTGCCGGTCCGAGTTCCTCGAGTGGGCGCAGGCCTACGAGTGCCGGTACGCCTACACCGAGGGCGGGCGCGCCCTGGTGGACCAGCTCTCCGCGGACTGGCGGGAGCGCTGGTTCCCCGGCCGCGCGGCCCGCTACGCCGATCCCGTCCTGTTCAGCATCTACGGCGAGCACCTGTGCGCGACGCACCGGCTGGACGCACCGTCACCGAGGATGCGCGCCCTCACCGCCCGCGCGATGCGGACCTACGCCGGATCGACCGCCGCCCGGCCGCACCGCCTCCGGCGCTCCTGGGTCGACCATTTCGGCGGCACGCACGGCGAACCGCTCGACATCGCCGACTACGGCTACGGCTCGCGTGCAAGAGTGCGTGCATGACCGAACAGCACACCGGAATCCGCGTCACCGTCGACGGCGCCGTCGCCACCCTCACTCTCGACCGGCCCGAGATCCGCAACGCCCAGGACCCCGTGATGTGGGCGGCGATGGCCGACGCGATCCGATCCTTCGACGACACGGTCCGCGTGGTCGTCGTGCGCGGCGCGGGCGGCACGTTCTCCGCCGGCCTGAACCTGCGCCTGCTCGATCCGGCGCGCACCGGCGAGCCCGGCAACCTGGTGGACGTCGTTGCACTGTCCGACGAGGGCGCCCGGCACGCGATCGGCGTCTTCCAGGAACCCTTCGCGCTGCTGGCCGACGGTCCCTTCCTCACGGTCGCCGTCGTGGAGGGCCACGCGATCGGCGCGGGCTTCCAGCTGGCGCTCGCCTGCGACCTGCGCCTGGCCGCCGACAGCGCGCGGTTCTGCATGAAGGAGCCCGCGCTGGGCCTGGTGCCCGACCTGGCCGGGACGAAGCCGCTGGTCGACGCCGTCGGCTACGCCCGCGCCCTCGAGATCTGCGCGACCGCGCGCACCGTCGAGGCCGACGAGGCCCTGCGCCTCGGGCTCGTCCAGCAGTGCGTGCCCGCGGCGGAGGTCGACGACGCCCTCGCCGCGCTCGTCGGAGCGCTCACCGCGCACGACGCCGTCGCCGTGCGGGAGACCCGGGAACTCCTACGTGCGGCACCCGGGCGGACCGCACGCGAGCAGCGCCTCGCGGAGCGCACCGCGCAGGTCCCGCTGCTGCGGCGCGCGGTGCAGCGGCTGGGCTAGGCCAGATCGCGGAAGCCGACGGTGTGGCGGTGAACGCCGCGCGGGAGGCACGCGGAGGCGATCTGCGCGCGCGCCTGCTCGATGACGGGCGTGCCCGGGTCGAGCACCGAGAGGTACTGGCGGTGCTCGGCGAGCGATTCCACGGCGCGCTCGGTGAACCCGGTGACGTCGACGATGTACGCGGGCTCGGGCGCGGTCTGGTAGGCAGTGACGCCCGCCGCCGCGGCGGCCTCGGCGACCGCGCGGGTGAACTCCATGTGGTCGCTCTGGTTCGGCGCACCGGGCGCCCACTCGGGGCCGCCCCACAGGGTGAGGACGATGTCGGGCTCGTAGCGGGCGATGGATTTGCGGATCGACTCGCGCAGCTCCGGCGTGTTCGTCACCTGCGAATCCGGATAGCCCCAGAAGCGCACCTCGTCGACGCCGACGACGGCGGCGGAACGTCGCTGCTCCTCCTCGCGCACGGGCCCCGCGGTGCCGGGCGTCATGCCCTCGATCCCCGCCTCGCCGGAGGTCGCGAGGCCGTAGGCCACCGTCTTGCCCTGGGAGGTCCAGCGGGCGACGGCCGCCGCCATCCCGTACTCGGGATCGTCCGGGTGCGCCACCAGGACGAGCGCCGTGGTCCAGTCCTCGGGGAAGATCTGCGGCTCGCTCACGGGCTCCACGCTAGAGGCCGGGGGCGGTCAGCGCAGCAACTCGACCGACACGCCGTCGGCGAACCGGTAGGGCTGCGCCGCGATCACGCCCGAGAGCACGCGCCGCAGCCGCGAGATCTCGGCCCGCACGGTGACCACCCGCCCGGGATCCCCGAACAGCGCCTCGGCGAGCTGCGCGGCCGTCCGGCCGGCACCGTCGGCGAGGAGCTCGAGGATCTGCGCGTGCCGGGGCGACGGCTGGTACCGCCACGCTCCCCCGCCGCCCGCGACCGCGACCTCGGGCGCGCGGCCGGGACGCAGGTCGAGCGTGACCCGGGTGATCGTGTCGGGCCCGTCGCCCGGGTCGGGCTGGAGCAGCCAGCCGCCGGGCAGTGGGTCGACGGTGCACAGCCCCAGCTCGGGGAGCCGGACCGACGGCCCCGCCAGGTCGACGGGCAGCGCGACCCGCGAGCGCGGCGGCAGGTCGCCGACGGCGGCCACCCACCCGTTGACGTCGACGGCGAGCCCCGGTCGGCCGAGGCCCGCCAGCATCGGCGCGGCGACGGACCGGAGCCGCTCCAGACCGGCGAGATGCGCCTCGCGCAGCCGGGATTCCGCGAGCTTGGCGACGGTGGACACCAGCGCGAGGGTCGTCGGGTGCACCGTCGCGGCGGGCCCGGAGACGTCCACCACGCCGAGGATGTGGCCGGTGTGCACGTCGCGGATCGGTGCGCCCGCACAGGTCCAGGCGTGGTGGCTGCGCGCGAAGTGTTCGGCGGAGAAGATCTGCACGGGCGTGCGGGACGCGATCGCGGTGCCGATGGCATTGGTGCCCACCTGGTCCTCGGCCCAGCCGGCGCCCTCGACGAAGCCGAGCCGGTCCGCGTGCGCGAGGACCCGAGTCGAACCGGAGCGCCACAGCACCCGCCCGAACCGGTCGGCGACCACCAGGATGTTGTCGCCGTCGGCGGTGAGCGGCGCGAGGCCGGCGGTGAGCTCGTCGAGCACGAGGCCGAGGCCGGACTCCTGGCGGCCGAGCTCGACGTCCATCCAGCCGAGCGCGGGCCCCGGGTCGGTGTCGGGCGCGAGCCCGGCGGCGCGTACCCGGTCCCAGGAGTCGCCGATCACGCCGCGCGGCCGCGCGGGCGGGCGGGAGCCGCTCATGGTCGCGTCGTAGACCTCGGACAGCAGGCGCGCGTAGCGCCGTGGATCCTCGCCCGCCGACATCGCCGGTTCCGTCACGCTCGTCCCCTTCCGCACAGTGTCAGCGGTAGACCAGGCCGCCGTCGATGAGCACGGACTGTCCCGTCATGTAGCCGGAATCGGGTGACGCCAGGTGGGAGACGAAGGCGGCGACGTCCTCGGGCGTCTGCGCCCGTCCCAGCGCGATGCCACCGACGAACTGGTCGTAGGTCGCGCCGACCTCGGCACCGGTCAGCTCGGCGAAGCGGCGGTCGATCTCGACCCACATGTCGGTCCCCACCACGCCGGGGCAGTAGGCGTTGACCGTGATGCCGTGCGTCGCGTACTCCTTCGCGGCCGCCTGGGTGAACCCGCGGACCGCGAACTTGGTGGCGCTGTAGGCGCCGAGCATGGCGAAGCCCTCGTGACCGGCGATCGACGCGGCGTTGACGATCTTGCCGCGCACCCCGCGCTCGATGAAGGACGCCGCCGCGGCCTGGATGCCCCAGAGCACGCCGTCGACGTTCACGGAGAACAGCCGCCGCAGATCCTCGGGCGACACGTCCGCGACCGGCCCGACCAGCGCCACGCCGGCGTTGTTGACCATCACGTCGAGCCCGCCCAGCGCGTCCACGGCCGCCGCGACGACGCCGAAGACCGCGTCGCGATCGGAGACGTCGGCGGTGAGCGCGACGGCACGACGTCCGGTCGCCCGGATCTCCTCCGCGACGGCCTCGACGCCGTCCGCGGTGAGGTCGACGAGCGCCAGGTCGAGTCCGTCCGCGGCGAGCCGGCGCGCGATGCCCGCGCCGATCCCTCGTCCCGCCCCCGTTACCAGTGCGATGCGTGCCATCGTGTGTCCCTTCGTCCGCGTGGTCACCTCCCGGTCTATGTGACCCCGGACACACGCGGCAAAGGTTGCGCGGGGTTGCGGCCTTGCGGATTCAGCGGAGCGTGTCGACCACGACGGCGTCGGCGAAGCGGTAGGGCTGCGCGGCGATGAGCCCGGAGAGCACCCGGCGCAGCCGCGAGATCTCGGCGCGCACGGTGACCACGCGGGCGGGGTCGCCGAACAGCGACTGCGCGACCTGCGCGGCGGTGTGCCCGCGACCGTCGGCGAACAACTCGAGGATCTGGGCGTGCCGGGGCGTGAGCTGGTGCCGCCACTCGCCGGTGGCGCCGGCGACCGTGACCGACGGCGTCCGCCCGACCCGCAGGTCGAGGGTCACCCGGGTGGCGCCGTCACGCGGCTCGTCGGCGACGGGCCGCAGCAGCCACCCGCCCGGCAGCGGTTCGACGGTGCACTGCCCGAGCTCCGGGAGCCACAGGTGCGCCGAGTCGACGACGCTCGGGAGGGTGACCCGGGTGCACGGCGCGAGCTGGCCGACCGCGGCGACCCAGCCGTGGGAGTCGACGACGAGGCCGGGGCCCGAGAGGCCGGCGAGCAACGGGGCGGCGACGGTCCGCAGCTGATCGAGACCGGCGAGGTGGGCCTCACGCAACGTCGCCTCGGCAAGACTCGCGACGGCGGCGACGAGCGCGAGTGTCGTGGGGTGCACCGTCGACGCGGGACCACTCACGTCGACGACGCCGAGCAACCGCCCCGTGCGACGGTCGCGGATCGGCGCGGCCGAGCAGGTCCACGGGTGCTGATTGCGGGCGAAGTGCTCGGCGGAGAAGGTCTGCACCGGGGCGCGCGAGGCCAGCGCAGTACCGATCGCGTTCGTGCCGACGTCGTTCTCGGACCATGCGGCGCCCTCGACGAAGCCCAGCCGGTCGGCCTCGCGGAGGACCCGCGTCGAACCGCTGCGCCACAGGAGGCGCCCCTCGGCGTCGGAGACGACGAGGATGCTCGATCCGGCGTCCGTGATCGGAGCGAGGCCGCCGGTGAAGTCGTCGATGAGCCCGACGAGGCCGGACTCGCGCCGCAACCGGGACAGATCGGCGGAGTGGATCGCCGGGGCGGCACCCGAATCGGGGCGCAGGCCTGCGGCGATGACGCGCTCCCAGGAATCGCCGATCACCTCGCGCGGCCGCGCTGGCGGCCGTTCCCCGGCCATCGTCGCGTCGTACACCTCGGCCAGCAGGCGCGCGTAGGTCCGGGGGTCCTCTCCGTGCGCCACCGCTGGCTCCACTGCGTGTGCCACTCCCCGATTCTGCATCGCCGCTCATCGAGACACGGGCGATCGCCCAGAACGGTGCAACGGGACGCAACCCTTGTAACCCCCATCACACCAGGCGTGTGATTCACACCACAGCACCACACGGAACATGAAGGAGTACGACATGACCGCGATCGCGGAATCGGCACCGGACGTCGCCACCGGCCCCCAGGAGCGGGTCGACGCCTGGCTCGCGAAGTTCGAGGCGGCGCTCGCCGCGCGCGACGTCGCCGCGGCGGCGGACCTGTTCGAGCCCGGCGGCTTCTGGCGTGACCTGGTCTCGTTCACCTGGAACCTGCACACCAGCGAGGGTCGCGACCAGATCGCGGCGATGCTCACCGAGCGTCTCGACGGCACGGCCCCGAGCGGCTTCGCGACCACCGACCCGGCGTCCGGCGACGACGTGGCGGAGGCGTTCATCGGCTTCGAGACCGGCGTCGGCCGCGGCAAGGGCCACGTCCGCATCCGGCAGGGCGACGACGGCGTCGACCGGGCGTGGACGCTCCTGACGACGCTCCGCGAGCTCAAGGGCCACGAGGAGTCCTTCGGCGCCCGCCGCCCCATGGGCGCGGTGCACGGCGCGCACAACGCCGCGCCGACCTGGGCCGAGCGCCGCGAGCAGGAGGAGGCGGAGCTCGGTCGCTCGATCCAGCCCGACACGCTCGTCATCGGCGGCGGCCAGGGCGGCATCGCGCTCGGCGCGCGCCTGCGGCAGCTCGGCGTGCCCGCACTGGTGGTCGACAAGTACGACCGCCCCGGCGACCAGTGGCGCGGCCGCTACAAGTCGCTGTGCCTGCACGACCCCGTCTGGTACGACCACCTGCCCTACCTGCCCTTCCCCGCCAACTGGCCCGTCTTCGCCCCCAAGGACAAGATCGGCGACTGGCTCGAGATGTACACGCGCGTCATGGAGGTGCCGTACTGGTCGCGCACCGAGGCGCTGTCCGCGTCCTACGACGAGGCGAAGGGCGAGTGGACCGTCGAGGTGAACAAGGACGGCGAGCGCCTGACCCTGCACCCCAAGCAGCTCGTGCTCGCGACGGGCATGTCGGGCAAGCCGAACATCCCGGCGTTCGAGGGGATGGACGTCTTCCAGGGCGAGCAGCACCACTCGTCGAAGCACCCCGGACCGGACGCGTACGCGGGCAAGAGGGTCGTCGTCATCGGCGCCAACAACTCGGCGCTCGACATCAGCAAGGCCCTCATCGAGGCCGGCGCCGAGGTGACCATGGTCCAGCGCAGCTCCACGCACATCATCAAGTCCGAGTCCCTCATGGAGCACGGCCTCGGCGACCTGTACAGCGAGCGCGCGGTGGCCAGCGGTGTGACCACCGACAAGGCCGACATGATCTTCGCCTCGCTGCCCTACCGGATCATGAACGAGTTCCAGAAGCCGATCTACGACAAGGTCCGCGAGATCGACGCCGACTTCTACGACGGCCTCGAGAAGGCCGGCTACGAGCTGGACTTCGGCGACGACGATTCGGGCCTGTTCATGAAGTACCTGCGCCGCGGCTCGGGCTACTACATCGACGTCGGCGCTGCGGGCCTCATCATCGACGGCTCGATCAAGCTGGCCAAGGGCGGCGTCGACCACCTGACCGAGGACGCCGTCGTGCTCGAGGACGGCACCGTCCTCCCCGCGGACCTGGTGGTCTACGCGACCGGCTACGGCTCGATGAACGGCTGGGCCGCCGACCTCATGGGCCAGGAGGCCGCGGACAGGCTGGGCAAGTGCTGGGGCCTCGGCTCCGACACGACCAAGGACCCCGGCCCCTGGGAGGGCGAGCAGCGCAACATGTGGAAGCCCACCCAGGTGCCCGGCCTGTGGATGATGGGCGGCAACCTGCACCAGTCGCGGCACTACTCCCTGTACCTGGCGCTGCAGCTCAAGGCCCGCTACGAGGGCATCGACACCCCCGTCTACAAGCTGGCCGACGTGCATCACACCAGCTAGGCGGCCCACCGACTCCGGCCCCGGCGGCAGCACTCAGTGCGCCGCCGGGGCCGGCTCCATGCCCGCCGCCCGCGCGCGGTCAACGACCGTAGGCGGCGAGGAAGACGTCGACGCCGGCGGCGACGATGCGTTCCTCCTCGGCGTGCGCGAGGGCACGTCCCGTGCCGCTCACGCCGCCGACCGAGCCGGCGGTGAGGTTGATCAGGTGCACAGCGGCGAGCTCGCCGTCCTCGATGCGGAGGCGGCCGGCACCGTCGAGCGCGACGAGCAGTTCCCCGATCGCCGCCCGAACCCGGTCCGGCCCCGCGGCGCGCCATCCGGCGAGGACGTCCGGGGCGATGTGCTCGACGTCGGCGTTGATCTGGGCGACCATCCGGAAGTGGTCCCGGCTCTCGGGATCGCGGACGGACCAGGCGCGACCGAAGGCGATGAGGTCGGCGCGCAGGTCCGCGACCCTCGCCAGGTACTTCTCGGCGACGGCGATCTGCCGCTCGGCGACGCGTGTGGCGCTGTCCAGGACGACCGCGCGGAACAGGTCCTCCTTGTTGCCGTACTGGTTGTAGATCGTCCGGGTGGAGACGCCCGCCTCGGCGGCCAGACTCTGGATGCTCGCGCGGCTGAATCCGTCGGCGGCGAAGACTCGCACCGCTCCGCGCAGCAGATCCTGTCGCTTGTCCTCACGCATGCCCTCACCCTTCCATAGGTACAACGACCATTGTATCTAGTGCAATGATCGTTGTACATTGGGATCATGGACACCGCACCGCACACCGAACTCCCCCGCATCGCCGTCATCACCGGGTCCACCCGCCCCGGCCGCCGGACCGACCAGGTGGCCGCATGGGTGCACCGCCGTGCGTCCGACCACCTGCACGGCCGCGCCGAGGTCGTCACCGTCGACCTGGCCGACCAGGACCTGCCCCTCCTCGATGAGCCGTTGCCCGCCGCCTTCGGCGAGTACCGGCACCCGCACACCCGCCGGTGGGCGGAGCTCGTCGGCGCCTTCGACGGCTTCGTCTTCGTCGTCCCCGAGTACAACCACTCGATGCCCGCGGCCGTGAAGAACGCGATCGACTACCTCTACGCCGAGTGGAACGACAAGGCGGCCGGTTTCGTGAGCTTCGGGATCCACGGCGGAGTCCGGGCCGCCGAGCATCTCCGCCTCGTGCTCGCGGAGACGAAGACCGCCTGTGTCCGGACCACGGTGGCGCTGAACCTGTTCGCCGATTTCGACGTGCCCGACATTCGGCAGCGGGGCACGTTCGCCCCGGCGGAGCACCACGAGCCCGCGCTGCTCCGGATGCTCGACGAGGTCGTCGAGTGGTCCACGGCGCTGCGCACGATCCGCGCGGGGCGAGCGTCATGACCGCGACCGCGGCGCGGTCCGGCGACCGGATCGACGGCCGGACCTGGCGCCTGTGCAGCGTGATCGCCGCGGGCGCATTCGCCAGCGGCCTCGACGCCACCATCGTCAACGTGGGCCTCGCCGCCATCGGCGACGCGCTCGGCGCGCCGCTCTCGCTCACCCAGTGGGTGGCGAGCGCGTACCTGCTCGCCCTCGCCGTCTCGCTCCCACTGGCCGGCCGCCTCGGCACGCGGTGGGGTGTGCGGCGGCTCTGGCTCACCGCGCTCGGGGGATTCACCGCCGCGTCGGTCCTCTGCGCCGCGGCGCCGACCGTCGAGACGCTCATCGCCGCACGCGTCGTCCAGGGCCTCGCGGGCGGGCTCCTCATCCCGACGGGCCAGACGATCCTCGGCCTGGCGGTGGGTCCGGAACGGCTGGGCCGGGTGATGGGAACCCTCGGCCTGGCCGTCGCCGCGGCACCCGCGGCCGGCGGGCTGATCGGCGGCCAAGTCCTCGCCGCCGCGCCGTGGCCGTGGCTCTTCCTCATCAACGTGCCGATCGGCGTGGCCGCCGGCGCCCTCGGGTTCCGGCTGATCCCACGCTTCCCCACGGCGCCGCCGGTTCCGCTGCACCGCACCGGCCTCGTACTGATCACGCTCGGGCTGCCGGCGCTCGTCTTCGCCGCGACACGCTGGGGCGAGGCCGGCCGCCTCACGGCCGACGTGCTGGTGATCGGCGCGGCCGCGATCGTCGCGCTCGGTTGGTTCGGCGCCGCCAGCCTGCGCACCGATCACCCGCTGCTCGACCTGCGCCTCTTCGCCGCCCCGGCCTTCCGGGCGAGCGCCGTCGGGGCCTTCTTCGCCGGCACCCTGATCTTCGGCAGCGGGATCCTGTTCGCGCTCTACTTCCAGCTGGGCCGGGGGCTTAGCCCGCTCGACGCCGGCACCAGCCTCCTCGGCCTGGCCGGGGCGACGTGCGTGATCTCGCCGTTCACCGGCCAGTGGGTCGACCGGTTCGGGCCGGCGCCGGTGGTCCTCGTGGGCTCGGTCCTCGCGACGGTCGCCGTCGCGCCGTTCGCAGTGCTGCCGGCGGACGCGCCGGTCTGGCTGGTCCAGGCCCTGCTCGTCGCGGTCGGCGCGTCGATCAGCCTGGTGGCGACGCCCGTCACCGTTGCCGCGTACCGCGCCGTCAGCGCCGGCCAGCTCCCGGGCGCCATCACGCAGGTGAACATCCTGCAGCGGATCGGCGGTTCGCTGGGTGGCGCCCTGTGCGCGGTGCTCGTCGCCTCCGCGGCGGCCGGTCCGGCGGCGGGCTTCCACCTGGCCGCGATCCCGCTGGTCGTCAGCGCGATCGGGTGCGGCGTCGCCGGCGCCCTCCTGTACCGGCGCCGCGGATCAGCGCAGGACGGCGCCGACGGTCGCTGACGCCTTCGCCACCGCGGCGTCGCGGGCCGCGGAAGCCTCGTCCTCGGTCAGCGTCCGATCGCCCGCGCGGAAGCGCAGCGAGAAGGCCATCGACTTGCGGCCCTCGCCCACCTGCGCGCCTGTGAAGACGTCGAACAGCGAGATCGCCTCCAGGAGTTCGCCGGCACCGTCGGCCAGCGCGGACCGGACGGACTCTGCGGGGACGGCGGCGTCGACGACGACCGCCACGTCCTGCAGCACCGCCGGGAACGGCGAGACGACGGGCGCGGGCAGGTTCTCCACGAGCGGGATCGCATCGAGGTCGAGCTCGACGGCGCAGGTGCGGGCCGGGAGCCCGGCACGCTCCAGCGCCGCGGGGTGCAGCTCGCCGGCGTGGCCGATCACCACGTCGCCCGCGAGGACCTCGGCGCACCGTCCGGGATGGAACGGCGCGTACTGCGCCGCCCGGAGCGTGAGCTCGATGTTGCTCGCGCGGCCGATCTCGCGCACGGCCTCGAAGGCGTCCGTCGCGTCGGCGGCGCGGCCCTCGCCCCACGGACCGGCGGGGGTGCGCCGGCCCGTGAAGACGACCGCGATGTGCTCGGGCTGGCTCGGTAGCGAGGCGTTGAGCTCGTCGATCTGCTCCGCGGTCGGGCGGCGGTCAACGGGGATCGGGTCGACGGCGACCGTCGTCTCCGACGGCAGCACGACCTGGGCGATCGTGTACAGCGCGAGGTCGCGCTGGCCGCGGGAGACGTTGCGCGCCAGGATCTCCAGCAGGCCGGGCAGGAGCGTGGTCGCGAGCGACGGCCGGTCCGACTCGAGCGGGTTGAGCACCGTCGTGGTGTTCCGGCGCGGGTCGTCGGCCTCCAGGCCCCAGGTGTCGAAGACGCCGGCGGGGAGGAACGGGCTGGTGAGCACCTCGACGTGGCCGGTGTGCGCGAGCGAGCGGCTCACGGTGCGGCGGCGTCGCTGCCGGGCGCTGAGGCCCCGGCCGCCGGGGGCGGCGGGCAGCACGGGCGGGATCTGCTCCAGCCCCTCGAGCCGCAGCACCTCCTCGACGAGGTCGGCGACCATGGTCAAGTCGGGCCGCCACGTCGGCGGGGTCACCGTCAGGCTGCTCTCCCCCTCCACGGCGCACCCGATCTGGGTGAGGCGGCGCACCGTCGTGCCCGGGGCGTAGGTGATGCCCGCGACGCGGTCCGGACGGTCCGCCGCGATGGTCACCTGCGGGCGCTCGGAGTAGCCGCCGAGGTCGGTGAGCTCGCCCACGACGGTGCCGCCGGCGATCTCGGTGAGCAGGCGGGCCGCCTCGCGGACCGTCCACACGGAGATCGCGGGGTCGACGGTGCGCTCGTACCGCTTGGCGGCGTCCGAGCTCAGCTTGTGCCGCTTGCCGGTGCGGAAGACCTTGACCGGGTTCCAGACGGCGCCCTCGAGGATCACGTTGACGGTGTCGTCGCCCACCTCGGTGGTCGCGCCGCCCATGACGCCCGCGAGCGAGACGGGCCCGGAATCGTCGACGATGACCGCGTCCTCGGGGTCGAGCGTGCGCTCGACGTGGTCGAGGGTCTCCAGGGTCTCGCCGGGGCGCGACGCGCGCACGACGAGGCCGCCGCGCACCTTGTCGGCGTCGAAGGCGTGCAGCGGCTGGCCGCTGAGCAGCATGAGGTAGTTGGTCACGTCGACCGCGGCGCTGATCGGGCGCACGCCGGAGGTGAGGAGGCGGCGCTGCAGCCACCACGGGCTCACGGCCTTCGGGTCGATGCCCTCGACGCGCAGCGCGGTGAAGCGCGTGCAGCCGGACTCGGGCTCGACGGTGACGTCCACACCACCGTCGCCCGCACCCTGCTCGGGCGACGGGGTGGTGATGTCGGTGAAGGGCAGGTCGTAGCTGCAGGCGAGCTCGCGGGCGAGGCCGCGCACCGAGAAGGCGTAGCCGCGGTCGGGCGTCACGTTGAGCTCGATGACGGTGTCGTCCATGCCGAGGACGGGCTTGGCGTCGTCGCCGGGCTCCGCGGTGCCCGCCGGCAGCACGAGGATGCCGGAGTGGTCGGTGCCGAGGCCGAGTTCGGAGACCGAGCAGATCATGCCGTCAGAGACGTGGTCGTAGGTCTTACGGGTGGCGATCTCGAAGCCGCCGGGCAGCACCGCGCCCGGCAGGGCGGCCACGATGAGGTCGCCCTCGGCGAAGTTCCGCGCGCCGCAGACGATGCCACGGGGCTCGGCCTCGCCGACGTCCACCTGGCAGAACCGGATGGGCTTGCGGAAGTTCGTCAGCTCCTCGATGTGCGCCACGCGGCCGATCTTCAGCGGGCCGGTCACGGTGTCGAGCGAGTCGACCTCCTCGACCTCGAAGCCGACGCGCACGAACCCGGCGTCCAGCTCGTCGGCCGTGACGCCCCAGTCGGGGGTGTCGCGGCGGAGGATCTCGGTGAGCCATGACTGTGCAACGCGCACGGTGGAAGTCCTTCTCCTGGGTGAAATTCTGCGGTGCTGGGGTGCGCCGGCGCTAGCCGCGGACGCCGAAGGGCAGGGTGAAGCGGACGTCGCCCTCGACGATGTCGCGCATATCGGACAGGCCGGTGCGGAACTGGAGGGTGCGCTCGAGGCCCATGCCGAAGGCGAAGCCCGAGTACTCCTCCGGGTCGATGCCGCAGGCGCGCAGCACGTTCGGGTTGACCATGCCGCAGCCGCCCCACTCGATCCAGCCGGCGCCGCCCTTCTTGTTCGGGAACCACACGTCGACCTCGGCCGACGGTTCCGTGAACGGGAAGTAGTTCGGCCGCATGCGGGTGGTGGTCTCGGGTCCGAACATCGCCTTCGCGAAGGCCTCGAGGGTGCCGCGCAGGTGCGCCATCGTCAGGCCCTTGTCGACGGCGAGCCCCTCGACCTGGCTGAACACCGGGGTGTGGGTGGCGTCCAGCTCGTCGGTGCGGAAGGTGCGGCCCGGGCAGGCCACGTAGATCGGCACGTCGCGCGTGAGCATCGACCGCACCTGCACCGGGGAGGTGTGGGTACGCAGCACCTGCCGCGAGCCCTCGGGCGCGACGTAGAAGGTGTCCTGCATGGAGCGGGCCGGGTGGTCCGGGAGGAAGTTGAGCGCGTCGAAGTTGAAGTGCTCGGTCTCGACCTCGGGGCCCTCGGCGATCTCCCAGCCGATGCCCACGAAGAAGTCGGCGACCTCGTCGGCGATGATGCTGACCGGGTGGCGGGCGCCCTGCGGGGCGCGGGCCGACGGCAGCGTCACGTCGATGGACTCGGAGACGAGGACGGCGGCGTCGCGCTCGGCGTCGAGCACCGTCTTGCGCTGCTCGTAGGCCGCGCGGGCGCGGCCCTGTGCGACGTTGACGCGCTTGCCGGCGTCCTTGCGCTCCTCCTTGGGGATGGAGCCGAGGGCACGCTTGCTGAGCGCGAGCGGCGACTTCTCCCCGAGGTGGGCGAGCCGGGCGGCGTTCAGGGCCTCGAGGTCGGACGCGGCGTCGAACGCCCGCGCGGCCTCGTCGGCGAACGCGTCGAGCGCGGCTTCGCTGAGGTCGTCGACAGGGGCGATCTGGTCTTCCGACACTGCTCTGGGCTCCTCGGTGCGGGTGGGACGGTACCCGACCAGACTAGTCGACGGCGTTCCGCGGACGGAATCGCATTACCGCTGGTACGCGCCCACCAGTTCGGCCAGCGCCCGACGGTGCGCGGCGCGACGATCCGCGGAGACGGCGCGGTCGACGACCATCCCCCACACAGCCGCGGCCGCCGCGACGGCGCGGCCGGGTTCACCGGCGGCGCGCGCCACGCAGAAGCATCCCACCGTCATCGCGACGATCGCCTCGCCCTCTGCAGCGACGTCGATCTCGTCGCCGAGGTCACCCTCGTCGCGGGCGGCGGCGAAGAGCGCAGCGAACACCTCGCTCCACTCGTGCACCGGTCGCGACCACGGAGCCAGTTCGGGGTGAGGGCGGTCGACGACCACGCCGAAGGCGGCTCGGAAGCGTACGTCGTCGACCGTGGCCACGAGCGCCTGCAGCGTGATCTCGGCCGCGTGCAGGACCGGCATCCCCGGAATCGTCGGCGACGCGAGGGCAGGTGCGAACTGCTCCGCGACCAGGGCACCGACGAGCGCCGCCTTGGACGGGAAGTGGTGGTACATCGCCCCCTTGGTTACTCCGGCGCGGGCGAGAACGTCCACGAGCGCGGCACCGTCGTATCCGCGCGCATCGACGACTTCCGCCACCGCGTCGAGGAGCGCTTCCCGCGTCCGCGCTGCCCGTTCCTGCATCGCTCCCCCTCTTGACAGTTCACACCGATCCCGTGAAACATACCAACCGGTCTGAATTAGTGGAGGTGAAATGTCCCGCACCGCAACTCTCCTTCTCGCGGCGGCCGTCGTCTGCGAGGTCGCCGGCACCCTCGCGCTCCGCGCGACGGACGGCTACAAGAGCCTCTGGCCGCTCATCATCGTGATCCCCGGCTACCTCGGCGCCTTCGCCTTCCTCGGGCTGTCACTCCGCGAGATATCCGTCGGCGTCGCGTACGCGGTCTGGTCCGCGGCGGGCACCGTACTGGTCACCGGCTCGGCGGCCCTCCTCTTCGGCGATCGCGTCTCCGCGACCACGATCGTCGGCATGGCCGTGACCGTGATCGGTGTCGCGATCATCAACCTCTCGACGGCAGCCGAATGAGGGGCGCGAAGGCGACGCTCCTCGCGATCGATCTGGCCCTGGCCGCCTACTGGGCGGCGATCATCGCCGGCGCCCTCCCCGAGCAGTGGCGCTTCCGCGACTACTCGAACCCCGTCGTCCAGACGTGGAACTGGTCGTTCCTCCCGCTCGACGTGCTCGCCGTCGGCCTCAGCGCCGGGGGGCTGCAGCTCATGCGCACGCGACCGTCGACAGGGCGGATCGTGCTCACCGCCGGTTGTGCACTCACCTTCTGCGCGGGCCTCATGGCGATCTCGTTCTGGGCGCTCGCGGGCGACGTCGACCTCCTCTGGTGGGTGCCCAACGTCGCACTGATGGCGGTCCCGGCGATCGTCGTCATCGGCCTCGCCCGCACCCCCGCGGACGTCAGCGAGCGCGCTCAGCCAGCCAGACCCTGACCACGGTCTTCGGCGCGCACGCGCACCAGGCGTCCTCGATGACTTCGGCCAGTTCGTCGCGGGTGATCTCACCAAGCCGGGACGCCCGGATCAGGACGGCGTTGTAGCCGTCGAAGTGCGGCGTGGTGAAGAACGGCCCGTCCGCCTGAACCAGCGCGAGCTTGTCGGATTCGTCGGGCGTGCGGATCAGGATCACGTCGTCGAGCCGGACGCCGTCGGCGTCGACCGCGTCGGGCCGCGGAGACCGGTTGCCGCAGAAGACCTTCTTGCTCACCTGCCACGCCGGGCGGCCACCCCACGCCGCGACCTCCACGACGCGGGGCAGGGCGAGCGCGATCGCGGCCACGTCCTCGATCCGCGCCGCTCTCGTCACGAATCCGACGGTACGCCCGCTCAGCGGCAGTTCGCGACGTACGGCATCGAGCCGTACGGACCCCAGATCTTCGATTCGGCATCGGCACGCGCCGCCGCCCGATTCGGTCCGGTGCCGTGCACCGTGCCCGCGAACGACGAGAACTGGTTGCCGAACTGCTGCGCGTAGACGTCGCAGGTGACGGTGAGGGGCGCGCCGGGCGCGGCCTGTGCGACAGCGGCGGGGGCCACGACCACGCCCAGTCCGACGATTCCCGCGATGACGATGCGCTTCATCTCGATCTCCTCCACATTATTCGACACCTTTCATTCATCACATCACACCGTCGTGGTCGCCGCGCGCCCGGAGCACGCATACGGTGTGATGAGCGCATGACGGACGTGCCCCGCCTGCTGACCGTGATCGCCGACGAGATCGTGCCGCTGACCCGCGCCGGCGTCGCGGCGGGGAACAAACTGTTCGGTGCGGCGATCCTCCGCACGAGCGACCTGAGCACCGTGATCGCGGCTACCAACGACGAGACGTCGAACCCGCTCTGGCACGGCGAGATCCACGCGATCAAACAGTTCTACGAGCTCGACGACCGCCCTGCGCCCGCGGACTGTCTGTTCCTCGCGACGCACGAACCCTGCTCCCTGTGCCTGTCGGGCATCGCCTGGTCCGGCTTCGACAACTTCTCCTACCTGTTCAGCCACAGCGACTCCGAACGATCCTTCGCGATCCCGCACGACATCCGGATCCTGACCGAGGTCTATGCCGTCCCCGACCCCGACCGCACGGCACCGGCGCCCGGCCGTGACCTGTACAACCGGAGCAATGCGTTCTTCCGCGCAACCGACCTCATGCCGCTCGCGCGAGCCGAGTGCCCCGACCGGTTGGAGGACCTGATAGCGGTCTACGACGACCTGTCCCGGACCTACCAGGCGAGCAAGAACGAGGACGGTTCCGCATCGGGCAACATCGCCCTGGCGTGATGCAACACCGCCGTCACATCGAGGCAATCGATCGACGGATCGGGCTGCCTACCGTCGGGCCATGGCGATCACGACGACGGACGGCGGCACGCCGCACACGCGACCCGAGGACGAGTACCTGGGCGTCGGGAAGACGCTCGGCTACGGGATCCAGCACATCCTCGCGATGTTCGGCGGTGTCATCGCCGTTCCGCTGATCGTGGGCGGCGCGGCCGGCTTGGACACCGCGCAGAAGGCGCTCCTCGTCGCGAGCGGGCTGTTCGTCAGCGGCCTGGCGACGATGCTGCAGACGCTCGCCGTGCCGTTCTTCGGCAGCAGGCTGCCGTTGGTGCAGGGCACCAGTTTCGCGACCGTCTCGACGATCCTCACGATCCTCGCCGGCGACCCCGAACACGGGCTCCGTGTCGTCTTCGGATCGTTGCTCGTCGCCGCGGCGATCGGTCTGGCCATCACCCCGTTCTTCGCGCGGGTGATCCGCTTCTTCCCACCCGTCGTGACCGGGTCGATCATCACGGTGATCGGCCTGTCGCTCATGCCGGTCGCGGCGGGGTGGATCACGGGGCAGCCGACGATCACCGTCGACGGGCAGAAGGTGGCCAATCCGGATTTCGCGGCGCTCCCTAGCATCGGCCTTGCGATGTTCACGTTCCTCGCCGTCGTCCTGCTCAGCAAGGTGCGCGTGTTCTCCCGGCTGTCGGTGCTGCTGGGGCTGGCGGTCGGCACCGTCGTCGCCCTGATCTTCGGCCGCGCCGATGTCGGCGCCGTGGGATCCGCGTCGGTGTTCTCCCTCCCCCACCCCTTCGCCTTCGGCGGGCCGATGTTCGAGATCGGCGCGATCGTCTCGCTCACCGTCGTGATCCTGGTGACCATGGTCGAGACCACCGCCGACATCCTGGCGGTCGGCGAGGTCGTGGGCACGAAGGTCGATGCGCGTCGGGTCGCCGACGGGCTGCGGGCCGACATGGCGTCCTCGTTGCTGGCGCCGGTGTTCAACTCGTTCCCCGCCACCGCGTTCGCGCAGAACGTCGGGCTGGTCGCGCTCACCGGGATCAAGAGCCGGTTCGCCGTGGCGGCGGGCGGCGCGATCCTCCTGCTCCTCGGGCTGTCCCCGATGGCGGCGGCCGCGTTCAGCGTGATCCCCGGGCCGGTGCTCGGGGGCGCCGGGATCGTGTTGTTCGGCACCGTCGCGGCCAGTGGGATCCGCACTCTCGCCAAGGTCGACTACCAGGGCAACAACAATCTGCTCATCGTCGCGGCGGCGATCGCCTTCGGGCTCATCCCCGTGGTCTCCACCGACTTCTGGCACGCCTTCCCCGCCTGGTTCGTGGTGATCTTCCACTCGGGCATCAGCGCGGCGGCGATCGTGGCGGTGGTCCTCAACCTGCTGTTCAACGTCCTCCTCCCCGGCGCGCCCGCTCAGCCGTCGATCGTGGCGGCCGGCCCCACGGTCGGAGTTCCCGGCGGCGAACGCGTGGTTCAGGAGTCCGACGGTGCCGGCGCGCCGTCGGCCACGGCGGCGCGGGGCGCGCGCACGTCCGCCTGAGCCGCACCGGCGACCGCCCTCGCCGTGCCGAGCGCCCCCACGAACGCGACGAGCGCCCACCACCCCGTCGATGAGCCGAGTCCCTCCTTCGCCATGAGCAGCACCGCCACCCCGGCGACGCACACGAGACCGCCCGCGAGGGCGCCTCGTGCACCGCGGGCCGTGACGCGGGCGTCCCACCACGGGATCCGTCGGTGCTCCAGCGGCGAGAGCAGGACGAACAGCGCGAACATCACGACCGCGAAGACCGCGGCGCGCAGCGCCATCAGGCCCCAGAATCCCGATTGGGCCGGGTCGACCGCGTCGACGCCCACGGCGTGCAGCGCGAAGGCCGCGACGGCGATCGCGGGGATGTGCCACAGGTAGAGCGTCATCGCGCCGCCGTTGCCCACCGCCACCGGGTACCAGACCCGCGGGCTCCGGGCCCACCGGCCGATAGCGGGCGCCGCCGCGACGAAGAGCAGGCTCACCCACACGCAGTGCAGTCCCAGGAGGAACGTGGGCGGCGTGGTGTTCGAGAAGGTCTCGGCCCCGGTCACGACGAGCGGCACGTCGTACGGGCCGACCACGACCGCGGCGACGGCCGCGACGAACGCTACCGCGGCGGCCGCCAGCGCGAACCGGGCCGGAATCATCCGGCGCGCGTATGCCACGCCGATGACCACGGGGATCAGCCACACGACCAGGAAGTTCGGGAAGCCCCACTCGATCGCGCCCGTGGCGAGGCGCGCACCGTCGACCAGCGCGGAGGCGGCCAGCAGCAGCACGACGATCCCACCGAGCGCTGCGGCGCCGCACCGCATCAGCGCGGGCACGAACGCCAGGACCAGCAGGTACACGCCGATGAACCACAGCAGCGCGACGGACTCACCGCCGAGGCGCTCGGCGCTCGATTCCCCCAGGATCAGCCGCGTCGCGCCCAGCGCGAGCGACCAGAACGCCAGGTACCAGAACACCGGGCGGGCGAGCCGCTGCGCCCGTCCTAGCAGCCACCCGCCCCACGCGGTCCCCGGCTTCAGTCCGTAGGCGGACGAGGCCGCGCCCGCGAGGAAGAACAGCGGCATCACCTGCAGCACCCAGGTGATCGGCTGCAGGGACGGCTGCGCGCCGAGGGTATTGCCCACCCACACGCCCGACGGGGTGACAGTAGCGAGCAGGAGCACGCAGTGGCCGAACATGACGACGAGCAGGCTCGCGAGGCGGGCGACGTCGATCGCGCGGTCGCGGGTGTCCGGGGTGCCGTCGAGGACGGCGGCGCGGGCGGGCAGCAATCTCATGGTCACCATGCTTCCGGCGCGGGCGCCGTTAGGGATGAGTAGTCCTACCCGGAATCGGTGAGAACCTATCCCCGATTCTGCACGCGGGAGCTGGCGTAGAGGCAGATCGACGCGGCGGTGGCGAGGTTGAGGGACTCGGCGCGGCCCCGGATGGGAATGGCGATGCGGTGGTCGGCAAGGGCCTGCAGGGCGCGCGGCAGGCCGTGGGCCTCGTTGCCGAACAGCCAGGCGGTGGGGCCGGCGAGCAGCTCGTCGGCGTCGTCGAGCGAGACCTCCCCGTCGGCGGCGGTCGCGAGCACCGTCAGGTCCGAGTCCTTGAGCTGCGCGATCGCCGCGGCGGCGTCGCGCTCCTGCACGACGGGCAGGTGGAAGACGGAGCCGGCGGAGGCGCGCACGACCTTGCCGTTCATCGGGTCGACGGCGTCGCCGGCGAGGAGCACGGCATCCGCGCCGACCGCATCGGCCACGCGGATGACGGTGCCGGCGTTGCCGGGCTCCGCGACGTCGACGGGTACGGCGACCAGCCGCGCACCGTCGGGCACGCGAGCCTCAGGCAGGGCCCGGCAGACGGCCACGATGCCGGGCGGGGTGACGGTGTCCGACAGGCCCCGCATGGCACGCTCCGTCACGTAGGCCTCGCCGCCGGTGAGCAGCTCGGGGTACCGCTCGGCCCCTTCCTCGGTGACGAAGAGCTCGTCGACGAGGCCCGCGGCGAGCGCGGAGGTGACGGCGTTGGAGCCCTCCGCGAGGAACCGCCCGGCCTTGCGGCGGCCCGCGGCGCGAAGGAGCTTGGACGCGGCAACGACCCGCGGGGTCCGCTCCGTGAAGAGCTGGTCCGCGGGTCGTTGCGAGTGCTGCGTCAAGTTACGCGACGGGCGCGTTCACGTCGGCGGGGAGCGCCTTGCGGGCGACCTCGACGAGCGCGGTGAAGGCGGCCGGATCGGAGACGGCGATCTCGGCGAGGTTCTTGCGGTCGACCTCGACGCCGGCCAGGTTCAGACCCTGGATCAGGCGGTTGTAGGTCAGGTCGTTGGCCCGCGCGGCGGCGTTGATACGCGTGATCCACAGCTTGCGGAAGTCGCCCTTGCGCGCACGACGGTCGCGGTACGCGTAGGTGAGCGAGTGGAGCTGCTGCTCCTTGGCCTTGCGGTAGAGGCGCGACCGCTGACCGCGGTAGCCCTTCGAGGCCTCGAGGATGGAACGACGCTTCTTCTGAGCGTTCACTGCGCGCTTGACGCGTGCCATAGGTCTTCGTCCTTACGTGATGAAAAGTTCTAGCGGGTACCGGGAGCGGCTTACTTGCCGAGCAGCTTCTTGATGCGACGCACGTCGGCGGGCGCGACCTCGGCCACACCGTCGAGGCGACGGGTCACGCGCGAGCTCTTGTGCTCGAGCAGGTGGCGGCGGCCGGCCTTCTGGCGCAGGACCTTGCCACTCCCCGAGATCTTGAAGCGCTTCGAGGTACCGCTGTGGGACTTGTTCTTCGGCATGTGTTCGTCTCTCTGTCTCGTTCTACTGCCGTGCGCGACGTGCGTCGCTACTCGGCCGGAGCCTCGGGCGCGGCGGGCCGCGCCACCGGGGCTTCCTTGTCCTGCTGCGCCTTGGCGCGGGTCTTCGCGCCCTTGTGCGGGGCGAGAACCATGGTCATGTTGCGCCCGTCCTGCTTCGCCGACGTCTCGACGAAGCCGTACTCGGCGACGTCGGCGCCCAGGCGCTGCAGCAGACGGAAACCCAGTTCCGGACGCGACTGCTCGCGGCCGCGGAACATGATCGTGACCTTCACCTTGGAGCCCTGCTCCAGGAACCGGACGACGTGACCCTTCTTGGTCTCGTAGTCGTGGTCATCGATCTTCGGGCGGAGCTTCTGCTCCTTGATCACGGTCAGCTGCTGGTTCTTCCGCGACTCGCGCAGCTTCTGCGCCGCCTCGTACTTGAACTTGCCGTAATCCATGATCTTGCACACGGGCGGGCGGGCGTTCGGCGCCACCTCGACCAGGTCGAGATCCGCCTCGTACGCCAGCTTGAGCGCATCTTCAACTCGCACGATCCCGACCTGCTCGCCGCCGGGGCCGACGAGTCGGACCTCGGGAACGCGGATCTGACCGTTGGTGCGTGTCTCAGTGCTGATGGGGCCTCCTTGAATAGGTGCTCGTGTCGTGGTGCGAGCGGTCTTCACTCGTAGACCGCCGCGCAGCCGACGAGGCCCACCCAAGTCCCACGCAGCGAAAAGGCCCCGACCAGGCTTTTCGCCTGACGGGGCCCACACCGACCGATTCGGGCCCCCGACGGCGTACGCCGACGATCGACCCCTCCTCCAACGAGGAGACCGCAGCGGAAATTCCTCACGGAATCCGCGGCGGCGACCGGACCAGCCGACCGGAGGTCGACGTGGTGGGAGTGGACTCCACTTGCTGCCCCGGACAGAGCCGGAGCGGTCGCACATGACAGTGTAGCAGTCGTGAGTGAGAATCCGAATTCGTCCCCCGAGCCTGACACCCTGGAACGCCTGGTCGCGGACTCGCCGTCGATCGAGGTCATCTCCAGCGCCTGGATGCTGCTGATGAGCGCCGCGGCGGAGAAGCTCGGCCTCACCGGCGCGGACGGCGACGAGGCCAGCGCCTTCGACCCCCGCGAGAGCCCGCACTTCGACCTCGACGAGGCGCGGCGCCTCATCACCGCGCTGGCCGGCCTGACCACGGCGTCCGTCGAGTACCTGGGTCCGCACGCGGGCCCGTACCGCGACGGCCTGAAGTCGCTCCAGCTCGCCTTCCGTGAATACAGTAGTTACCCTGACGAACCGGGCCACGGTCCGGGCGAGAAGTACACGGGACCGGTGTACAGCTAACCCTCAGGGTTATCCCCCAAAAACACCCTGACCTGTGTAAATAGGTCTAGTGTTCCAGGTCACACCAGGCGTACCGTCACGGCATGACAAGGATGAGAACGCTTGCGGCCGGCGTACTGGTCGCTGCTGGAGTAATGGCACCTCTGGGGACGATGACCGCCACCACGGCGGCCGCCGCCCCGACCCCCGCGGTCTCGCACCCCGGGCACGGATGGTGCGAGCCCGGACGCTGGGTGGGCGGCTACTGGACCCAGGGCCGCTGGCACCCGGGCTACTGGCAGGGCGGCTACTGGCGGCCCGGCTGGGTGGACCGGTGGGGCTGGCATCCCGGCTACTGGGTGCAGCCGCGGTGGAACCCGGGCTGGTACGAGCAGGGTCGCTGGATCCCGGGACGCTGGGTTCCGGGCCACTGCTACCCGCACCGCTGAACCGACCACCGAACAACCCTCCACGGCCGAAACGAACGGGCCCTCAGCCGCATCCCCGCGGCTGAGGGCCCGTTCGGCCTTCTGAGGTGGCGCGCTACGCGCCGGCGACCGCCGCCGGCGCGGACGCCAGCGTCTTGATGCGGTCGGGCCGGAAGCCCGACCAGTGGTCGACACCGTCGACCACGACGACCGGCGCCTGCAGGTAGCCGAGCGCCAGGACGTACTCCCGCGCCTCCTCGTCGAGGCTGATGTCGACCGAGGTGTACTCGACGCCCGCCTTGTCGAGCGCACGGTAGGTCGCCGTGCACTGCACGCACGCGGGCTTGGTGTAGACGATCACGTTGCTGCTCATGCCCTCAATACTACATCTAGTGTCACACGCGTGCAATTTACACAAGATGCTGTGGATCGCGCTCCACAGGCGTCCCCAGGCGATCCACCGTCCGTCCACAGCCGCATCCCCAGGGCCGCGACTCCCCTACGTCGACAGAGCCTCCTTGAGGAAGGTCCCTGTGTAGGAATCCGGCACCGCGGCCACGTCCTCGGGGGTGCCCTGCGCGACGACGGTGCCGCCCCCACTACCGCCCTCGGGGCCCATGTCGACGATCCAATCCGCGGTCTTGATCACGTCGAGGTTGTGCTCGATGACGAGCACCGAGTTGCCCTTGTCGACGAGCCCGTCGATCACCTGCAGCAACTTCGCGATGTCCTCGAAGTGCAGACCCGTCGTGGGCTCGTCGAGGATGTAGACGGTGCGGCCGTTGGACCGCTTCTGCAGCTCCGCCGCGAGCTTGACGCGCTGCGCCTCGCCGCCCGACAGCGTGGTCGCGGGCTGGCCCAGCCGGACGTAGCCGAGGCCGACCTCGACGAGGGTCTTGAGGTAGCGGTGGATCGACGTGACCGCCTCGAAGAACTCGGCGGCCTCCTCGATCGGCATGTCGAGCACCTCGGCGATGTTCTTGCCCTTGTAGTGCACTTCCAGCGTCTCGCGGTTGTACCGCGCGCCGTGGCACACCTCGCAGGGGACGTAGACGTCCGGCAGGAAGTTCATCTCGATCTTGATCGTGCCGTCACCCGAGCACGCCTCGCACCGGCCGCCCTTGACGTTGAACGAGAACCGTCCGGGCTGGTAGCCGCGGACCTTCGCCTCGGTGGTGGCGGCGAACAGCGTGCGGATCTTGTCGAACACGCCCGTGTAGGTGGCCGGGTTGGACCGCGGCGTCCGGCCGATCGGCGACTGGTCGACCTGCACGAGTTTGTCGAGGCCGTCGAGCCCGGTCACGCGGCTGTGCCGCCCCGGGACCTGGCGCGCCCCGTTGAGCTTGTTCGCCAGCACCGTCGCGAGGATGTCGTTGACCAGGGTCGACTTGCCCGACCCCGACACGCCCGTCACCGCCGTCAGCACGCCCAGCGGGAAGGCCACGTCGATGTTCTGCAGGTTGTGCTCGCGAGCGCCGACGACCTTGAGCTGCCGCTTCTTGTCGATCGGCCGCCGCACCGCGGGCACCGGCAGCGCGCGACGCCCCGACAGGTAGGCGCCGGTCAGCGAGTCCTTGTTCTTGAGCAGCGCCTTGTACGTCCCGCTGTGCACGACCTTGCCGCCGTGCTCGCCCGCGTACGGACCGATGTCGACGACCCAGTCCGCGGTGCGGATCGTGTCCTCGTCGTGCTCGACGACGATGAGCGTGTTTCCCAGGTCGCGCAGCCGCACGAGGGTGTCGATGAGCCGGCGGTTGTCGCGCTGGTGCAGGCCGATCGACGGCTCGTCGAGCACGTAGAGCACGCCCGCGAGGCCGGAGCCGATCTGCGTGGCGAGCCGGATGCGCTGCGCCTCGCCGCCCGACAGCGAGCCCGCGGCGCGCGACAAGGAGAGGTACTCCAGGCCCACGTCCAGCAGGAACGCGATGCGGGCCTGCACCTCCTTGAGCACGCGCCCGGCGATCGCCGCCTCGCGCGCGCCCAGCTTGAGGTCGGAGAGGTAGTCGGAGCACTCCCCCACGGACATCGACGCGACGTCCGCGATCGACTTCTCGCCGAACCGCGGATGGTCGAGCGTCACGGCGAGGATCTCGGGCCGCAACCGCGCGCCCGAACACGCAGGACACGGCACGTCGCGCATGTAGCCCTCGTACCGCTCCTTCATCTGCTCCGACTCGGTGGACTCGAGGCGGCGGTGCAGGAAGGGCATCACGCCCTCGAACTCGGCATAGTACGAGCGGGTGCGGCCGTACCGGTTGCGGTACTTCACGTGCACCTGATGCTCGGAGCCCTCGATGACGGCCTTGCGGGCCTTCGCCGGCAGGTCCTTCCACGGGGTGTCCAGGTCGAAGCCCATCGCATCGCCGAGGCCGGAGAGCAGGCGCAGGAAGTACTCCGCGCTCTGCCCCGACGACCAGGGGGCGATGGCACCGTCGGCGAGCGAGAGCAGCGGGTCGGGCACGACGAGCTCCGGGTCGACCTCCTTGCGGACGCCGAGGCCGTCGCACTCCGGGCACGCGCCGTACGGCGAGTTGAAGGAGAACGAGCGGGGCTCGAGATCGTCGACCGCGATGGGGTGCCCGTTGGGGCAGGCCATCTTCTCGGAGAAGCGCCGCTCGCGCTCGGGATCGTTCTCCTCCCGGTCCACGAAATCGAGCACGACGATGCCGTCGGCCAGCCGCAGGGCCGTCTCGATCGAGTCGGTGAGCCGCTGCTTGGCCGTCGCCTTCACGGCCAGGCGGTCGATCACGACCTCGATGTCGTGCTTCTCCTGCTTCTTCAGCTTCGGCGGCTCCGCGAGCTGGTACACCACGCCGTCGATCCGGGCGCGGGAGTAGCCCTGCGTCTGCAGCTGGTTGAACAGGTCGACGAACTCGCCCTTGCGGGTGCGGACGACGGGCGCGAGCACCTGGAACCGCGTGCCCTGCTCCATGTCGAGCACTTGGTCGACGATCTGCTGCGGCGTCTGCCGCGCGATCACCGAACCGCACTCGGGACAGTGCGGCGTGCCGGCCCGCGCGTACAGCAGGCGCAGGTAGTCGTACACCTCGGTGATGGTGCCGACGGTCGACCGCGGGTTCCGGTTGGTCGACTTCTGGTCGATCGACACCGCGGGCGAGAGGCCCTCGATGAAGTCGACGTCGGGCTTGTCCATCTGCCCGAGGAACTGGCGCGCGTACGCCGACAACGACTCGACGTACCGCCGCTGCCCCTCCGCGAAGATCGTGTCGAAGGCGAGGCTGGACTTGCCGGAGCCCGAGAGCCCCGTGAACACGATCAGGCTGTCGCGCGGGAGATCCACATCGATACCCCGCAGGTTGTGCTCGCGCGCTCCGCGCACGATCAAACGATCGACCACCGTGATCCCCTCATCAGACTCATTGCAGGCCCACAGCGCGGGCCCGCGTCAATGCTAGGCAACCGCACTGACAAGTTTTCGCCGCGCGGTAGCGTCGGGACCGTGACCACCACGATCAAGCAGATTTCCGTCGGCGGTATGGACAACAACGTGTACCTGGTGAGTGATTCCGCCGGGCGCACGCTCCTCATCGACGCCGCCAACGAGGCCGAGCGGATCCTCGAGGTCGCGCGGGAGACCGGCGGCGTCGAGGTCATCGTCACCACCCACCGCCACCTGGACCATTGGTACGCACTGGCCGACGTCCGCGCGGGACTCGGCGTGCCCGCGGCGGCCGGCGTCAACGACGCCGAGGGCATCGACGCGCCCACCGACCGCACGCTCGCCGACGGCGAGGTGCTCACCGTGGGCGACCTCACGTTCGACGTCATCGAGCTGGTCGGCCACACGCCCGGCTCGATCGCGCTCGCCCTGCGTCCGGAGTTCGACGGCGCGCCCGTCCACCTGTTCACCGGCGACAGCCTGTTCCCGGGCGGCGTCGGCAAGACCGGCTCGCCCGAGGACTTCGACCGCCTGTACACCGACGTGACCACCAAGCTCTTCGACCGGTTCGACGACGACACCGTCGTGCACCCCGGCCACGGCAAGGGCACCACCCTCGGCGCCGAGCGCCCCCACCTCGCCGAATGGCGCGAGCGGGGCTGGTAGTCGATCAGGGGTAGCCGCCCTCCGGCGGCACCATCTCGCCGCGCACGCCCAGCAGCCGCACCGGGCGGTCGTCGTCGAGGGCTCGGTACAGCGCCTCGGCAGTGTCGGCGATGGTCGCCGGATCGAAGGTCGGCTCGGGCAGCTTCCGCACGCGATTGACGGTGAAGAAGGGTGCGAACCTCACCTTCAGGTGCACCCGCATGCACGGCCGGGCCTCCGCCCGCAGGTCCCCCGCGACTGCGCCCGCGAGCTCGTCCAACGCGCCGCGGACCTGCTCGAGAGTCGCGAGATCCTCCTGGAAGGTCCGTTCGTGCCCGTGGGCGCGAGCGACCCACGGTGTCTCGTCCACCCGGTCGGGCCCCGCGCCGCGCCCCAACCCGAGTAGGTAGGGCCCGGTGCGCGGTCCGAATTCCGCGACCAGGGCGGCCTCGTCCGCCGCAGCGAGATCCGCGACGGTGATGATGCTCAGTCCTGCCATGCGCTGGGACAGGCGCGATCCGATCCCCCACAGGTCGCGCACGGGCCTGCCGCCCATCACTGCGAGCCAGTTCTCGCGCGTGAGCTGGAACGTTCCCCGGGGCTTCCCGAGGTCGGTGGCGTTCTTCGCACGGACGGTGGTGTCACCGATCCCGATCGAGCAGTGCAGGCCGGTCGCGCCGAGCACCGCGCGCTGGATGGCGGCGGCCGCCGCGGCCGGGTCCTCGGTGTCCAGCCCGACGAACGCCTCGTCCCACCCCAGGACCTGCACGGCCGCGTCGGGGAGCCCCCGCAGCGTGCCCACCACCTCGGCGGACACCCGTTCGTAGGCCGGGAAGTCCACGGGCAGGAAGACGGCGTCGGGACACCGTTTGGCCGCGGTGCGCAGCGGCATGCCGGACCGGATGCCGAACGCGCGGGCCTCGTACGACGCCGTCGACACCACGGCCCGTTCGGTCGGGTCGCCGCGTCCGCCGACGACCACGGGGCGGCCCACCAGCTCGGGGCGACGCTGCATCTCGATCGCGGCCAGGAACTGGTCCATGTCGACGTGCAGCACCCACCGTGTCATGTCACCAGTGTGCTGCGCGGCCGGACCGATCGGCGGTGAACCGTCCCGAGAGCCCGCTCACGGGGCGGGACAGCTCAGCCCCGGCCGGTAGACCGCGTACCGCCGCCCCTCGGGGTCGAGGGTGAAGCCGAGGTGGTTCTTGTAGAACGTGAAGTGCGCGGTGAAGCCCCGGTACACGTTCATCAGCTTGTCCCCGCCGACGTCGTACTCCGAGTACGTGCCGAGCGGCGCGGCGTGCACCGCCGCCCCGGTCGCGTCCGCGAGCGCGGCGGCGTACGACGCCTGGTTGGCGCGGCAGAAGGCGTGCCTGACGAGCTTGAAGGCGATCGCCACCGTCGAACTGCGCGGCGGGAACGGGGTGAACCCCGTGACCCCGGTCAGGAGCTGATTGAGCAGCTGGACGTCCTCGTCCACCACCGCGTCCAGCTGCAGCACCACGTCGCCCCCGAGACTGGTTCCCGAGTAGCCCTTCGCCTGTTCCACGGCCCACAGCGTGTGATGCACCACCTTCGGGAAGGCACAGCCCCACAACCACGAAACCCCGTCCGAGGCGAACGCCTTGCGGAGGAGGTCGAGCTGGGCCGCGTCGGTCGTCGGCGGCTGGAAGTCCAGCCGAGGCCTGGCGTCCTTGTCGTCGGGGTCCCGCATCGTGCCCGTCAGCGGCACCGTCATCGTCGACGGTGCGCCGAACAGGTTCGGGATGGTCAGCTCGATGGTGCGGTCGTCGTCGCTGTTGACCAGGATCGGGCCGCCCATCCAGCCGTGGCTGAAGATGCTCAGCTCGGTCAGTGAGCCGGGGGCGGCGGCGCCGATGTCCTGTACCCGCCGATACACCTCGGGCATACCCATCACGGTCCACTGGCCGGGCTTGAACCGCGTGTGTCCGCCGGCCGTCGTGTAGCTCGCGCGCGTCACCGGGGTGAAAGGCTTCGTGCTGGTGACGGACTCGGTGCGCGTGCCACCGGGGAACGTGATGTCGCGGACCTCGACCTCCCCCGCGCGGACGTCCATCGTCACGAAGCGAAGGTCGGCCCGGGAGGTGTTGCGGCGCTCCAGGAACCGGCGACGGTTGTCCGCCAGTTCCCGGAAGTCGACGCCCTTGAACTCGTAGTCGACGCCCGCGACCAGGAGGACCTGTTTCATCTCGGCGCTCCCGCCCGCTCAGACGACCGGCTGCCAGTCGTCGCCGACCTTCGTCCACGACGGCAGGTCGTCGTTCGGACGGAGCTTGGCGAGCGTGGTGGGGAGGTGCACGAGCCACGGCTCCCCCTGCGGCACCTCGTTGCCGGGCGCCCCGGTGGCCTCCTGGATCTCCTTGATGATCGGGACGTACAGCGGATCGGTGACGTCCGGTGCCGGTCCGCCGGCCCAGATCTCGCCGGTCTCCAGGTAGTGGAGCACCGCCGCCTCGAATCCGGGGCGGACCGGGAACACCACGCGCGCGGCGCCGGCCCGGAGGAAGTCCGCGAACAGCGGGTCCACATCGTCCAGCAGCATCCGGTGCGACCAGCCGGGCTTCCACCCCCAGAAGTACGGGTAGAAGAAGTGGACCAGGTGCTCCCACTCGAAGGCCTGCTCGAAGAACCGCACGTACGGCATCTGCGCGGCGGCGCGGGCCAGGTGCGGCTGGGGATACCCCTCGCCGGAGAGGGACAGCGCGCCGAACGAGTCGAAGTGCTGCGCGGTGATCATCGTGAGGCACTGCTTCCGCAGCTCGGTACTCGTGATCCGCTGGTTCCACGCGGGGTTGCGGCCCGCGATCACCACGCCGGCCTTGGCCGCGGCCTCCGCGAGCGCCGACTCGTAGGCCTGCACCTTCGCCAGGTAGCCCTGCGTGATCGCCGCGTGCGCCTTGAGCTGCCACACCTTGTAGGCGCGCGGGGTCCGCTCGCAGAAGATCTCGACGGTGGCGGCCAGGTTCCGCATGCCGTGACCGAAGTACGCGACCGAGACCGACCCGACCTCGCCCGCCATGTCGACGTAGCCGACGCCGTTGATCGCGTCGACCCAGTTGCTGCCGATCATGACGTGCCACGCGGCCGAGTTCGGGTAGTACCAGAAGCCGCACTGGAAGAGCGCGTACTTCGCGACGTAGCCGTCGTCGATGGCGAGGTCCTGGGATTTGCTGCTCTCGTACGGCGACTGGTTGACGACGGCGTCGAACGCCTTGGACACCGTCCGCACCGGCGGGGGCGGCGCCTCCAGCCCGGTCACGTCGTAGCGGTGCGCCCACGCCGTGTAGTTGGCCTCGGTGATCTGGTCCGCGGTGAGGGTGAACGGGACGGGCTTGGTCAGCTTCTCGCCCTCCGCGGCGTTCGCGTTCTGGGCCGTGATGAACGCGGTCCCCGGCTCCGGCACCGTCACGTCGAACAGCAACCGCTTGCCGTAGTTGTAGACCTGCGCCTGCATCACCTTGTCGACCCACTGGTAGACGCCGCTGACGTTGCCGCCGCCCGTCGTGTTGTCGAAGCCGTGGCTGTACTTCTCCTCGAACTCGTTGATCGTCGTGGTCGATCGGCGTTCGAGGACCCGCTCGATCACCTTGCTCACGGACCGCGCGACGACGTCCTTGCTGAACTCGGACGCCTGCTTCGCGGATTCCTCGCTGGAGCTCTTCGTGCTGAAGTCGGCGTTGGCCTTGACCTCGACGAACGGGCCGTACTTCGCGTCGACGGAGACGCCGGCCTTGAACTCGGTGTCCTGCTTGAGCGTCTGGCTGGTCTCCCGCTTGAGGGAGAACCGGTCGGTCGACTGGACGTCGCGCTCGTCCTCCCGGGTGGTCTCCGACTCGGTGAGGACCGTCGTCTCTGTGCGATCCAGGCGGCGGGTCTCGCGGTTCAGCCGCTCCGTCTTGAGGACGTTCTCGATGTGGCCGACCTCGCCGCCCTCGTAGCGCAACACGTGCTGGCGGACGAGGAGCAGGTCCCCGATCCCGACGGGCCGGATGGTGCCGTGTCCGGTGGGCATCGACGTGGCCGGCGGTCCGACGTAGTCGGAGGCCGCCGCGGTGCCGAGGAAGGACGATCCGATGGCGACGATCGCCTCCGAGGCGACGCTCATGCGGGCGTCGGCGGCGGTGAGCAGTTCGGTACGCGCATCGTGGATCCGGCGCATCACCGACGGCAGCGCGTCGGTGCCCAGATCCAGGTCCAGGTTCGCGATCGTCGCGCGCACCGCGGGCGAGATCCGCCCGACCGTCGTCTCCGAGAGCTGCCACGGCGCCCGCAGCTCCGCGGACCGCGGGGCCGGCTGATTGGGCTGTTCCCGCGTCGGTTCCCGGCCCTCACGAGCCTCGGGCCGCGCGGCGCGCGCCTCCCGGACGTCCCCCGTCGCGGGGCCGTGAGGCGGCGCGTCCCGCTCGATGAGGAAGTCACCCGCCCGCAGGCGGCCGAGCTCGGCCAGAGCGGCGTCCAGACGCTCCACCTCGGCCGCGTTCGCCGGATCCGGGTCCTTCGCCGGTGGCGCGGTGGGCGCGGCGGGCGCGGCGGGTCCCGCGTGCGGTCGATCGATCTGCGCCGCCGGTTCGCGCTCGCCGGAGTCACGGTCGTGGTCGCCCCAGGTCGGCATGGACAGGGGCCGTAGGGCGACGGGGTCCGCTCCCTCGGCGAGCGCGCGGAGGGCGTCGTAGCCGCGGGCAGCGGTGGCGAGGGCCCGCGCATCGGTGCCGGAGGAGTCCGAGACCAGCTTCGTCGCCACCAGCACGTCGGCGAGCCGGCCCTCGTCGCGGGTGAAGGCGTCGTCGGCCACGATCTCGGCCACCGGAATTCCGGTGAGCGCCTCGACGACGGAACGGACGGCCGCCGCGGGGCGGGCGCCCCCTGCCAGTTCGGCGGCGACGGCGAGGGCGGCGCTCGCGTACGCGAGGTCGTCGGTGCGCCGGAGGGCATCGTCCCGGCGGAGCAGTTGGGCCGCCCGGCGGCGGGCGACACCGGCGCCTCGCGTTCCGTCGAGGGACGGCGGATCGAGCGTCTTGATCTCCGTGGAATCCGGAGCGTCGGCGGGGCGCAGCAGTACGAAACGGAACAGATCGTCCACGATCGGCTTCTTTCTCGGAGAGCGGGGAATGGTCCGAGAGACGCTACGAGCGGCGCGGGCCCGGCACACGAGTAGCCGAGTACCCGAATCCCGCACCGCCGTACTCGAATCGGGCGCTCAGCGCGCGAGCAGGACCGCCGCCAAGCCCTCGCGCAGGTCCGCGACGAACAGGTCGGGCACCTCGAGCGACGGGAAGTGGCCCCCGCGGTCCGGCGACCGCCACCGCACGATGCGCCGGTACCGCTGCTCCGACCACGGACGCGGGTACTTCTCGATGTCGCGGGGGTAGATCGTGATCGCCGCGGGCACATCGACGCGGAGCGACGGGTCGAGGGAGGCATGGCTCTCGGCGTAGATGCGCGCGGCGGAGGCGCCCGACCGGGTGAGCCAGTACAGCGTGACGTCGTCCAGGATCCGGTCGCGGGAGATGGTCTCGAACGGGCCGGCCTCGGTGTCCGACCATTCGGCGAACTTGTCGAGGATCCACGCGAGGAGACCCACCGGGGAGTCGACGAGCGCGTATCCGATGGTCTGCGGCCGGGTCGCCTGCTGCTTGGCGTAGCCCGCGCGGTTCGCCCAGAAGTCCGCTGTCTCCGCGGCCCACGCGCGTTCGACCTGGCTCAGCCCCTCCGTCGTCAGGCCGGGCGGCCCTTCCGCGAAGGTCGTGTGGATGCCGAGGACGCGGCCCGGAAAGCGACCCGCGAGCACCGTCGTGATGTTCCCGCCCCAGTCGCCTCCGTGCGCCAGGAACCGCGAGTAGCCGAGTCGGCCCATCAGCTCGACCCATGCGGCGGCGATCCTCTCCGTCCCCCACCCGGTGCTGGACGGTTTGTCGCTGAAACCGAATCCGGGGAGCGACGGGGCCACCACGTGGAAGGCCGGTGCCCTGTCGTCGGCCGGGTCCGCCAGCTCGTCCACGACGTCGACGAACTCCGCGACGCTCCCCGGCCAGCCGTGGGTCATGATCAGGGGCGTCGCGTCCGCGCGGGGCGAACGCCGGTGGAGGAAGTGGATCCCGAGACCGTCGACGACCGTGCGGAACTGGCCGATCCGGCGCAGGCGGTCCTCGAACGAACGCCAGTCGTACCGGGTGCGCCAGTAGTGCACGACGTCGACGAGGTCGGCGAGTGGAACGCCCTGGTCCCATCGTCTGCGTCCCGCGGCGCCGCAGTCGACGGTCTCCCGCTCGGGTAGTCGAGCCGCTCCCAGCCGGGAACGGAGTTCCGTGAGCTCGGCGTCGCTGACGCGGGCGTCGAACGATGTGATGCCCTCGGAGCGGGACATGGCCGACCTCCTGCACGGTTGCCCGGAACCCGGCTTCGTTCTGAACCAGCTATGACGGTTCTAGCATCGCAAGCACCGAGCCGCAACCGGCTATGGTGGTTCCATGGCACGGCTCCCCGACTTCCGCCTCGGCAGTGTGCTCGCGACGAGCTTCACCGCGACGCTCACGGAGCGCGCCGGCGAGCCGGTCGAACGGATCCCCACGCCACAGCGCCTCGCCGACTGGTTCGGGGTCGTCGGACTGACCACCGGCCCCTGCACCGACGAGGACCTCTCCCGCGCGGTGGAGCTGCGCGAGGCCATCCACCGGGCGGCGACCGCCGCCGCCGACGACGAGCCCGTCCCGCAGCACGCGGTCCGCGTCATCAACGCGCACAGCGCGAGGGGGCGCGCCGCTGCGGCACTGACCCCGCACCGCGAGCGTCGGTGGCGATTGTCGCGGGAGACGGCGGTGGACGACGCCCTCGGCGTGATAGCCCAGGACGCGATCGCCGTCCTGAGCGGCGAACGTGCAGGACGGTGGGCGCTGTGCGCCTCCCCCACCTGCCGTGCGGCCTTCTTCGATACCAGCCGCAGCCGCACCCGCCGCTGGTGCGAGATGAACACCTGCGGCAACCGGGAGAAGAAGGCGCGCTTCACCGCCGCCCACGGCGCATCCGCGCAACAATGATCGACACCATTGTTTCCGCGAACGATCGAGGAGACCCGATGACCGGCCCCAGGGTGTTGATCGCCGGCGCGAGCATCGCCGGACCCGCGCTCGCGCACTGGCTCGCGCAGTACGGCGCCGAGGTCACCGTCGTCGAGCGGGCACCCGGCCTGCGACCGGGCGGGCAGGCGGTGGACGCCCGCGGGGTCGCGCGGGAGGTGATCCGCCGCATGGGGCTCGACGAGGCCGTCCGCGCGGCGCGCACCGAGACCGCGGGCGCGCGGTTCGTGGACGAGGACGGCACCGTCGTCCAGACCTTCAGCGCGGAGGACGACGGCGGCGACGGCTTCATCGCAGACATCGAGATCCTGCGCGGCGACCTCTCCGGGGTGCTCCACGCGGCCACCCGCGACCGGGTGGAGTACCGGTTCGGCGACCGGGTCACGGGGCTCACGCAGGACGAGGCCGGGGTCGACGTCACCTTCGTGAGCGGCGCGGACCGCCGGTTCGAGCTGGTGATCGAGGCGGACGGCCTGCACTCCTCCGTCAGGGCGCTCGCCTTCGGCCCGCACGAACGCTACCTGCGGCATCTCGGGCACGCGATGGCCTTCTACACCGTCCCCAACGAGTTCGGCCTCGACCGCTGGCTGCTCGACTGCGTGGTGCCGGGCCGCTCGGCGGGCCTGCGCCCGATCCGCGACGCCGCGCTCGGGATGGCACTGTTCTCCTTCGCCGCCACCGAGGCCGAACTCGCGGACCGGGACCCCGGCACCCAGAGGGAACTGCTCCGCACCAAGATGGCGGGCCTCGGGTGGCTCACCCCGCGGATCCTCGCGCACGCCGACGCCGCCGACGACTTCTACCTCGACGCCGTCGCGCAGGTGGTCATGGACGGTTGGTACGCGGGCCGCGTCGCCCTCCTCGGCGACGCGGCGTTCTGCTCGTCTCCGATGTCGGGGCAGGGCACGAGCCTCGCTCTGGTCGGTGCCTATGTGCTCGCCGGGGAGCTCGCCGACGCGGACTGGCGACCGGCACCGGCGTTCGCCGCGTACGAGCGCCTGCTGCGCCCGATGGTCGAAGCGAACCAGCAGGTCGGTCAGTGGAACGCGGCGAGCCGCACCGTCCCCGCCCCCGGCGAGGCGCCCGCGACGTCACCGGAGGACTGGGACATGGCCGTCATCGAGCGCGCGATCAACGGCATCGATCTTCCCGACTACCCGGAGGTACCACGATGACCTCGGACTGGAACGACGTCGAGCCCCCGGCCAAGGAGGCCAGCGCCCGCGAGCGCCTCCGTTCCGGCGCCGTCGAGACGCCCCCGCCGGACAACCGTCGCACCCGACGCGCCGCGACCATGATGTTCGTTCTCGTCTTCGTGGGCCTCCCGCTCGTCGGAATCGCGTTCATCGATCGGGACGACGGCACGGGCCGGCTGTTCGGAATCCTGCTCCTGATCTACCTCGCGATCATGGGATTCCTGATGGTGAAGGCGATCATTCGCCGATGACGCCCGTTCGACCACGGGCGAGCGGGGCGGGTCACAGCGCGGAGTCCGCGGATCGTGGACAATGGACGGTCTGATTCATCGCTGCCGTCCACGAGGAGCCCCGTGACCACCGACGCCGTCGATCCCCTGCTCGCCGAGGAGCAGGCCCACCTCGATCGCGTGTACGCCCGGATCGACGCCATGCGCAGCACCGCGAACCGGCGCCGGGCCGACAACCTGCAAGAGGTCGGCGAGAACCCGCAGGAGATCTCCGAGCGGGACTCCTATCACCAGCTCTACACCGACGACATCGCGAAGTACGACGCCGCCGAGCAGAACCTCTACTTCGGCCGCCTCGACATGACCGACGCCGACGAGGGATCGACCGACGCGGTGCGTCGCATCGGCCGGATCGGCGTCCTCGACGACGACGAGGACCTCAGCACGCTCCTGCTGGACTGGCGCGCGCCGCTCGCCCGCCCGTTCTACCTGGCCACTCCCGCGCAGCCGGAGGGCGTCGCGGTGCGCCGCCACGTCCGCACCCGCGGCCGGGACCTCACGGGGGTGGTCGCCGAGCGCCTCACCCTCACCGGCGAGGGATTCGACGGTGCCGACGCCGGGCAGGGCCTGGGCTCCAACGTCGCCGGGGAGTCCGCGCTGGTGGATGCCCTGAACCGGGCGCGCACCGGGCACATGGCCGACATCGTGGAGACGATCCAGCGCGAGCAGGACACGATCATCCGGTCCGAGCACCGCGGCGTGCTCGTGGTGCAGGGCGGGCCGGGCACCGGCAAGACGGCCGTCGCGCTGCACCGCGCCGCCTACCTCCTGTACACGTACCGGCAGAACCTCTCCCGCACGGGCGTGCTCATCGTCGGCCCCAACGAGACCTTCCTCAACTACATCAGCCAGGTGCTCCCCAGTCTCGGCGAGACGGGCGTCCTCCTGAGCACCATCGGCGACCTGTTCCCCGGCGTCGTCGCGACACTGGAGGACACCGCGGCGTCAGCTCGGCTCAAGGGCTCGACCGCCATGGTAGAGGTCATGAAGCAGGCGGTCCGCGGCTGGCAGACGGTGCCCGACGAGCCGATCGTGCTGAAGTTCGACGGCTACCCGCTGACGCTCGATAAGAAGCTCGCCACCCGGGCCCGCGGCCGTGCCCGGTCGTCGCGGCGGCCGCACAACACGGCCCGCGCGATCTTCCGGCAATCCGCGCTCGACGCTCTCGCCGCCCAGCACGCGGCGACGATCGGGTCGTCGGTCGTGGACAACACGATGCTGCTCTCGCGCACCGACATCTCCGACATCCGCGACGAGCTGGCGCAGGACCGCGAGGTGCTCGGCGCGCTCGATCAGTTGTGGCCGGCGCTGACGCCGCAGCGGGTGCTCACGGAGCTGCTGCGCGACGAGGACCGGCTCGCCGAGGCCGCACCCGACCTCACGGACGCCGAACGTGCCGAACTCCGCCGGGCAGCGACGACGGGCTCGGACGGCAAGCCCGCCTTCTCCCCCGCCGACGCCCCGCTGCTCGATGAGATCGCCGAGTTCCTGGGCGACGACGACGCGGACGCCGACGAGGCGGAGCGCCAGTGGCGGCAGCGACTCGAGGAGGCGCAGGAGGCCCTCGACATCCTGACCGGTTCGGCGCCACAGGATCTGGACGACGAGTTCGACGCCGAGATCCTCATGGCCTACGACCTCATCGACGCCGAGCAACTCGCGCAGCGGCAGACGGTGCGCGAGTTCAACTCCACCGCCGACCGCGCGCGCGACGACCGGACGTGGACCTTCGGTCATGTCATCGTCGATGAGGCGCAGGAACTTTCGGCGATGGCCTGGCGAATGCTGATGCGCCGCAGCCCGAACCGGTGGATGACCCTGGTCGGCGACACCGCGCAGACCGGCGACGCGGCGGGAATGACGAGCTGGGGCGAAGCCCTCGACCCGTACGTGCCCGGCCGGTTCACGGTGTCCGAGCTGACGGTGAACTACCGCACGCCCAAGGAGATCATGGATCTCGCGGCGGACGTGCTGGCGGAGATCGACCCCGCCCTCTCGCCGCCGGCGTCCGTACGCGCGGGCGCGGAGCCGCCGCGCCTGGTCCGGATCGACGGTGCGCGGCCGCTGGCCGAGGCGGTGCGCGAGCTCCTACCGCGCGACGACGAACGGCTGACGGCGGTGCTGGCACCGTCGAGTCTGGTGGCCCCGCTGCGGCGGCTGACCTCGCCGTCCGTGCGGGTGATGAGCGTCCGCGACTCCAAGGGCCTGGAGTTCGACCACGTCATCGTGGTGGAGCCTGGGCTGATCGTCGGCGAGCCCGCCGAGGTGGAGTTCGACCGGGGGCTCCGGGACCTGTACGTGGCCCTGACGCGAGCGACCCAGACGTTGACCGTGGTCACGTCCGGGTCGCTGCCGCGCGCGCTGCGCGCTCTGGATGTGTGACGCTCCTACGTGGTGTGGACGATCAGGATGTCCACGGACGTCTTACGGGCGGCGTCCGAGGGCACCGAGCCCAGCAGGCGTCCGGTCAAGGAGTTCATTCCCTTGTTGCCCACGACCAGCAGGGCCGGCTCCGGGAGCGACTTGACCAGGTCGAGCAGCGCATCGACGGGCTGACCCTTGATGGCCCGCTTCTCGATGTTGGCGGCGCCGGCCTGCACCGCGCGGCCCTCGGCCGTGCGGAGCATGTCGTTGACGGGGTTCGCGCCCTGCAGCTGGTACGCGTCGGCGCCCAGGATGTCGGCGGCAGCGGGATCGGCGCCCTCGCTCGGCAGGAAGGCGCAGGCGATCACCAGCTTGCCGTCGCCGGACAGCGCAGCGGCGCGCTCCACGGCGCGCAGCGACGACTCCGAGCCGTCGGTGCCGACGACGATCGTGCTGTAGCCACTCATCGAGTCTCCTCTTTCTCTACGTTTCTCCAGCGGAGGTCTGCCACGGGAATGCCCTAGCATTACTTCTCCGACACAATAGCCCCATCCTTCCCGGGAACAGGCAGTTTGCGGCGGGGAACACACCGGGCAGGCCCCTGTGCTGCGATTCGCCGGTCATTGCAAACCGGCCGCGTCCATTTCTCGGAGCTCCTTCTTCAGGTCGGCGATCTCGTCCCGGATCCGGCCCGCGAGCTCGAATTGCAGTTCCCGCGCGGCATTCATCATCTGGTCGGTGAGTTCGGAGATCAGGTCCGCGAGCTCGGCCCTCGGCATCGATTTCACGTCCTCGCCCTCGTACATCCCGGCGCTCACCGCGGACGCCGACCGCAGCTCGCCCTGAGCGCGACGGCCGCGGGTGGCGTTGCGGCCGGAGCCGCCGATGGCCTGCTCCGTGTCGTCCGCCTCCGTGTACACCTGGTCGAGGATGTCGGCGATCTTCTTGCGCAGCGGCTTCGGATCGACGCCCATCTCGGTGTTGTAGGCGATCTGCTTCTCGCGACGGCGCTCGGTCTCCTCGATCGCCACGCGCATCGACTCGGTCACCTTGTCGGCGTACATGTGCACCTCGCCCGAGACGTTGCGCGCCGCGCGGCCGATCGTCTGGATCAGCGAGGTCGTGGACCGGAGGAAGCCCTCCTTGTCGGCGTCGAGGATCGCCACCAGCGAGACCTCCGGCAGGTCGAGGCCCTCGCGGAGCAGATTGATGCCGACCAGCACGTCGTACTCGCCGAGGCGCAACTGCCGCAGCAGCTCCACCCGGCGCAGGGTGTCGATGTCGCTGTGCAGGTAGCGGACCCGGATGCCCGCCTCCAGGAGGTAGTCCGTGAGGTCCTCCGCCATCTTCTTGGTGAGCGTGGTGACGAGCACGCGCTCGTCGCGCTCGGTACGGTCGCGGATCTCGTGGATGAGGTCGTCGATCTGCCCCTTGGTCGGCTTGATCACCACCTGCGGGTCCACGAGGCCGGTGGGGCGGATGACCTGCTCCACGAACTCACCGCCGGTCTGCCCCAGCTCGTACTGACCGGGCGTGGCCGAGAGGTAGACGGTCTGCCCGATGCGACCGGTGAACTCCTCCCAGGTGAGCGGACGGTTGTCGACGGCGGAAGGGAGCCGGAAGCCGAAGTCCACGAGGTTGCGCTTGCGGGAGGCGTCGCCCTCGAACATCGCGCCGATCTGCGGGACGGTCACGTGCGACTCGTCGATCACCAGGAGGAAGTCCTCCGGGAAGTAGTCGATGAGGGTGGCCGGCGCGGAGCCCGCTTCGCGGCCGTCGATGTGGCGGCTGTAGTTCTCGATGCCGGAGCAGAACCCCACCTGCCGCATCATCTCCACGTCGTACTGCGTGCGCATCCGCAGCCGCTGGGCCTCGAGCAGCTTCCCCTGCCGCTCGAACTCCGCCAGCCGCTCCTCGAGCTCCGCCTCGATGCCCTCGATGGCGCGGGCCATCCGCTCGGGCCCCGCGACGTAGTGCGTCGCCGGGAAGATGCGCAGGTCCTGGACCTGCCGCACGATGTCGCCCGTCAGCGGGTGCAGGTAGTACAGGGCCTCGATCTCGTCGCCGAAGAACTCGATCCGGATCGCGAGCTCCTCGTAGGACGGGATGATCTCCACCGTGTCGCCGCGGACCCGGAACGAGCCGCGGGTGAACGCCGTGTCGTTGCGCGAGTACTGCACGTCGACGAGCAGGCGCAGCAGCGCGTCCCGGTCGACCTCCATGCCGACCTCGAGCTGTACCGAGCGGTCGAGGTAGCTCTGCGGCGTGCCGAGGCCGTAGATGCACGAGACGGACGCGACCACCACGACGTCGCGCCGCGACAGCAGCGACGAGGTGGCGGAGTGCCGCAGCCGCTCCACGTCGTCGTTGATCGACGAGTCCTTCTCGATGTACGTATCGGACTGCGCGATGTACGCCTCGGGCTGGTAGTAGTCGTAGTAGGAGACGAAGTACTCGACCGCGTTGTGCGGCAACATCGCCCGGAGTTCGTTGGCGAGCTGCGCGGCGAGCGTCTTGTTCGGCGCCATGATCAGCGTGGGCCGCTGCACCTTCTCGATCAGCCAGGCCGTGGTGGCCGACTTGCCGGTGCCGGTGGCGCCCAGCAGCACCACATCGCGCTCGCCCGAGCGCAGCCTGCGCTCGAGGTCGGCGATGGCCGTGGGCTGGTCGCCCGCCGGCTCGTACTCGCTGACCACCGTGAACTCCGCCGGGGCCCGCTCGATCTCCCCGATGGGCCGGTGCTCGGAGTGCGCCACCACCGGTTGCTCTGCCGCGAATGCCATGGGTCCAGGGTAGGCCGACCCACCGACAAGTTTTCCGTGAGCGGCGGTCGCTCAGTCCCTACGCGCGACGACGACGTCCCGCGTGATCGCCCGGTCCACCCGGTGCCGCAGGTCGTCGTAGCCGGGACCGTCGAGCACCGTCAGGCCGGCGGACTCCAGAACCTCCGCGACCCGCGCCCGGGGCGCGACCCGGGTGTTCCACGCGAGCCCCATCGCGCCGCCGGTACGCAGGCGGGTCGCCCAGCCGGGGAGCGCGGCCTCCAGCAGTTCGAGCGGGTTGCGCACCAGGCCGCGCGGGCCACGGCTGCCGTGCTGCACGCCGTAGGGCAGATCGCCGACCACCACGTCGACGGTGCCCGGCTTGACCAGCTGCGAGGTCAGGAGGGTGTCCGCGGCGTAGCAGGTGAGCGTCTGCTTCTGCCCCGCCAGGTAGTCGGCCTTCTCCGCGGCGAACGCGGCCTCGTACTTCTTCGCGATCACCGACTTCTCGCGCCGGACCGGCGTGGTAGCGGCGGCGTGTTTGAAGCGATGGTCCTTGAGCCACGTGGTGAAGAACGAGCTGTAGAGCTCGATGTCCTTGGTGTCGATGTCGATCCCCACCGTGTCCAGGCCGTACATCACGGCCTGGCTCAGCGTGGTGCCGCGGCCGCACACCGGGTCGAGGACGCGTAGCGTCCCGTCGAGCACCCCGTCGGGCCGCACGGTCGACGCCGCGGTCACGTTGAGCACGAGCCGCGTGAACTGCTCATTCGTCTTGCCCTGGTACTTCAGGATGGTCAGCAGGTCGGACGGGTACTTCTCCGGCGACGGCACGGCGACGGGCCGCAGGAGCTCGCCGTCGGCTTCGAAGAGTGCGTAGAACGCGGACGCCAGACCGAGGAAGCCGAGGTCGCGCTCGGTCAGCGCGTCGGCCTCGAAGGCGAGGTACTCGACCCCCGCGACGGTCGCGGTCTCGACGGGACCGACCCGCCCGGCGAGCGCGCCGCGGCTGAGCACCGTCAGCTCGGCGCGCACCATCGACGCGGCGGCCTCGGCGTAGACGCGGTTGGCGGCGGGGGCTGGAAGAAGCAGGTAGCGGGGCACGGCGGGCATCGTATCGTGGGGACATGCAGGTGGAAGAAACGTTCGAGCTCACCGTCGACGGGGCGGCCGCGATCGGCGCGGTGGCCGGCGGCTGGATGGACCTGACGGTGCTCGACGCGGCGGAGGACGCGGTGCCCGCGCTGCTCTCCGCTGCGCGGGAGCGCGCGTCCGGCCTCGACGGGATCCTGGTCCGCACCCACGACGACGCGCTCGGCGCGCTGCTGCGCCGCCACGGCTTCCGCCCCTCCGGTGCCGTCGCCGGGCGGCCGCGCGGGAACACCGAGGTGACGCTGGTGCTGCGCCTCGCCTCCGACGCCGCGACCGACGACGGCGCCGTGCACCCGCCGAAGCGCGAGGTCTTCGACCCGCCGGCCATGACGAACACCGATCCCAAGGGCTTCGTCCGCGAGGTGGAGGAGTTCCGGGAGACGCCGTTCGGGCTGTACGTCTTCCGCCGCGCGGATCACCCGAAGTTCGATGCGATCGAATCCTGGCTGCTGCCCGCGTTCGACCTGCGCGCGACGATCTTCCACTTCACGCCCGGCCACGAGCGCGATCAGCGCGTGTACCTCGACGTCGCGCGGGTACGGCGCGACGGGAACCTCTGGCACACCGAGGACTGGTACCTCGACCTCGTCGAGCACCCGGGCCGCCCGATCGAGCTGATCGACGTCGACGAGCTGCTCGCCGCCGCCGCTGCCGACCTGCTCAGTGCGACCGTCGCCGAGCGGGCGCTGCAGGCGGCGGTCCGGGCCGTCGCGGGCACGGCGGCACACGGGCACAGCGTGGACGCGTGGCTGGCCGACGAGGGTGCGCCGATCACCTGGCGCTGAGCGCTACCCGCCCCGCAGGCCGGGGATCCGCGATTCCAGCCCGTCGAGCAGCACCTGCAGGCCCAGCTCGAATCCCGCGTCGGGGTCGCCTGGGCCGCTGTAGTGCTCGCCGACGACGGTGCCGACGCGCCCCGCGATCGGGTACTTCCCCGGCGGCATCAGAGTGGAAAGCTCCGGGCCGACGACCTCCCACCACTGCGCGTCGGTCATCGGTCGCGACGCCGCGCCGCGCGCCCCGGAGCTGCGGGCCGCACCCGCGGCGAAGCTCTCGAGCAGCACTATCAGCCAGTCGCGTTCGAGGTCGCTGATCGGCACGTCCTCCAGCAGCGCGAGCTGGGCCTCGTACTGCCCGATCTTCCCGGGCCCCAGCACATCGCGCCACGACGGCGCGTCGAGCAGCCACGTGTGCGCGAGGTACTCGTCGCGGCGAGCGCGGACCGCGGCGGCGAGGGAGTCGCGGAGAGTGTCCAGAGGCTCGACGAGGGGCTGCGCCGCCGCGACCGCGTCGACCATCAGCGCCACCAGAACGTCGCGGGTCGGCACGTACGTGTACACGCTCATCGGCCCGACGCCCAGGCGCCCGGCGAGCGCCCGCATGGTGACCGCAGGAAGTCCCTCCGCGTCGGCGAGCTCGATCGCGGACGCGACCACCTCGTCGACCGTGAGCCGCTGCTTGGGCCCCTTGCGCCCCCGGGCCTGCTCCCCCGCCTCCGACCGCCACAGCAGCCTGACCAGCTCGCGGCCCTCATCCTCGGGATTCATCGACATCTTTCTCCGTACTGTGTACACTGTTCGAGTACTCCGTACAACGTACTCTATTCGACTCCCGCGAAGGACGCGCCCTGAGCCTCGAAGCCACGTATCTCCCCGACCTCCATCAGTTCGCCCTCTGGTCCTCCAACCGGCTCGACGACCCCGCCCGCGCGACGGTGCTCCCGCTCGTCGTCCCGGTCGACGGTGCCCTCGCCGTCGCGGACGTGCGCTGCGACGTCGTCGACGTCACGGCGCTGCCCGGCGGCGCCCGCCCCTCGGCCTCGCTCGCCGCCTGGACGGCGCGGGGCCGGGGCGAGGAGGCGCCGCTGCCGATCGCGGCCCACGCCGAGCCGGACCCGACGGGCACGGCCGTCACCTCCGCCACCTACGCGACCACCGCCTTCGCCGACACCGCCGCGACGGCGGCGTCCCTCGACGGCACCCTCGACGCGAAACCGCGGCCCTACCAGGCCGCCGGCGTCGCGTGGCTGCTCCGGACACTGCACGACCACGGCGGCGCACTGCTCGCCGACGAGATGGGTCTCGGCAAGACCCTGCAGGCGATCGCGGCGCTCACGCGGCTCGGGCAGGGCCCGTTCCTCGTGGTCTGCCCCACGAGCCTCGCCACCAACTGGCGGCGGGAGATCGCGCGGTTCGCGCCGGCACTCCTCGACGAGGTCACCGTCGTCTCGTACGCCCGGCTCCGCCTCTCCGCGGCGGACCTCGCGGCGACGCGCTGGACGGCCGTCGTCTTCGACGAGGCGCACACCCTGAAGAACCCTCGGACCCAGGTCTCGCGCGCCGCACGGGAACTCGAGGCCGCCAATCGCATCGCCCTCACCGGTACCCCGATCGAGAACTCACTCGACGACCTGTGGGCGATCCTGCGGGTCGTCGCCCCGCGGATGTTTCCGGTCAAGGCGGTGTTCCGTCGCCGGTTCACCCGCGCCGTGGAGTCCGGGGACGACGGTGCCCTGCGGCGCCTGCGGGCCGCTGTCGCGCCGGTGATGCTGGCGCGCACCAAGGACCGCGCCGCCGGGGCGCTCCCGCCGAAGATCGACAACCCGGTGCTGTGCGACCTCAGCGATGAGCAGGCACGCCGCTACGACGCCTGCCTCGCCCGCGCCGCGGACGACGGCTTCGGCAGCGGGCTGGAGCGGCACGGCCGCCTGCTCGCGGTGCTCACCGGGCTCAAGCAGATCTGCAACCACCCCGGCCTGATCGACGGTGCCGCACCGTCGCCGGAACGGGGCAGGTCCGGCAAGCTCGACGTGGCGATGGAGATCCTCGAGGCGAACGTCGCGGCGCACCGTCCGACCCTCGTGTTCACGCAGTACCGCGAGACGGGCGAGATGCTGGCCGCGGCCGCCTCCGCGCTGGTCGACGAGCCCGTCCCGTTCTTCCACGGCGGGATGCCGGTCGCCGAGCGGTCCGCTATCGCCGACGCCTTCCAGGCGGGCACGGGCCCGGGGATCCTCGTGATGAGCCTCAAGGCCGGCGGCACGGGACTCACCCTCACCCGAGCGAGCGAAGTGCTGCACTACGACCGCTGGTGGAACCCCGCGGTGGAGGCACAGGCCACCGACCGGGCGCACCGCATCGGCCAGGACCGGCCGGTCACCGTCACCACGCTGACGACCGCGACCACCATCGAGGAGCACATCGACGAGATGCACCGTCGCAAGGCGCTTCTCGGGGTCCACGCCGACGACGGATCGATCGTGACCGAGCTGGCCGCGCTCGACGACGAGCGCCTGATGGACGTCCTGCGCCGGAACCGGGAGAACTGACATGGCCACGAACCCCTTCGGTTTCACCACCTGGGGCGCCGACCTCGTCCGCATCGCGGAGCCGATCTCGGCGAGCACCCCGAACACGCACGCGCCGCGGGCCCGGATGCTCGCCCGCAACGGCGGCGTCACCCTGCAGTTCGACGGCGGCCGGGTCACCGCGCTCGTGCACAGCGGTGCGAGTGCCTCCGTGGCGCATCTCGAATTCGCCCCGATGGCGCCGGCGGTCGCGTCGGCGCTCCGCGAGGAACTGGGGTCGCGCACCGAGCCCGACGACGCGGTCCACGCGGCGCTGATCGCCCGTGGGCTGCGCCCCGCACCGGTCCTGGACGACGCCGACTGCTCCTGCACCGCGCGCAGCACGATGTGCGTCCACGTCCTCGCCGCGGCGTACGCGCTGGCGACGCTCGTCGACCACGAACCCGTGACCGCGTTGACGATCCAGACCTATGGCGCGTCGACTCCCCCGGACGAGGCGGACGACGACCGGCCGGCCCCGCGGTGGACGCCGCTGGCCGCGCTGCGCGTGCGGGACTACTACGCGGTGTCCGCCCCGGCCTGACGCTCGACCCGCACCGTCGCCGCGCGCCCCGGGTCGGAGCTCGCGAACTCGCCGGGCTCGGTGGGCGCGAAGCCCGCGTCCGCGAGCCTGTCCGCGACCGCGTCGACCGTAACGCCGTCGGCGAGCACGACGGCGGCCTCGGCACCGTCGGCCGTGACCGAGGAGGCGTCGGCGCCGAGGGTGACCCACAGCCGCCCGACGAGCCGTTCGTCGTAGGCGGCGTCGGCCACGAGCGGGGCGCCGTCGGCCGGGCGGTGCGCGGCGACGTTCGCGGCGAACGGCGCGATGCGGTCCGCCCACAGCGCGCGGACGGCGGCGCGCGTCGCGTCCTCCGTGCCCGTGTTCTCGAGCCAGACGTCGGCGACGGCGCGCCGCTGTTCGTCGGTGGCCTGGGCGGCGATGCGGGCGCGGGCGTCGTCCTCGGCCATGCCGCGCGAGCCGACGAGCCGGCGGACCCGCTCCTCCGCGTCCACCCACACGATGATCACGAGGTGGAACATCGGCGCCACCTTGTTCTCCACGAGGAGCGGGATGTCCTGCACGATCACGGCGTCCGGCCCGGCCGCCTCGATCAGCTCCGCCGATCGGGCGCCGACGAGCGGGTGCGTGATCGCGTTGAGCTTCGCCCGGGACTCGTCGTCGGAGAAGGCGATCGCCGCGAGGGCGGGCCGGTTGAGGCTGCCGTCGTCGGCGAGGATGCCCTCGCCGAACGCCTCGACGAGGGCGGCGAGCCCCGGCGTCCCGGGCTCCACCACCTCGCGGGCGATCTTGTCGCCGTCCACGATCGCGGCGCCGAGGGCGGCGAGTTCCTTCGCCACCGTCGACTTGCCCGCGCCGATGCCGCCCGTGAGCCCGATCCGCAACATGCCCCCAGACTAGTGAGTGGTGCCGACCCCGGTGACGCCCGACACCTCGTCGGGGGTGTGCTCGAGCGACCCGCGCCGCAGTTCCTTGCCGGTGGGGACGTCGATCGCGACGATGGACTTGGCCGTGGGATCGGTGACGTAGGCGGTGGATCCCATCGTGAACACCGCGGGGCGCGGCTCCTGCCAGTTCGCGTCCTCGGTCCACGGCGCCGTGACCTTCACCTCGCGGATCGTGGTGCCGGTGTTCGGGTCGAGGACGCGGAGCACGCCGTCGGTGCCGAGCACCAGCGCCTCACCGAACTGCCCCCGCGCCAGTGAGCGGAAGCTGTAGGAGGCGGGCAGGTCGACGAGCTTGACCGCGCCGGTGCGGGTGTCGATGAGGCTGACCCGGGTGGGCCGCTCGGGCTTCGCGGCCTTGTCCACCTTGTAGTCGCCGAGGACGACGGCGTGCGCCTCGGTGGCGGCGACGTTGCCGGTGCGCGCGTAGCCGGGCGTGGGGGCCGCGGTCTTGACGATGTCGTTGCCGCGCACGATGAGCACACCGTCCTCGCAGCCGAAGAGCACCGCGCCGCCCTCGGCGGCACCCTCGCCGTGCACACCGGGGCACTGCTCGTTGCGGGCGATTTCCTTCCGGTCCTTGTCGAGGATCGCGACGCCGGTGCGGGTCTTCTCGTCGCCGAGGGTGATGAGCATCGACCCGTCCGCCCGCTCGACGGCGACGCCGTGGTGCGGCTTCGGCGCGGTGTAGGTCGCGCGGGGCGCGTTCGGGTCGCCGACCTTGTCCGAGGCGATCGACGTGACGGCACCGGTGCCGTCGGAGAAGAGCACCGTGCGGCCGTCGTGGCGGACCACGTGGCCGGGCTCGGGCGCCTGGATCGTGATGTCGGTGCGCCGGGGCGCCGCGGTGTAGAAGTGCTGGTGATCGCCGTGGGGCACGGACCAGGAACCGAGGTCGAGGAGGCGGAAGCCGTCGCCCTCCGAGAGGAAGGCGTGCCGGCCGTCGCCGGCGGGGTTCACCCGCAGGTACCCCTGCCCCGGGAAGTCCGCGACGCGCTCGAGAGTGCCGGCGTCGAGGATCTGTACGCCGCCCTCGTAGGTCACCGCGAGGCGCGGCGCCGCGCGGCGCTGTTCCGTCGCGCCGCCCGGAGCGTCGGCGTCGGAACCGGAGGCGGTCGTCGACGACGGTGCCGGATCCGGCTGGGAGGAGCCGCATCCGGCGGCCAACAGGGCGGCGGCAAGGAGGGGCGCGGCGAGGTGCAGGTGCTTGGGCATGACGACAGGTGTAATCGTTGATGAAAATCATTGTCAAAGATCACCATGGCGATACGTGCATGGACCGCCCGCCGGTCTGGGAGGATCGCGGCCATGCCCCTCGTCGCCGGAATCGATTCGTCCACCCAGTCGTGCAAGGTCGTGGTGTGCGACGCGGATTCGGGTGAGGTCGTGCGGTCCGGCTCCGCTCCGCACCCGCCGGGGACGGAGGTCGCGCCGGCCGCATGGCTCGACGCGTTCGCCGCGGCGGCGCGGGCCGCCGGCGGCCTCGACGACGTGGCCGCCGCCTCCGTGGGGGCGCAGCAGCACGGCATGGTGTGCCTGGACCGCACCGGCTCCGTGGTGCGGGACGCCCTGCTGTGGAACGACACCCGGTCGGCCGCCGCCGCGGAGCAGCTCATCGCGGACCTCGGCGGACCGGACCGGTGGGCCGACGCGGTGGGCGTCGTCCCGGTCGCCGCCGTCACCGCCGCGAAGCTGCGCTGGCTCGCCGACGCGGAACCCGCGCACGCCGACGCGGCGGCCGCGGTCTGCCTCCCGCACGACTGGCTGACGTGGCGGCTCGGCGGGGGCGGGCTCGACACCCTCGCGACGGATCGCTCGGACGCCTCCGGCACCGGCTACTTCAGCGCCGCGACCGGCGAGTACCGCACGGACCTCCTCGAACTCGCACTGCGCGGGCGCAGGCCCGCCCTCCCCCGCGTACTCGGCCCCGCGGAGTCGACGCCGGTGACCGTGGACGACGGCCCGCTCCGCCGCGGCACGCCGCTCGGCGCCGGCGCGGGCGACAACGCCGGTGCCGCACTCGGGCTCGACGCCCGGCCCGGGGACTGCATCGTCTCCCTCGGGACGTCGGGGGTGGTCAGCGCGGTCACGGCGACGGCGCCGCGGGATCCGTCCGGCGTCGTCGCGGGCTTCGCCGATGCGACGGGGCACCAGCTGCCGCTGGTCTGCACCCTCAACGGCGCCCCGGTCCTCGCGGCGACCGCACGGATGCTGGGGGCCGACCTCGCGGAGTTCGCGCGGCTGGCGCTGGCCGCCCCGGCCGGCGCGGAGGGCCTGGTCCTGGTCCCGTTCTTCGCCGGGGAGCGCTCGCCCAACCTGCCGAACGCCACCGGCTCCCTGCAGGGCGTGACCGGCACGAACCTCACCCGCGAGAACATCGCGCGCGCGGCCGTCGAGGGCCTGCTCTGCTCGCTGCAGTTCTGCCTGGACGCGATCGCCGAGCAGGGCACGGCGGTGGAGCGGATCCTGGTGGTGGGTGGCGGCGGCCGTTCCGGCGCGGTACGCGACATCGCGCCCGCGATCTTCGGCCGCGCTGTGGACTTCCCCGCGGACGGCGAGTACGTCGCCCGCGGCGCCGCGCGGCAGGCGGCGTGGGCCCTGCGGGGCGACGGCCCGGCGCCGGAGTGGGCGCGGCCGGTCGCCGAGTCCCGGGCGGCCGCCCCCACCCCGGAGGTCTACGCGCGCTACCTCGAGGCGGCCGCGCTGGTGCTCGACCGGCCCTGAGCGCCCGACCGGCTCAGCGCGCGAGGAGTTCCCGCAGGACGGCGCGGGCGCCGCTCTCACGCAACGCGGTCAGCGCGGCGAGGTAGGGGTCGGTGAACCCCGGACGATCCGCGAGATCACCGAAGAGGTCCGGCACCGCGACGAAGGCCAATGGCTCCGTACGCGAGTCGACGGCGCGCCGCGCGAGCGCGTCCGCCTCGCGGTCGCCCTGCACGATCGGGGCGCCGGCATCGTCGAAGCCCTCGCAGCCCCGGGTCCACGCGGCGACGACGGCGGCCGCGAGCGGCGCCGCGGCGCCGGCGTCGAGGCGCGAGACGATCACGGGCACGAGCCATTTCGGGATGCGGTCGGAGGCGTCCTGGCACAGCCGCGCCACCGTGTCCGCGATGGCGGGATTGGAGAACCGGTCGAGCAGGGTGTCGATGTAGTCGTCGAGATCGATGCCGGGGACGGGGCGCAGCGTGGGCCGCGCCTCCTCCTGCATGTACCGGCGGAGCAGTTCCCGCACATCCGGGTCGGCCGCGGCGTCGTGGACGTACTCGTAGCCCAGCAGGCGGGCGAAGTGCCCCAGCGCCTGGTGTCCGGCGTTGAGCAGGCGCAGCTTCATGAGCTCGTAGGGCGCGACGTCGTCGACCACCTGCACGCCGGCGTCCTCGAACCGCGGGCGGCCCGCGCCGAAGGCGTCCTCGAGCACCCATTGCGTATAGGGCTCCGCGACGACCGGCCAACGGTCGTCGATGCCCGTCCGCGCGGAGACCTCGGCCCGCAGCCCCGAGGGCGTCGCGGGCGTGATCCGGTCCACCATCGAATTGGGGAAGCGGACGTGCTCGGCGATCCAGTCCGCGAGTGCGGGGTCGGACAAGCGGGCGAACGCCGTGAAGGTGCGCTGCGCGACGTGGCCGTTGCCCTCGATGTTGTCGCACGACATGACGGTGAAGGCCGGGACGCCGCGGTCGCGCCGGCGGCGCAGCGCCTCGATGACGTAGCCGAAGACGGTGTGCGGCGCTGCGCCCGGCTCCAGATCGTGCCGCACGCCGGGGTCGTCGGCGTCGAAGTCACCGGTGGTCGCGGAGAAGTTGTAGCCGCCCTCGGTGATCGTGAGGGAGACGATGCGGGTCTCGGGCGCCGCGAGCCTGTCGATCACCGCCTCGGGATCGTCGGGGGCGTACAGGTAGTCGACGATCGCCCCGACGACGGAGGTCTCCACGGCACCGTCGGGATGCTTGAGGGTGAGCGTGTAGAGCCCGCCCTGCGGCACGAGCGCGTCGCGCATCGCGGCGTCGGCGGGCCGCAGCCCGACGCCGCAGATGCCCCAGCCCGCGGCATCGGGACCGGCGCTGAGCAGCCGCTCGACGTAGACGGCCTGGTGTGCGCGGTGGAAGCCGCCGACGCCGAAATGGACGATGCCGGGGCGCACTGCGGCGCGGTCGTAGGCGGGCACGGACGCGCCCGCGATCGCGGGCAGGGCGGCCGGGGTCAGGTCGATCGGTGCGGTCATCACAGCTCCTCGATGTGCGGTTCGGTGCCGGCGCGGCCGGGATGGACGACGGCCTTGATACTGCCCGGTGCGCGGTCGGCGTTGAGCGCGTCCTCGGCGCGGTCGAGCGGGAAGCGCCCGGTGACCATGCCGTCGAGGTCGACACGGCCGTCGGCCGCGAGCGCGATGGCCGTCGGCCAGGTGTTCGCGTAGCGGAACACGCCGGTGAGCACGAGCTCCCTCGCCTGGATCAGCGAGACGGGGAGCTCCAGATCGTCGGCGCCCATGCCGACCAGCACGATCCGTCCGCCCGGGCGGACGGCGGGGATGCCCGCGCGGATCGCGGGCGTCGCGCCGGACGCGTCGACGAAGGCGTCGAACCCGTCCCCCACGGCGGGCGCGTCCACCCCCGGGGCGGCGGTGCGCGTGGCGCCGAATCGCTCCGCCGCCGTGCGCCGCACGGGATCGGGGTCGGTCACCACGATCCGCGTGAGCCCCGAGGCTCGCGCGACCTGCGCGCAGAGCAGGCCGATCGGCCCCGCGCCGGCGATGAGCACCGAGCCTCCGAGGCCGACGGCGGCCTTCCGCATGGCGGCGATCCCCACGGAGAGCGGCTCGAACAGCGCCGCCGCCTCGTCGGACACCGAGTCCGGGACCGCATGCGCGAACGCCGATCCGATGGTCACGTATTCGGCCAGCGCTCCGTCGACCGGCGGGGTGGCGTAGAACCGCATGGCCGGGCAGAGGTTGTACTCGCCGCGGAGCGTCTCCGGGCTGTGCGGGTCGGGGCGCTGCGGCTCGATGGAGACGCGCTCCCCGATCCGCTCGGCGGGGACGCCCTCGCCGACCGCCACGATCCGCCCGGACGCCTCGTGCCCGAGCACGATCGGGTCGGTCACCACGAACTCGCCGATCCGTCCGTGGCGCAGGTAGTGGGTATCGGAGCCGCACACGCCGACGGCCGCGACCTCGACCAGCACGTCGCCGGGGTCGGGTGCCGGGACGGGCCTCGATTCGACGGCCATCCGTCCCCCGGGGTGCAGCACGCTGGCGCGCATTTCCTTCGAAACTGTTGCCTGGGTCACACCACCGATGTTAGCGTAGTGAGCAGAATCACCGCTAGTGAGCATTTGCTCACGCTATCGACGGAGCATCGCGTGACATCACCGCAGCGCACTCCCGGGGAACCCGGCCACGATCTGCGCCTGCTGGTGCGCGCGGCCACCATGTACCACCTCGAGGGCCTCACCCAGGCGCAGATCGCGGAGCGGCTGGGGGTCTCGCGGCCCACGGCCGGACGCCTCGTCGCCCGGGCCCGTGCGCAGGGACTGGTCACCGTCACCGTCGCGGCCCCCGCGCACCTCGCGGACTCCATCCACCCCGATCTCGAGCGCGACCTGGAGGCCGCCTTCGGTCTCACCGAGGCGCTGATCATCGCCGAGGACGCCGACGGGACGCCCTCGGGCGACGCCGCCCTGGGCCGCGCCGGTGCCTCCCTGCTCGCCCGCCGCCTCCAGCCGACGGACACCTTCGGCTTCACCTGGGGACCCGAGCAGGTGGCGGTCGCGGACGCGCTGAGCGGCGGTGCCGCCTGCGCCCGGGTGGTGCAGATGGACGGCTCGATGACCTCCGTCGAGTACCACACCGGTGTCGACCACGCCCTCGGCCGCTTCTCCGAGCGCCTCGGCGCCCGCCCGGTCCGCCTCGTGGCGCCACTGTTCGCCGATCCCGACACGGTGCGGGCCCTGGAGCGCGACTCCATCGTCTCCCAGGCGCTGGCGGCCGCGCGTTCCGCGGAGGTGATGCTCTTCGGCGTCGGCTCCGTCTCCACCTCGACCACGCTCTTCGAGGGCGCGTACATCGACACCGAGGTCCTCGGCGAACTGCAGGAGCTCGGGGCCGTCGGCGAGATCGGCGGGCGCTTCTACGGGCTCGACGGTGCGCCCGTCGCGTCGTCGCTCGTCGAGCGCACCGTCTCGGTACCGCTGGAGGACATCCGGCGCTGCCCCACAGCGATTCTCACCTCCGGCGGCGAGCACCGCCGGGAATCGATCCTGGGCGCCCTGCGGGGCGGCTTCGCGACCGCCCTGGTCACGGACCGCCCCACCGCGCAGTGGCTGCTCGCCGAACAGAAGGGATGACCGTGATCCGCAGATCCGCACGACGCCGCGCCGCGGCCGCCGGTGGCCTCGCCGCCGTGACGGCACTGCTCGCAGGCTGCTCCGGAGCGGGTGTCTTCACCGATGGGGGCGATTCCGCCGTCACCGTCGCCATGGTGTCGAACTCGCAGATGACGGACGCGGTGGGCCTTGCCCCCGAGTTCGAACGCGCCAACCCCGGCGTGAAGCTCAAGTTCATCACGCTCTCGGAGAACGAGGCGCGAGCCAAGATCACCGCCTCGGTCTCCACCGGCGGCGGCGAGTTCGACGTGGTGATGATCAGTAACTACGAGACCCGGATGTGGGCGCAGAACGGCTGGCTCACCGACCTGTCCACGCTGATGGACCGCGACCCGTCGTACGACCCGGGCGACTTCATCCCCACCCTGCGCGAAGCACTCTCGTACCAGAACCGGATGTACTCCGTCCCCTTCTACGGCGAGTCCTCGTTCCTCATGTACAACAAGCAGATGTTCGCGCAGGCGGGCATCACGCTGCCGGCCGAACCCACCTGGCCCGAGGTCGCCGACGCGGCGCGCAAGCTGCACTCGCGCGACGTGGCGGGGATCTGCCTGCGCGGCAAGCCCGGCTGGGGCGAGGTGCTCGCACCGCTGAACACGGTGATCAACGCCTACGGCGGCCGCTGGTTCGACGAGCAGTGGAACCCGCAGTTCGATTCGCCGCAGATGCGCGACGCGGTGACGTTCTACGTCGACACCGTCCGGAACTACGGTGAGGCCGGCGCCGCTTCCACCGGTTTCCAGGAATGCGGAAACCTGTTGGCGCAGGGCCAGGCCGCCATGTGGTACGACTCCACGGCGGCCGTCTCCTCGCTGGAGAGCCCCGAGACCTCGAAGATCGCCGGGCAGGTCGGGTACCTCCCCGCGCCGAAGATGGCCAAGTCCGGCAACGGCTGGCTCTACACCTGGTCGCTCGGCATCCCGGCGAAGAGCACGCGGGCCGGCGACGCGTGGAAGTTCGTCTCCTGGATGACGAGCAAGCAGTACATCGCGGGCGTCGCCGACAAGCTGGGGCCGAGCCGGGTCCCTCCGGGCAGCCGCCTCTCGACGTACGAGTTGCCCGCCTACAAGGAGTTGTCCTCGACGTTCGCCAAGCAGACCCTCGACTCGATGCTGGCCGCCGACCAGTCGCGGCCGACGCTGGACCCCGTGCCCTACACCGGCATCCAGTTCCTCGCCATCCCCGAGTTCCAGGACCTCGGCACCCGGGTCAGCCAGCAGATCAGCGCCGCGATCGCGGGACAGATCTCCGTCGACGACGCCCTGGCCCAGTCGCAGAAGTACGCCGAAGTCGTCGGGAAGAGCTATCGCGACAGCCAGGACCGGACGGGAGCAGCACGATGACCACCACCAGCACGCCGACCGCAGCGCGGCCGGCGACGACCCTGCGCTCCAAGCGCGACCGGATCACCCGCGCGGAGGCGTGGCGCCGGCGCGGGCCGCTGCTGCCCGCGCTGATCTTCATGGTGATCGTCACCCAGATCCCGTTCCTGGTGACGCTCTACTACTCCACCCAGTCGTGGAACCTCGTGCGGCCCGGATCGCGGAAGTTCAACTGGCTCAACAACTACGTCGAGGTCTTCCGGGACACCCAGTTCTGGACGGTCACGCTCAACACCGTGCTGCTCATCGTCGGCACCGTCGTTCTGTCGGTGATCCTCGGCCTGATCCTGGCGCTCCTGCTGGATCGGAAGTTCCTGGGCCGCGGCGTCGTTCGCACGCTGCTCATCACCCCGTTCCTGGTCACCCCCGTCGCCGCCGCGCTGCTGTGGAAGACGAGCCTGCTCTCCCCCACCAACGGCCTGCTCGCGTGGGTGCTCAGTCCGCTCGGCATCCACGTCGACTGGCTCAGCGAGTACCCGCTCGCCTCCGTCGTCGCCGAACTCGTCTGGCAGTGGACCCCGTTCATGATGTTGCTCATCCTCGCGGGCCTGCAGTCGATGCCCCGGGACGTGCAGGAGGCCGCGCGGGTCGACGGTGCCACCAGCGTGCGCCTGTTCCGCGAGCTGACACTGCCGCACCTGCGGCGCTTCATCGAACTCGGCGCGGTCCTGGGCGCGATCTACCTGGTCAACACCTTCGACGCGGTCTACATGATGACCTCGGGCGGGCCGGGCGTCGCCAGCTCCAACCTGCCGTTCTACATCTATCAGCGTGCCTTCCTCGGCTTCGACATCGGCCAGGCCGCGGCCATGGGCGTCGTCACCGTGATCGGCACGATCGTCGTCTCGACGCTCGCGATCCGCCTGATCTTCAAGAGCTTCGGCGCCGGAGAGGAAGCAGCCTGATGTCCACGACCATCGTTCCCCGCCGTCGGCGGGACCCCAAGGGTGGCGCGCTGACCGCGCTCACCTGGATCATCGCCATCGGCTTCTTCTTCCCCGTGCTGTGGATGGTGCTGACCGCGTTCAAGCAGGAGAGCGACGCGGCGACGCGTCCGCCCACCGTGTTCTTCATGCCCACCCTGGACCAGTTCAAGGCCGTCTTCGACTCCGGCATCGGCGTCCCGCTGCTCAACTCGGTCTTCGCGACGGTCATCTCGACGACCCTCGTACTGGTGCTCGGCGTGCCCGCGGCGTTCGCCCTGTCACTGCGGCCGGTCCGCAAGACGCAGGACGCGCTGTTCTTCTTCATCAGCACCAAGATGCTGCCGATCGTGGCGGCGATCATCCCTCTGTACGTCATCGTCGGCCGGATCGGGATGCTCGACAACATCTGGACGCTGGTCATCCTCTACACCGCGATGAACCTGCCCATCGCCGTGTGGATGATGCGGTCCTTCTTCCTCGAGGTACCGAGCGAACTGCTCGAGGCCGCCGGGATGGACGGCGCCGGCCTGTGGACCTCGGTGCGCGAGGTGATCCTCCCGATCATCTCCCCCGGCATCGCCGCCACCGCCCTGATCTGCGTGATCTTCTCGTGGAACGAGTTCTTCTTCGCGGTGAACCTCACCGCGGTCAACGCCCAGACCATGCCGGTGGCCCTCACCGGATTCATGTCCGGGCAGGGCCTGTTCTGGGCCAAGCTCTCCGCCGCCTCCGTGCTGGCCGCCCTCCCCGTGGTCATCTGCGGGTGGATCGCCCAGAACAAGCTGGTCCGCGGCCTGTCCTTCGGCGCCATCAAGTAGCCGCACCCACTTCGACCCTCATAAGCCCCAGGAGGAACCATGGCTTCCATCACGTACGACAAGGCGTGCTGCGTCTACCCCGGCGCCGAGACCCTCGCCGTCGACTCCCTCGACCTCGACATCGCCGACGGCGAGTTCGTCGTGCTGGTCGGGCCGTCCGGCTCCGGCAAGTCGACCGCGCTGCGCATGCTCGCCGGCCTGGAGGAGATCGACTCCGGCGCCATCTCCATCGGGGGCCGCAGCATGGTGGGCGTCGCGCCCAAGGACCGCGACATCGCAATGGTCTTCCAGAACTACGCGCTGTACCCGAACAAGACGGTCGGCGAGAACATGGGCTTCGCGCTGAAGATGCGCGGCGTCCCGCTCGACGAGCGCAAGCAGAAGGTCGCCGAGGCGGCGAAGCTGCTCGACCTCACCGATTACCTCGACCGCAAGCCGGCGCGCCTCTCCGGCGGTCAGCGGCAGCGCGTGGCCATGGGCCGTGCGATCGTCCGCGAGCCGCAGGTCTTCTGCATGGACGAGCCGCTGTCGAACCTCGACGCCAAGCTACGGGTGCAGACCCGCACGCAGATCGCCGCATTGCAGCGGCGCCTGGGAACGACCACGGTGTACGTCACGCACGACCAGGTCGAGGCGATGACGATGGGCGACCGGGTCGCGGTGCTCAAGTTCGGAGTGCTGCAGCAGTTCGCGACGCCGGCCGAGCTCTACGACCGCCCCAGGAACGCCTTCGTGGCCGGCTTCATCGGCTCGCCGGCGATGAACCTCTTCACGGCGCCCGTCCGCGACGGGGCGATCAGGGTGGCGGGCGGCACCGTCGACCTGGACGCGGAGGCGCAGGCGGCCGTCCGGACCTCCGGACTGGACCGCGTCACCGTCGGTATCCGGCCCGAGAGCCTCGGTCTCGCCGGACCCGACAGCGGCGTGGCCGGGTCCGTCGCGATCCTCGAGGACCTCGGCAGCGACACCTTCGTCTACGCCCGCGTGGAGGACCCCGACGTGTCCGGCGTCGACGGCGCCCCGGTCACGCTCGTGGCGCGGTGCCCGCGACGCACCGCGGCCCGGATCGGCGACGGCGTGCGGCTCGCGCAGGTGGAGCCCGCAGTGCACCTGTTCCACCCGGACACGGGCGAGCGCCTCAACTAGGAGCCCCGGAAACGGGGAACGCCCCGCATCCTGCGAAGGATGCGGGGCGTTCTCGTCGGTGCGGTGAAGCGGATCAGGCGTTGCCCGACAGCTTCTCGCGGAGAGCGGCGAGCTGCGCGTCGCTGGCCAGCGAACCGCCGGTGCTCTGCGGGGCCTCGTTGCCGCCACGATCGGCGGACGCCGACTCGCTCGAGTAGTTCGCGCCACCCGCGGCCGGACCGCCGGCAGCGGCCTCGGCGGCCTCGTCGGCCGCGAACTTCTCCATCTGCGCGGTGTGCATCTTGTGGCGACGCTCCGCCTCGGCGTAGCGACCCTCCCACTCCTCGCGCTGCTTCTCGAAGCCCTCGAGCCACTCGTTGGTCTCGGGATCGAAGCCCTCGGGGAAGATGTACTCGCCGTTCTCGTCGTAGCTGTCGGCCATGCCGTACTTCGACGGGTCGAACTCCTCGGTGTAGTCCTCGTTGGCCTGCTTGAGGCTCAGCGAGATGCGACGACGCTCGAGGTCGATGTCGATGACGCGCACCATGGCGTCGTCGCCGACCGAGACGACCTGGTCCGGGACCTCGACGTGGCGCTCGGCCAGCTCCGAGATGTGGACGAGGCCCTCGATGCCCTCCTCGACGCGGACGAACGCGCCGAACGGGACGAGCTTGGTGACCTTGCCGGGCACGATCTGGCCGATGGCGTGGGTCCGGGCGAACTGGCGCCACGGATCCTCCTGGGTCGCCTTGAGCGACAGCGAGACGCGCTCGCGGTCCAGGTCGACGTCGAGGACCTCGACGGTGACCTCGTCGCCCACGGTGACCACCTCGGACGGGTGATCGATGTGCTTCCAGGACAGCTCGGAGACGTGCACGAGGCCGTCGACGCCGCCCAGGTCCACGAAGGCACCGAAGTTGACGATGGAGGACACGACGCCCTTGCGGACCTGGCCCTTCTGGAGCTGGTGCAGGAACTCGCTGCGGACCTCGGACTGGGTCTGCTCGAGCCACGCACGGCGCGACAGGACCACGTTGTTGCGGTTCTTGTCGAGCTCGATGATCTTCGCCTCGATCTCCTTGCCGATGTACGGCTGGAGGTCGCGCACGCGACGCATCTCGACCAGCGAGGCCGGGAGGAAGCCGCGGAGGCCGATGTCCAGGATGAGACCACCCTTGACCACCTCGATGACGGTGCCCTTGACGGCCTCGTCCTTCTCCTTGAGCTCCTCGATCGTGCCCCAGGCGCGCTCGTACTGCGCGCGCTTCTTGGACAGGATCAGGCGGCCTTCCTTGTCCTCCTTGGTGAGGACGAGGGCCTCGACGGCATCGCCGACGTTGACGACCTCGGACGGGTCGACGTCGTGCTTGATGCTCAGCTCGCGGGAGGGGATGACGCCCTCGGTCTTGTAACCGATGTCGAGCAGGACCTCGTCACGGTCGACCTTGACGATGGTGCCCTCGACGATGTCGCCATCGTTGAAGTACTTGATCGTGGCGTCGATCGCTGCGAGGAAATCCTCCGCGGTGCCGATGTCGTTGACGGCGACCTGCGGGGACGTAACGGTGGTGGTGGGCATTGGGTAAGTTGCTCCGGACAGGGTGCTAGTAGTTTGGGTCGAGATCGCGCACGCATGGGCACACGCGTGGACCAGGCTACTCCACCGCGTACAACCTGGGCAAACCGCCCTCTCCGCACCCGCCGTCGAGAGGTTCACTCCCGTGTCCCATCGCCCCAAACCGGACATGCGCCGCGACAGCGCGGGCTCCGAAGCCGCGAACCGGTCCTGGTGGGACTCGGACGCCGAGGCCTACCACGCCGAGCACGCTGCCTTCCTCGGCGTGGACACCGCCGACGGCGAGTTCGTGTGGTGCCCGGAGGGCCTGCGGGAGTCGGACGTCGAGCTGCTCGGCACCGTCGGGCCCGGAACCGTCGCCGTGGAGATCGGGTGCGGCAGCGCCCCCTGCGCCCGCTGGCTCGCCGGACGCGGCGCGACCGTCGTCGGGATCGACATCTCCGCCGGAATGCTCCGCCGCGGACTCCCCCACGTCCACGGGGACAATCCACTCCTCGCACAGGCCGGGGCGGAGAACCTTCCCATCGCCGACGGTGCCGCCGACGTGGTCTGCTCGGCCTTCGGCGCCATCCCGTTCGTCGCCGACTCCGCCCGTGTCATGGCAGAGGCGCACCGCGTGCTGCGCCTCGGCGGCCGGTTCGTCTTCTCGGTCAACCACCCGATGCGCTGGATGTTCCTCGACGACCCGGGACCGGACGGCCTCGTCGCGACGCTGTCCTACTTCGATCGCTCCCCGTACGTCGAGACCGATGACGACGGCGTCCCGACGTACGTCGAACACCACCGGACCATCGGCGACCGGATCCGGGAGATCGTCGCCGCGGGCCTGCAGGTGGTGGACGTGATCGAGCCCGAATGGCCCGAGGGGTTCACCCAGGAATGGGGCCAGTGGAGCCCGCTGCGCGGCGCGATCTTCCCCGGAACGGCGATCTTCGTCTGCGTGAAGCCACACTGATGAGTTGCACTCACCACATCCGCCGACACACGGAGCGCATCGAGCGCATGCCGGACGAAACACCTGATCAACAGGGCTGACGGCGCCTCCGGCGCAACCGGCAGCGGCAGCCGCTACCCGGGTTTCAGTCGGCCCTCGCGGGGTTGGTTTTGCACCTCGCCGAGCTTTCGCGACCCCCGCAGAGCCGGTAGTCTCGCGTGGCAGTCGTCACCGCCCCGAACAGGAGACAGTCATGAACCGGATCCGCATCGCCGCCGCGGTCGCAGCCTTCGCGGGCGTCGTCGCCTTCGTTCCCGCGGCCGCCTCCGCCGCACCCACCGACAAGGTGCCCGGCACCAAGTGCACCGTCGCGCAGGTCGAGCGCGCGACTCAGGTCATCGCCCCCGAGGCGATCGCGGTCATGGACGCCACCCCCGGCGGCCGTGACCAGGCGACCGAGCTGCTCACCGCCAAGCCCGAGGATCGCCAGAAGATCATCGACCGGCTGACCAAGGACAACCCGGCCGCGGCCTCCTACTACAAGGCCAACCGCGCCGACATCGACGCCAAGATCGCCAAGGTCATCGCGACCTGCGACAAGTACTGATCCCCCACCTCCGCACGCCGCCACCGAAAGGCACCCCCGCATGACCTTCCGCCGCACCGCCGCCACCGCCGCCGTCCTCGGCGCGATCGCCCTGGCAGGCGCGCCGCTCGCCGCCGCCGCTCCGACGCCGAAGCCCGCGCCCAAGCCGAGCGCCTCGGCCGCGCGCGCGGTGCCCGGTACGTCGTGCACGGTGGGTCAGCTGCGGGCCGCCATCGACCGGTCGTCGCCGGGCCTGTCCAAGCGCCTCGAGGAGGCCGCGGGCGGACCGCAGGAGTTCGCGGACATCGCCGCGTCGGACGGGCTGACCCGCCAGCTCCGCGTGGCCGCTCTCGCGTTCCGCGGCACCGGCAGCGCCATGAGCCTGGCCGGCGAGCAGGCGAACGTGCAGCGCGCCGTCGCCGACGCCTACCGCACCTGCGGTTCCGCGAAGGCCAAGTAGTCGTCCGCGCTCAGCCCTCCTCGAGGGCTGAGCGCAGGGCCGCCTCGACCGCCGCGATCGCCTTCGCCGAGGCCTGCTCCGGCGATCGGGCGGCCACCCGGCGGTCGATGTCCGGCATCAGGCACGCCGGCGGCACGTCCAGGGCCGCAGCGAGCCGGTACATCGTGGACATGTGCGGGTCCGACACCCCGTCGTTCGAACTCACGTTGCGCTCGATGTTCGAGATCTGATTGCGATGCAGGCCCGCCAGTTCGGCGAGTCGCTCCTGCGACATCCCCCGCGACTTCCGCAACGTCACCAGGCGGCGGGCCAGTGAGTCCCCGTAGGTGTTCCACTCGATCTTCCGCGCCTTCATCGAATATACGGTGTCCGATGCTCCCCCGATTGTCTGCCCCATAGGTTATGCAATATCAAACCTGACGGGAAATGTCCAGGTCACACGCCGATCAGGCAGGCGCGAACTCCGGGAGCAGGTCGATCACCTGCGTCAGATTCCCGACGGTGCGCACCGCGCCGGCCCGCAGGAGGGCCGCGTCGTCGAACTCACCCGTGGTGACGCCGATGAAGGCGCACCCGGCCGCGCGTGCGGCCGACGCGTCCTCCACGTGGTCGCCGAGGTAGGCGCGGACGTTGCCGAATCGCCGCAGCGCCTCGCCCTTCCGCTCCCCGAAGTGCCCGCCGACGACCGCGGTGACGTCGAGCCCCGCGTCGGCGACGGCCCGGTCCGCGGCCGCCTGCTGCTTCGCCGACACCACGACTGATGCGCCGCCCGCCGCCCGGATGGCTGCCAGGAGCTCCTCCGCGCCCGGCAGGACGGGTACCGGCGTGGTCTCGTCGGTGTCGTAGTGCCACCGGTAGCGCTGGAGGAACCGATCCGCGTCGATCCCCGGCACCACCTCGCGCGCGACGTCGTCGATGGGCACGCCCATGTGCGGCAGGAGCAGCGCGTCGTCCACCGTGTACCCGAGGTCCGCGAACGCGCGCTGGGCCGCCGTGAGGATGCGCTGGCGCGAGTCGATCAGCGTGAGGTCGAGGTCGAAGCCGATGGTGAACACAGCGACCAACGCTACGCGAGGGGCCCACTCACCACCGCACGCGCGCGGCCATCGCGAGGAGGCGCAGGCGTCGCTGCTCGTTACCCTGCGCGACCCAAGCGATCCGGCCGTAGACGAAGGCACGGAAGTCGGGGTGACCGTCGCGGTTCTGGCTCTCGCCGCCGGACCGGGCCGCATTGTGCAGCAGGGCGCGCAGGTCGTCGTACTCGGCCCGAGGGACCTGGGCGCGGGCGTTGACCACGACGCCCGCGAGTTCCTGCCGTGCGCCGGCCCGCATGATCCGGGTCTTGCGGGGGTTCACCGAGAGTCCCTCCGCCGCGACGATCTTCGGCACCACGCCCGCGATCAGCGCGGGATCCCGTGCGCCGGAGAAGGCGAGGTCGTCGCCGTACCGGGTGTAGCGCGCTCCCTGCGCGTGGGCCAGCCCGGTCAGGCGTGCGTCGAGGCGGTGCAGCGCGAGGTTCACCAGCGCGGGCGACGAGGGGGCGCCCTGCGGTAGGTGCCGCGACCGGAGCGTCGCCGCCCGCCACGGGTCCAAGCCGCGGAGTTCATCGGCGGGAGTCGCGACGGTGCACAGGTCGGCCAGTACGGTCGCCACCGGCGCCGGGTATCCCAGCCGGCGGAAGACGCTTCGGACGCGGGGCACCGCCACCGTCGAGAAGCAGTCGCGGAGGTCGAGCCGGACGACGGAGAGGCTCCCGACATGGGGCGAGGCGTAGGCGAGGACCGATCCGCCCGGGCGGAAGCCGCGCGCCGCGGGGTGCGCGCCGGCGGGGTCGAGCACGCGCCGCAGGATTCGCCGCTGCGCCTCGGCGAGCCGAGGTTTGGGCGCCTCGATCACCCGGAATCCACCGGCCGGCTTGACCATCCGCGCCACTCGGTAGTGCCGCAGCGGCGGGCGCGCGTGCCGCAGCCACCGTCCGTGATCGGCGAACCACTCGAGCTCCGGCACCGTCAGGTCCAGCATCCGCGCGATCGACGCGACGTCGGGCAGGGCGAGACCGGGCACGTCGACGGGCCCGCCGGAGTCCAGGGTCTCGACGATGCGCACCGCATCGAGCGCCGCCACGAGCGGCGCCGTCCTCGGCCGCCGCACGTGCCCGTCGACCTGGAGCGGCGGTTGCGGGTGACCGGACAGGAGCGCCTCGACGACCGGCCCCACCAGTTCGTCCGGGACGGTGCCACGGACGAGCGAGGCGATCGTCTCGGCGGTCCACATCTCCTCCGTGAGGAGGACGACGCGATCGGCGACGGCGTGCCGCCACGACCGCGGCAGGCGCCGGGCGATCTCGACCACTGTCATGCGCGGGATGCGAACGCCGCTCGGGTGACCTGGAACAAGGTCCCGGAGCGCCGTGTGGTGCGCGGAGCGCACGCGCCGGCGTGGGACGCAGGGTGTAACTGTGCAGTGCCCCCAGCGGTTACCGCTGGGACGGATCTCGCGGATCCCACCTCACCCGAGCGACGTCGCATGAATCCAGACTGCCACACCTCGCAGTCGGGATGCACAGCTCCGGACGCGCTCAGGACTGCTCGGTGAACCGGTGCCGGTACGAGGTCGGGGTGGTCGAGTACGTGCGAACGAAGTTCTGCCGGAACGTCACCGTGCTGGCGAAGCCGCTCGCCCGGGCGACCCGGTCGATGCTCCAGGCGGTGTTCTCCAGGAGCCTGCGCGCCTCGTCCAGGCGGCGACTCAGCACCCATTTGGCGGGGCTCATGCCCACGGTCTCCTGGAATCGCCGCGCGAAGTGCCGCGGACTCATGCTCACCCGCGCCGCGAGGTCGTCGACCGTCAGCGGGGCGTCCAGGTGGGCGAGCGCCCACGTGGTCGCGGCGCCGATGGGCCCGTCGCCCGCGACCGGCAGGGGGCGGTCGATGTACTGGGCCTGGTCGCCGTCGCGGTGGGGCGCGATCACGAGGTATCGCGCGAGTGCGGTCGCGGCGGTCGATCCGAGCTTCGTCCGCACCACGTGCAGGCAGGCGTCCAGGGCCGACGCGGTGCCCGCCGACGTCAGGACGTCGCCGTGGTCGACGTAGAGGCCCTCGGCCCGCACGGTGACTCCCGGGTACCGCTGCGCGAGTTCGGTCTCGGACGCCCAGTGGGTGGTCGCGGTGCGGCCGTCGAGGACGCCCGACGCGACGACGGGGAAGGCTCCCAGGCAGAGCCCGGCGATCATCGCGCCGCGGGCGTGCGCGGCGCGGATCTCGTGGAGGAGGTCGTCGCTCGGCTCGGGCAGGTCGGTCGGCCAGGAGGGGAAGACGACGAGGTCGGCCGCGCGGGCCGCGGCCCGGTCCGCGGTCGCGATGGTGACGCCGTCCAGCCCGCGGACGGGGCCGCCGTCGGCACTCCAGATGCCGGTGTCCCAGTCGGCGGCGAGCCCGAGGCGACCGACCTCGCCGAAGGCGATCAGGGGCGTGGAGAGGTGGAACATCGAGATGCCGTCGAAGGCGTGGACTGCGATGCGCACGATAGTTGTCCTGAATCCATCGAAGATGAGTAATTCTGCCACTCACGCTACCCGGCGGCGCGGCGCGAGTATGGATTCCGAGCGAACGTCAGGTTCCTCACGCGTATCCGATCCACCTGCACAGGAGCACATCCCATGACCACACCCCGTCGCGCCCTCATCGTCATCGACGTGCAGAACGAGTACTTCGACGACGACCGCCCGCTGGCCGTGGCGTACCCGCCCCGCGACGAGTCCCTCAAGCGGGTCCTCGCCGCGATGGACGCCGCGCAGAAGGCCGGCGTTCCGGTGGTGACCGTCGCGCATGTCTGGCCCGAGGACGCCCCCGTCTTCGCCGAGGGGTCGGACGGAGCGCGCCTGCACCCGGACGTCGCCGCGCGGAGCGACGCCGTTGCCGCGCACGTCGAGAAGCAGCGCTCGAGCGTCCTCACCTCGAAGGGGCTGCCGGAATGGCTGCGCGAGAACGCCATCGACACGCTGACCCTGGTGGGCTACATGACCAACAACTGTGTCCTGGCCAGCGCGGCGGCGGCCGAGCCCGAGGGCCTCGCGGTCGAAGTGCTCTCCGACGCCACCGGCGCGATCAACCTGTCGAACGCCGCGGGAAGCGCCTCCGCGCAGCAGGTCCACGAGACGCTCATGGTGCTGCTCCACTCGAACTGGGCGGCCGTGGCCGACACCGACGCGTGGATCGAAGCAGTCGCGGAGGGACTCCCGCTGGACAAGAGCGACCTCGGTTCCTCCGCCGTGCAGGGACGCGCCGACCACTGACCGCCGGCGCCGCGGGGCGGTGGCCCAGCCGCCCCGCGCGTCACCAGGAGCGCATCCCGCACATCCACCAGTCGTCGCCCAGCGACACCGGAGCAGTGCAGCCCATCCCGTACATGTCCCGCCCCTTCGGACTCCCCGACGGGCTGTAGAAGTAGCCGCCTGCGTCGTCCGGGATCCCCGTCCACTGCGGGAAGAAGATCGTGCCGTCGTTTCCGCTCTTCGAGACGAGCCCGCGCTCGGTGAGGAACCGAAGGTGGACCGGGAGGTACCCGTAGTAATCGTCACCGATGTCGACGGTGCGTGCCTGCTCGTACAGTCCCCTGTGCACCGAGAACCACGTCTGCGGCGCGATCCACCACCACGCCCCGATCACAGCGGTCACGGCGACCATGACCGGAACGATGACGACACCGAGAAGGCCTGCAGCGCCTCCCCTGATGAATCCGGTCAGCACCAGGACGAACCCGAGCACGAAGCAGATCCACGCGATCGGCACGATCACCAGGTCGAGGATCCACAGGTTCAGCCGCAGGAACGAGTGCAGCATCGAGACGCCCCAGAGCGCGAGGCCCGTGACGACGGTGCCACGGCTGACGCGCCGGTTCTTCCACCAGGGATCGGCGCACATCAATCCATACTGTCACACACTCGAATGACTAGTGTGCAGCATCGTCCCAGCTGCGGCCGTAGCCGACGGAGACCTCCAGCGGCACGGACAGCTCCGCGGCACCGCCCATCGTGTCGCGGACCAGCGCTTCGAGCTGCTCCCGCTCGCCCGCTGCCACCTCGAGGACGAGCTCGTCGTGCACCTGCAGCAGCATCCGCGAGCGCAGGCCGGCGGCGGCGATCTTCTCCTGCAGCCGGATCATCGCGACCTTGATGATGTCGGCGGCGCTGCCCTGGATGGGCGCGTTGAGCGCCATGCGCTCGGCGGCCTCGCGGCGCATCCGGTTGGTCGACGTGAGGTCCGGCAGGTACCGGCGACGGCCGTAGATCGTCTCCGTGTACTCGTTCCGAGTCGCCTCGGTGACGACGTCCTGGAGGTAGTCGCGCACACCGCCGAAGCGGGCGAAGTACGCCTCCATCTGGTCCTTCGCCTCGTCGCGCGAGATCTTCAACTGCGCGGCGAGGCCGAAGGCCGAGAGCCCGTAGGCGAGGCCGTACGACATCGCCTTGACACGGCGGCGCATGTCGGGCGTGACCTCGTCGATCGGGACGCCGAAGGCCTTGGAGCCGACGAAGTTGTGCAGGTCCTCGCCGGTGTTGAAGGCCTCGATGAGCCCCGCGTCGCCGGACAGGTGGGCCATGATCCGCATCTCGATCTGGCTGTAGTCCGCCGTCATCAACGTCTCGTAGCCCTCGCCCGCGACGAAGGCGTGGCGGATCTGCCGGCCGGCCTCGGTGCGCACGGGGATGTTCTGCAGGTTCGGATCGGTCGACGAGAGCCGGCCGGTGGCGGCCACCGTCTGATTGAACGTGGAGTGGATCCGCCCGTCGGAGGCGACGGTCTTGAGCAGCCCCTCGACCGTCACCTTGAGCCGCGTCGCGTCGCGGTGCTCCAGCAGGTGCTGCAGGAACGGGTGCGGCTCCTTCTCGTACAGCGCCTCGAGCGCCGCCGCGTCGGTGGTGTAGCCCGTCTTCGTCTTCTTCGTCTTCGGCAGGCCCAGCTTCTCGAACAGGATCACCTGCAGCTGCTTCGGCGAGCCGAGGTTGATCTGCTCCCCGATCTCCTCGAAGGCCGAGGCCTCGGCGGCGCGGATCCGCTCGCTGAACTCGCTGTGCAGCGACTCGAGGTGCGCGGTGTCGACCGCGATGCCGGTGGCCTCCATGACGTCGAGCACGCGGAGCAGGGGCAGCTCCATCTCCGCGAGCAACGGGCGCGACTCGATGTTGTCGAGCTCACCGTCGAGCGCGTCCGCCAGATCCGCGACGGCACGGGCCCGAAGGATGGCCTGCTGCGCCTTCTCCCCCGCCGAATCGTCCGGATCGTCGAGGAGCGAGAGCTGCGAATCATCGCCCGCGGCCTCGACGCGCAGCTCGCGGTGCAGGTACCGCACCGAGAGGTCGTCCAGGTTGAACGTGCGCTGGCCGGGGCGCACCAGGTACGCCGCGATCGCTGTGTCCGAGGTGAGGCCGCCGAGCGTCCACCCGCGGCTGGACAGCGCGTGCATGGCCCACTTGGCCTCGTGCGCGGCCTTGGGCTGGGCCTCATCGGCCAACCACGCGCCGAGCGCGGCCTCGTCGTGCGGGGTCAGCGAGGAGAGCTCGATGTACCCGCCCTCGCCGTCGGGAGCGGCGATGACGACGGCCTCCGCGTCACCGTCGACCACGACCTCCGGGCCGATCACGCCCAGCCCGGACCGCGCCCCGGAGGCGCCGTGCTCGGCCAGCCACTCGGCGACGGTGCCCGGCACGACGATCCCGCCGGAGATCTCGAAGCCCTCGTCGGCCTCCGGCTCCGTGCTGGCGAGCTCCGTGAAAATGCGCTCGCGCAGCACCCGGAACTCGAGATCGTCGAAGAGCTGATGGATGGCCTCGCGGTTCCACGGCTGCAGCGCCAGGTCCTCCGGGACGTAGGGCAGCGTCATGTCGCGCACCATCTCGGTGATCTGCCGGTTGAGCTGCACGGTCGCGAGGTTCTCGCGCAGCGAGTCCCCGACCTTGCCCTTCACCTTGTCGACGTTGGTGACCAATCCTTCGAGGTTCCCGTACTCGCGGATCCACTTGGCGGCCGTCTTCTCGCCGACGCCGGGGATGCCGGGCAGGTTGTCCGACGGGTCGCCGCGGAGCGCCGCGTAGTCGGGGTACTGCGCCGGCGTGAGGCCGTACTTCGCCTCCACCTCCTCCGGGGTGAACCGGGTGAGGTCCGAGACGCCCTTGCGCGGGTAGAGGACCGTGACGTCGTCGTTGACGAGCTGCAGCGCGTCGCGGTCACCCGTGACGATGAGGACCTTGAACCCCTGCTCCTGGGCCTGCGTGGTCATCGTGGCGATGATGTCGTCCGCCTCGTAGCCCTCCTGCGCCATGGTGGGGATGCCCATGGCGCCGAGCACGTCCTTGACCACGTCCACCTGACCGCGGAAGTCGTCCGGGGCGGAGCTGCGCTGCGCCTTGTACTCGGGGTACATCTCGGCACGGAAGGTCTGGCGGGAGACGTCGAAGGCCGCGGCGACGTAGCCGGGCGCCTCCTCCTTGAGCAGCTTGATCAGCATCGACGTGAAGCCGTACACCGCGTTGGTCGGCTGCCCCGACTTGGTGCGGAAGCGGCCACCGTCGAGCGGGAGCGCGAAGAAGGCGCGGAACGCCATCGAGTGCCCGTCGATCAGCAGCATCGTGGGCTTGGTCGAGGAGTTCGCTGAAGTCACACCGGCAGTCTAGTGATCGCCCCCGACAGCTTTCGTCAGGTCGTCGTGGGCGGGAGCTGCGGCCGCACGACGACGGTGTCGGCGATCCGCTTCTCCAGGTCGGCGACGTCCGCGGTGGCCGCCTCGATCGCCGGGGTCTTCTCCGTCTCGGGCAGTGCGGCGATCGTGACGAGCCGGTCGTCGAGCTCCTGCGCGGCGACGGTGAGCGTCACCTGTGCATCCAGCTGCGCCGCCGACAGCGCGCCGGCGGGCTGCTCGAAGGCGCGCAGCGCCGCACGGATGCGGCGGTGCAGGCGCGCCTCGGGGACGTGCGAGCCGGACCACGACAGCGGCGCGCGGGACGGGAAGGGCATGGCCGCTTCGGCCTGCTGCTGCCGCCGGCTGTTGCGCACCAGCGCGATCGCGAAGCCGGTCGCCGCGAGCACGGCCAGCACGACGACCGCGAGCAGCACCACGATGATCCACGACATGACGTACCTCCTCGCCGCCGCGGCGGCTACCCGCCGCGGACCTGCATGTACAGGTACACCGCCAGCCCGAGGAGCAGCAACCCGACCGTGACCGCGAAGGCGATCTTGATCGCGCTCCACGGCCGTTGACCTTGCACTTCGCCGGTCACGCCGTTGACGAAGACCTGGAACGGCTTGTTCGCGAAGGTGACCGTCAGCAGCCACACCGGCATGAGCAGGTAGAGGAAGTCGATCGACTGGTACACCGGGTTCATCCGGCTGATCCGCTGCTCGTCGCCTCCGATGTCGCGGCGCACCGTGTGCTCGATGATGCCCTCGATCCGGGGCCGTGCCTGCGCCTCGAAGACCTGCGCCGCGTCACCGTCGTACGTCCGCGCCAGGTGGCCCGCGACGAACTCCGGCGTGTACGTGACCGACTGCTCGGTGGGCCAGGGTTCGAGATCCCGCACCCGGTCGGCGTCGAGGCCCGTGTTCGCCGATTCGGCGAGCTGCCGGATGCTGTCGTGCACCCGCCCGCTCACGGGCCACCAGTCGGTGTAGGTCTCGATGTTGCCGTCGCGGTCGCGGCGGGTGCGATGCACGCCCCGGGAGCCCGAGTAGTCGGTGGTCACCTCGGCGTCGTAGCTGTAGTACGAGAGGTAGATGCTGGTGAACGAGCCGAGCACGCGGTACTTCTTGAACTCGCGGGGCGCGAACCAGCGGCTGTTGACCCAGGATTCGATGTTCTGCCGCGCCTGGTCCTCGCCGACCCGCAGCGGCAGGATCCCGTCGACGGGCAGTCGCGCCGGCGCGACCTGGACGTCGGTGCGCTGGATCGGGGTGTTGCAGTACGGGCACCGCACGGCGGTGAGGGTGCCGCTGAACAGTGTGTGACCGCCGCAGTTCTGGCACACGACCTCGTGGTCGACGACGCGCACCTGCTCCGCCGACGCTGCGCGGGCGTGGAGCGCGTTCATCGTGGGCCCCAACGGATGCGGGATCAGCGCCTTGCTCGTGTCGAGCAGCACCGGGTAGGTGCTGCCGCAGCTCGGCGAGCGCAGTTTCCCGATCGCGGGGTCGTAGACCAGCGCGTCGCCGCAGTTCCCGCACGGGTAGGTCCGGGTCTGCTCGGTGACCTGAAGCATCTCGCGGTCGTTGGCCGACGGCACCCCGGGCACGAGCTGGTGGGGACGAGCGGGCGCAGGTGCGTCGGGACGCGGACACGGCGGTGGGGGCGGGCCCGGCGGCTGCGACTGCTCCGGTGGCCGCCCCGGATGACCGGGCAGCGGAGGCGGAGTGGTCATGGTTACGACCGGGGCGGCAGGGGCGGCGGCGTCTGTCCGAACAGCGGCGCCAGGGCGGGCACCTGCCCGGCCGGGGTCCAGTCGGTGAGCGCGGGCGACCAGACGAGGGTCTGTGGCGTCAGGTTCATGGTGCGCAGCTGCTCCACCGGGAACGGGCCGGCCGACTGGCCGTTCTGCTCCACGTGGAAGGCCTGCGCGGTGGGCAGCGGCGGCGGTCCGGGCTGCTGTGCACCGGGGCCCGGCTGCGCGCCCTGAGCGGGGGCCTGCTGGTTCTGGAAGTTCTGGGCGAACTGCTGCCCCATGGCCATGCCCATGCCGGCGCCGAGGAAGTCGCCGGCACCGCCGCCGCCCTCGTTGGTGGCGGCACCCAGCATCGCGTCGGCGGCGCGCCCCTGCTGGAAGCGGTTCATGTCGCCGACGTTGCCGTAGTAGCCCTTCTCCTCCACGCCGCGCGCGACGCCTCGGGTCATCGCCTGCGTGATCTCGTCGGGCAGGGAGATGTTCAGTTCGATGGCCTCGCACGCGAGCCCGTACTGCTGGTTGACCTTCGACTGCACGTACTCCTGCAGCTTCGCGGCGAGCTCGCGCTGACGGGCCTGCAGGTCGATCGCGCCCACGCCGGTCTCGATGAGCATCTCGGAGAAGGCGGTGGTGATGGTGCGCCGCAGCAGCTCCGCGATCTCGTCGGAGTCGACGTTGGAGTCGGTGCCGATCACCTGGCGCAGGAAGGTCGGCGAGTCGACGACGCGCACGACGCAGAGGCCGTTGGCGCGCACCTGGACCATGCCGAAATCCTGGTCCCGGATGGTGATCGGGTTCGCCGTGCCCCACCTCAGGTCGGTGATCGGGCGGGTGTTGACGAAATAGACCTCGCTGCGGAACGGACTCTTGAAACCGTGCGGCCAGCCCTGCAGGGTGGACATGACCGGCATGTTCTCGGAGACCAGCTGGTAGTTGCCCGGGCCGTAGCGGTCGGCGAGCTGTCCGCGGTAGACGAACAGTGCCTCCTGGCCCTCGCGGACGATGAGCTGCGCGCCGTTCTTGATCTCGTTGTTGTAGCGGGGGAACCGCCACGCCATCGTCGAGCGGTTGTCCTCGAGCCACTCGATGATGTCGACGAGTTCGCCCCGGACCCGGTCCATGATCCCCATCTGCGCTGCCACCCCTGTCGTCGTTGCCGTCTGCGATCCACGATAGCCACGCGCCTTGGGAACGGCTGAGCGCTCGCTGATGCGGGTTCGGATCGCGGCGATCCGGGGTCGGCGTGTCGGTCGCTTCGCCTCACATTCCCGTGGGCGACGTCATACGCTGCATCCGGCCCCGACGACGGGGATCACCACGAGAAAGGTGCTCCACATGGCAGGCAAGTTCGAGGTGTACGAGGACAACGCCGGCAAGTTCCGCTTCCGGCTCAAGGCCGGCAACGGTGAGGTCGTGGCCTCGGGCCAGGCCTACGCGTCGCGCAAGGGCGCGCACGACGGTGCCGCGGCCGTGCAGCGCGCCGCCGACGGCGCCAAGGTGGTCGACGTCGAGAAGGATTGACCCGCTGACCTGCGGCGCTTGACCTTGACATCGTGACAGGGTCTGCAATCGAGCCACCGACGATTCAAGGAGGTGGCCCTGATGGCCCGGACCCTGCTCGATCATCAGAACGCCTCGATCCGCCTGCGCGCGGCGCTCGACGCGGGGACGGCGCCCGGCACCGTCCCCGCCCCGGCGCTCGTCGCTCGCTGCGCGGTCGAGCCCGACTTCTTCGTCCGCGACATGCTCACCTGGGCGCTGACGCGGCTACCGGCGGCTACGACGGTGCCGCTGCTGCTCGCGGAGCTGGACTCCCCGGTCGCGCAGGCCCGGAGCCAGGCACTGCACTCGCTGTCGAAGATCGGCGGCGCCGAGTCCGCGGCGGCCTTCGGCCCGATCCTGGCGCTCGTCGGGGACGCCGACGACGAGGTCGCGAAGGCCGCGTGGCGCACGTCCGCCGCCCTCGCCCCGGACGCCGCGGCCCGACGGTCCGCCGCCCGCGCCCTGGTCGGGCAGGTGGGGCGCGGCGACGCGGAGACCCGCCGCAGCCTGAGCCGCGCGATCATCGCGCTCGGCGACGAAGGCGTCGCCGAGCTGGACGGCGCAGCGGTGACGACCGACGCCGCGCGGGAGCACGTCGCCGAGACGGTGCGCCTCCTCGAGGACCCCGACTCCGGGTTCGCGGGGGCGGTGCACGAGGCTCAGCGGGTCGCGGCGCTGGGCCGCGCGGATTGACGACGGGAGCGGCAGAGCGATGCGGATCGGCGAAGTGGCGCGACGTTCGGGCGTGAGTGCGCGGATGCTGCGGCACTACGACGCGCTGGGCCTCGTCCGCCCCTCGCAGCGGTCGTCGTCGGGGTACCGCGAGTACACCGACGACGACATCCGCCGCATCTTCCACGTCGAGAGCCTGCGCTCCCTCGGCCTGTCGCTCAAGGAGATCGGCCGGGCGCTCGACGATGCTTCGTTCGCCCCCGACCGGCTGGTCGCCGACGTGATCGCGCGTGCCCGCGAGCGCATCCGGCTGGAGACGGAGCTCGTGGATCGACTGGAGCGCGTCTCCGCCGCCGGCCCGGCCGACTGGGAGCAGGTCCTCGACGTGGTGGGCCTGCTCTCGCAGCTCGCCAGCGCCACGCCCGCCGAGCGACAGCACGCGGCGCTCACGGGGCGGGCCCCCGCCGGCGCGCTCGCCGAGGCGCTCCTCAAGGAGGAGAGCACCAACGTGGCGGGAGCCCTGCGCTGGGCGCTCGCGCAGGCCGACGGCCCGGACCTCGCGCCCCTCGTCGCGGCGCTCGACTCCCCCGATCCCGCCGCCCGCCGCCGCGCCGCCGAGGCCCTCGCCGAGACACCCGGTCAGGACGACGCACTGCGGGGCGCGCTCGGGCACGACGACGGCGCCGTCCGGGTCATCGCAGCCGTCGCGCTGGGCGACCGGGGCGACGGCGCGGCCGCGCCGCAACTGCTGCGGATGGTGCGCGAGGGTGAGAAGGACGTCGACGCCGCGGAGGCGCTGGGGACGATCGCCGCCGCAGCCCCCGACACGGAGACCATCAGCGCCGACCTGGCCGCGCTGGCGCGCGACGCCGACGACTACGCGGTGCGCCAGCGGGCGGTGCAGGCGCTCGCGGAGATCCCCACGGACGGTGCGGGGGCGGCACTGCGCATCCTCGCCGACGACCCCGACCCGCGGATCGCCGGGACCGCGGCGTTCATCCTGCGGCGGACGGATCGCTGACGAACTCCCAGTGCTCGCCCGCCGGGCCGAGGACCAGCAGGTCGTAGCGTCCGCCCGGCGCGGGCACCACGAGCTCGCGCTCACCGAGCACGTCGGCGTGCAGCGGCACGGAATCCGGTGCGTGGTAGGGGAAGACGATGAAGTGCGCGCTCCGGGTTCCCGTGTTGGACAGGCGGAGGCGGACACCGTCGGGCCCGGGGATCGCGGTGGCCGCGGGGACGTAGGGCACGGGTCGCGCGGGGCGCTCGCCGGGTTCCTGACCGGGGCGCCGCCCGACGGCCGGCGCGTGCGGCTTCCACCGCGGGCTCAGTTCCCCGACGGCGCGCGGCTGAGTACGCCGCGGAATAGCCCGGGGCGTGCGGAAGTCGAAGGCGCTGGTGAGATCGCCGCAGACCGTGCGCCGCCAGTCGGAGATCGCGGGCACGGAGATGCCCAGCCAGCGCTCGAGGAAGCGGAGGGTCGACGTGTGGTCGAACGTCTCCGATGCGGCGTACCCGCCGACGGTCCACGGCGAGACGATGGTCATCGGCACGCGGTCGCCGAGCCCGAGGGGAAGGTCCCCGACCCACTCGTCGGACCGGGCGCGCGGTGGGCGCGGCGGCGGCACGTGGTCGAAGTAGCCGTCGTTCTCGTCGTAGAGCAGGAACAGCGCGGTCCTGCGCCACACCGCGGGGTTGCGCCCGAGCGCGTCGAGGATGCGGTGCACGAGGTTCGCCGATGCCCGCGGCGAGGAGCCGCTCGGGTGCTCCGACTCACGCTCGGAGGCGACGACATAGCTGACGGTGGGGAGCGTCCCGGCGGCGATGTCCGCCGCGATCCGATCGGTGAGCGTGCCGGTGGCGGTGCGCCGGAGTCCGCGGAAGAAGAGCTCGCGGTCCTCGGCGCCGAGGGCCCGAGCGCGGGCGTCGACCTCCGCGGCTCGACGGTCCGCCTCCGCCGCGGGTAGGTGCCGCAGGCCCTGGTAGAAGTCGTCGATCTCCGTGCCGAAGTCCGAGAAGACCGCCTTCGAGACCGATTTGAAGCGGCGGAAGAACTCGATGTTGTTGTCCGTGAAGTTGTCCCACTCCTGGTAGACCTGCCACGAGACGCCCGCGCGCTGCAGGATCTCGCCGATGCACGGCCAGTCGTAACCGGGGTGGCCGCGGTCGTAGGCGGTGTTCTCGACGGCGCGCTCCCCCGTTCCGGGCTCGAAACCGGTGGTGCCGGAGAAGAAGAAGTTGCGGTTCGGCGAGGTGGACGTGGGTGAGCTGCAGTAGTAGTGGTCGCAGATCGTGAAGGCGTCGGCGAGGGCGTAGTGGAACGGGATGTCCTCGCGGTCGTAGTAGGCCATCGTCGAGTCGGTCTTCGCGGCGATCCACCCGTCGTGCCAGCCGTCGGCGAGCGCGGCGTGGCCGCCCTTCCAGGTGTGGTCGAGGGCGTCGATGTTCTCGGCGTCCATCCGCTGCCGCTCGGCCGCTCCACGCACCGGGAAGGGCGGCACCGTGAGCCCGGACCGGGTGGGCTGGAGGAAGACGTCGTGCCCCGAGCGCAGGCGGATGGCGGCCGGGTCGGCGAAGCCGCGCACCCCGCGGAGCCGGCCGTAGTAGTGGTCGAAGGAGCGGTTCTCCTGCATCAGGAAGATGACGTGTTCCAGGCCGTCGAGGCCGCCCGGCGGCGCGGGCTCGGCCAGCGCCTCGGTCAGCGACGACGGGAGCAGGCCCATGCCCGCGACGATACCGCCGGTGAGGGCGCCTCTGAGGAAGGTCCGACGATTCGCAGTGCTCACGACGTCACGCTGACCGATCCGGTTGAATCGGCGGTGGAAACGCCCTGAACGGACGTCGACGGTTCAGCGCCGGTAGCGCTCCGCGAAGCCCGTGCACAGCGCGTCGACCCCGGCGTGCAGCAGCGGCATCGCCGCACAGAGGTCGGGCCGGTCCACCTCCACCAGCTCCTTGAGCAGCGGCAACTCCTCGATGAGGGGGTTGTCGGCCAGGTCGGCGACGAAGCCCGCACCCTCGAGCGAGGAGCCCGGGGCCAGCAGCAGGCGGCCCACGGCGCCGATGCCCGCGCCCTGCACGTGGTTCCACACGTGCAGGGTGAGCTCGGCCGAGTCCGCGACCGTCCCGGTCAGATGGGTGAACGCCTCGACGAGCCAGTGGAAGCACGAGACGGCCGACGGCGCCATCGCGGCACGCGGCATGGAGTGCGCCAGCAGCACCCACGGGTGGTGCAGGTAGAGCCGCATATCCGCCTCGGCGGCGATGTGCGTCCGCGCGCGCCAGTCCGGATCGCCCAGCAGCTCCGGCGGGTACAGGTACTCCGCCCCCACGGCCGCGGCCATGTCGCGGACCAGGGTGTCCTTGTCGGGCACGTGGCGGTACAGCGACATGGCGCCCGCGCCGAGCGCGTCCGCGATCCGGCGCATGGAGACCTTCTCGAGGCCGCCCTCGTCGGCGAGGCGGACGGCCTCGGCCACGATGGCCTCGCGGGTCAGAGTGGTCTCGGACACCAGCGCCCTTTCTCCGTTGACCGTGATCGACGATGCTGCGTACAGTGTACCCAGCCATGTTGCGTACGCCGTACGCGCCTGCCGAGATCGTTCAGAGGAGTTCTTCGTGTCCACCACCCCGCGCCGCGCCTGGGCCGGTCTCGCCGCGCTGCTTCTGCCGGTGTTCCTGGTCTCGATGGACGCGTCGGTGCTGTACCTGGCGATGCCCCATCTCACCGCCGCGCTGCATCCGACCTCGGCCGAGCAGTTGTGGATCCTCGACATCTACCCGTTCATGCTGGCCGGCCTGCTCATCACGATGGGCAACCTCGGCGACCGTTGGGGGCGCCGCCGCCTGATGACCTGGGGCGCCGGACTCTTCGGCACCGCTTCGGTGATCGCCGCCTTCGCGCCGTCACCCGAGCTGCTCATCGCCGCGCGTGCGCTCATGGGCGTCGGCGGCGCGACCCTGCTGCCCGCCAGCCTGGCGCTCATCGCCAACATCTTCCGCGACCCCAAGGCCCGCGGCGTCGCGATCGGCGTGTGGACCGCGGCCTTCTCGTTCGGCATGGCGGTCGGCCCGGTCATCGGCGGCGTGCTGCTGCACCACTTCTGGTGGGGCTCGGTGTTCCTCATCAACGCGCCCGTCTTCCTGGCCTTCCTGGTCGCCGGCCCCCTGCTGATCCCCGAGTTCCGCAGCGGCACCTCGACCCCCTTCGACCTCGCGGGCGTCGCGCTCTCGATGGCCGCGATCTTCCCCCTGGTCTACGCGGTGAAGGCGGCGGCGGGGCACGGCGTGGACGGCACCACGCTGGCCGTCGGCGCCGCCGGCGCGTTCATGCTGATCGCGTTCGTCGTGCAGCAGCGCCGCGCCGCCCATCCGCTGATCCCGTTCGACCTGTTCCGCAACCGGTACTTCACGATGGCCATCGCCGGCACCATCCTGGCGGTGTCGACGCTGAGCTCGATGTCCTATCTCACGGGCATCTACCTGCAGTCCGTCGTGGGCTTCGACGTGCTCGCGGCGGCCCTGCTGGGCCTGCCCGCCGCGGCGGTGGTGGCGTACTTCTCCATGCGCGCGCCGTGGATCGAGCAGTACCTCGGACGGCGCAGCACCTTCGTCGCCGCGCTCCTGTTCGCGGCCGCGGGCCAACTGCTGCTCGTCGGGCTCGGCACCGACGGCCCCGCGTGGCTGTACGTGCTCGGGACCGTCGTCGCCGGCGTCGGCTACGGCACGCTGTTCACGTTCGTCTCGGCGGTCGCCCTCGACGCCGCGCCGCGGGAGCGGGCGGGACAGGCCTCGGCGATGTCGGAGATGAGCTTCGAGCTCGGCACGGCCCTGGGGCTCGCGGTGCTCGGCTCCGTCGCCACCGCGGTGTTCACGCGGCACGACGGGATGGCGCGCACGCTCGGCGACACACTGTCCGTCGCGGACGGCATCGCCGGGCCCGACGGTGCCGCGCTCGCCGACGCCGCCCGCTCGGCCTGGGTGGACGCCGTCACCACGACCGTGGGCGTGTCCAGCGCACTGCTGGTCGTCACCGCGATCGCGGCCTTCGTCGTGATGCGCGACCGCACGCCTGCACCGGAGCCGGTGCACGCCTGAGTCGCGCGCGGGATCAGCGCGGCGTCAAGCGGAAGACGGGGATCACGCGGCCCTGCGCGGCCTGCTCGTACTCCGCGAAACCGCTCGACCGCGCGACGAACCGCGCCCAGGCCTCGTCCCGCGCGGCTCCGGTCAGCTCGGTGGCGGTGACCTGCGCCGTGGAGATCCCGCCCTCGTCGTTCGGGTACTCGATCTCGATGTCCGGGTGGGCCTTGAGGTTGTGATACCAGGCGGGGTTCTTCGGCGAGCCGCCCGCGGAGGCCGGCAGCAGCCAGCCCTCGTCGTCGTGGATCGCGGCCAGCGGGTTCACCCGCGGCTCGCCGGATTTGGCGCCCGTGCTGTGGACGAGCGCAAGCGCCCGGCCGAAGCCCATGGCCGTCACGGTGCCGTTGTTGGCGCGGAATTCGTCGATGATGCCCTGATTGAAGTCGCTCACGGCTTCATCATGCGCCCGCACCCGCGCCATCGCCACCGAAGGTTCGCTCGTGGAGTCGCTCATCGGACCATCATCCGCCCCCGTAGGGTCGGGTGCTGTGCAATCACTCGATCCGTGGCGGTCGGCCCTCGAGCGCTGGGACCTCTCCCCCGACGGTGCGCCCTTCGCGACGCCCGGCAGCGACCTGCTGCCCGTCCGGTCGCGGGGCCGCGCCGCGATGCTCAAGCGCGCGAACACCCCTGAGGAGCGGGCGGGCGCGGCGGTGCTGCGATGGTGGGGCGGCGACGGCGCCGCCGAGGTCTTCGCGCACGAGGGCGACACGGTGCTGATGGAGCGTGCCACCGGTCCCGGCGACCTCATGGCGATGGCGCTGGGCGGCCGCGACGACGAGGCCACCCGGATCCTCTGCGGCACAGTCGAACACCTGCACCGACCCCGTCCGGGCGCTCCCGACGCCGACCTGGTCCCGCTGCGGGAGTGGTTCGCCTCGCTCGCAGCCGTCCGCGGCGCGGATCACCGGTACCGGCGGTCCTGGGAGGCGGCCGAGGCGCTGCTCGCGGCCCCGCGCGACGAGGTGGTCCTGCACGGGGACGTGCATCACGACAACGTCCTGGACTTCGGCGAGCGGGGTTGGCTCGCCATCGACCCGAAGTGCGTCGTCGGCGAGCGCGGCTACGACTACGCCAACCTCCTGACCAATCCCGACCTGCCGACCGCAGCGGATCCCGCTCGCTTCGCGCGCCAGCTCGACGTCGTCGTCGCGGAGTCCGGCGTGCCGCGGGAGCGCCTGCTGCGGTGGGTGCTCGCCTTCGCCGGCCTGTCGGCCGCGTGGTTCGACGAGGACGGCGAGACGGAGGAACGGGACCGCGATTTCGCCGTCGCGGATCTCGCGGCCGCGCACCTGCTGGAGGCGGCGTCGTGACCGGCGGCCTCCCGGTCGTCCTGCTGCACGGATGGCCGGTCACGGACCTGCATTGGCGTCACCTGGCGCCGCGCCTGCGCGCCGCGGGATTCGATCCACTCCCGATCACGCTGCCCGGCTTCGGTTCCGGTGCCGACAGCGGCACCGACTTCCGCAAGAGCGCGCTGGCGGCCCGGGTGAGTGCGCGGCTCGCCGCGGCGGGCATCGCGCGGTGCGCCGTCGTCGGCCACGACTGGGGAGGCACCGTCGCCGTGCACCTCGCGGCCGCGGCACCCGAGACCGTCTCCGCGCTCGTCGTCGAGGAGGAGGTCCTGCCCGGGATCGACGTGGCCGTCCCTGCGCCCGGCAGCGAGCACTATCCGGATTGGCACGGCGCGTTCAACCGGGCACCGGGACTCGCCGAGAGCCTCGTCCCCGGGCGGGAGGACGCGTTCTACGGCGCTTTCCTACGGGAGAGCGCCGGGCCCGCGGGGCTCGATCCGGTCGCGCTGGCGGCGTACGTGGATGCGTACCGCCCCACCGAGGTTCACCTCGCCGGCCTCGCGCACTACCGCACGCGCGCGCTCGATCTGGCCGATGTGGAAGTGCTGCGCGCGCACCCGATCGCCGCTCCCGCGCTGGCGATCGGCGGACGGTACGCGATGGGCACCGCCGTCGCGGAAGGGCTGCGTCCGGTCGCTTCCGACGTCCGCGGCGCGGTCCTGCCGGAGTCGGGCCACTACCCGGCGGAGCAGGAGCCGGAGCGGACCGCCGACGTCGTCATCGATTTCCTGCGGCGGCACGCGGGCCCGTGACCTCGCCGGCGGTGTCGATCACCTCGTCGAGCACCTCGCGCGCCCGCTGGAGGTCGCGGATGCCCGCGTCGATGCGGTCGCGCTCCGCGCGGAGGGTGGCGGCGAGCCACGGCGTCGCGGACTCGTTCGGCGACCCGTCCTCGTCGTGGATGCACGGCAGCAGCTGGGCGATCACGCCGCTGGCGAGCCCTGCGGCGAACAGTTCCTGGATGCGCACCACCCGATCGACGGCCCGCTCGGGATAGACCCGTTGCCCGGCGGCGGTACGCGTGGCCGCGAGCAGGCCCTTCTCCTCGTAGTACCGCAGCGAGCGCACGCTCACCCCGGTGCGCTCCGCGAGTTCGCCGATCCGCATCGCTTGCCCCTCACATCAGTGTCAGGTTCTAGCGTACGGACATGTCGCTCTTCACGCCGTACCGCAGCCACACCCTCGACCTCCCGCATCGGATCGTCATGGCGCCGATGACGCGCCTGCGCTCCGAGCCCGACGGCTCCCCCACCGCGGACGTCGTCGACTACTACCGGCAGCGCGCCGGGGCGGCGCTGATCGTCACCGAGGGGATGTGGCCGCACTCCTCCGGGCAGAGCGAGGCGTGGGTGCCCGGGCTCGCGACGGACCGCCACCAGCGTGCCTGGGCGCGGGTCGTCGACGCCGTCCACGCCGAGGGCGGCCGGATCGTCGCGCAGCTCATGCACGGCGGGCGCAAGGGGCACCCGGCCGCCCGGATCGACGGCTCGGTGCCCGCGGGACCGTCGGCGGTGCCCGACGGCGACGTGCTGCACCTGATCGACGGCTCCAAGGCGGCGTGGCCGCGCCCCGCGGCGATGTCGATCGCCGAGATCGAGGACGCCGTCGGGCAGTACGCGGCGTCGGCCCGCCGCGCGCTGGCGGCCGGCTTCGACGGCGTCGAACTGCACGGCGCCAACAGCTACCTGATCCACCAGTTCCTCGCCGACAACACGAACCTCCGCGACGACCGCTACGGCGGGTCCGCGGAGAATCGCATGCGATTCGCCCTCGAGGTGGTGGACGCCGTATCCGACGTCGTCGGCGCCGCGCGCACGGCGATCCGGCTCTCGCCCGGGAATCCCCAGTTCTCCATGGTGGAGCGGGATCCCGCCGACCTCTACCGCGGCCTCGTCGATGACCTGGGCCGCCGCGGACTGATGTACCTGCACCTCACGGACAACGACGACTACGCCGCGCTCGCCGACCTCCGGCCGCGTTTCGACGGCACCGTCGTCGCGAACGTGGGCGAGAACCGTGTTCCCACGTCGGCGCCCGCCGCCGAGCGGGCACTGGCCGACGGCGCCGACCTGGTGTCCTTCGGCCGCGCGTTCATCGCGAACCCGGACCTGGTGGAGCGGATCCGGCGGGGCCTCCCGCTGGCTCCGATCCGCGAGGACGTGCTCTACGGGCGGACCGCCGAGGGCTACTCCGACTACCCGTGCGCGGCGGTCTCAGCCGGCGGGGATCGGTAGCGGCGCGGGCGCGGTGCCCGCGCCGAAGGGGCTGCCGCCGAGCTTCTCCCGGCCGTGCTCCGTGAACCAGTTCTTCAGGTCCGGGCCCTTCGGCACGATGCCCGACGGGTTGATGTCGCGGTGCACCTCGTAGTAGTGCCGCTTGATGTGCTCGAAGTGCGTGGAGTCGCCGAAGCCCGGGGTCTGGAACAGGTCCCGCGCGTACGCCCACAGCACCGGCATCTCGCTGAGCTTCTCCCGGTTGCACTTGAAGTGGCCGTGGTAGACCGGGTCGAACCGGGCGAGCGTGGTGAACAGCCGCACGTCGGCCTCGGTGATGGTGTCGCCCACCAGGTACCGCTGGGTGGCGAGGCGCTCGGAGAGCCAGTCGAGCCGGGAGAAGAGCTGGTCGTACGCGGCGTCGTAGGACTCCTGGGAGCCGGCGAAGCCGCAGCGGTACACACCGTTGTTGACGTCGCGGTAGACCAGCTCGTTCACCTCGTCGATCTCGCCGCGCAGGTCCTCGGGGTAGAGCTGCGGGGCGCCGGGGCGGTGGAAGTCCACCCATTCCAGCTCGAAGTCGAGGGTGATCTGCGGGAAGTCGTTGGTGACCACTGCGCCGGTCGGGACGTCGACGATCGCGGGGACCGTGATGCCCTTCGGGTAGTCGGGGACTCGCGCGAAGTAGGCGTCCTGCAGCCGCGGGATCTGCAGCACGGGGTCGAGGCCCCCCGGGTCGAGGTCGAATGTCCACGAGCGCTTGTCGTGCGTGGGGCCGGCGATGCCGAGGGAGATCGCGTCCTCGAGGCCCAGCAGGCGGCGCACGATGATGGTGCGCGTGGCCCAGGGGCAGGCGTACGAGGCGACGAGCCGGTACCGGCCCGGTTCCACGGGGTAGCCGTCGCGGCTGTCGCGGGTGATGCGGGTCTCGATGTACCGGGTGTCGCGCTCGTACGGCTTGTTCTCGGTGACGTAGCTGCCCTGTTCCTCGCTCATGGCGTCAAGGTTAGTGACGCCCGCGGGGTAACGTCGAGTGATCGTTACCCGATACAAGCATTGTCCGTCGATGGAGCCCGCGTCGACGTCCCGAGCTGGAAGGAACGAAGCCATGCGCAAGCCTCTGATCGCCCTCGCCCTCTCCGCCGCGGCCGCCGCCACGGGTGTCGCCTCCGTCGCCGTCGGCGCGGGTACCGCCGGTGCCGCCCCCGTCACGTGCCCCGAACTCCCGCAGGACCGCATCGACAGCGCGATCCGCACGATCGCGCCGCCGATGCCCGGCGTCCCGTGGAAGGTGACCGCGATGGGCGGTTCGGTGGACTGCACCCTGAACTGGGTCCGCCTCGACACGGACCGCGGCACCGGCAGTTCGCCCGTACAGATCCTGCTGTTCGACCACAAGAAGTTCGCCGGCACCCCGACCCCGAAGGGCGACGCGTTCACCTCGGTCGTCGGCAGCAACGGGCCCGGCCAGATCACCATCCGGTTCAAGTGGCTGGCACCGAACGACCCGAACGCCGCCCCGTCGGGGTCGGCCGACGTCCGGTTCCAGACGATGCCGCAGGACGCCCCGCAGCCCTTGGATCCGATCCCGCCGCAGGTCGCCGACTAGGCGTCAGCCCTGCGCCGCCGCCCACTCCTCGACGCGGGCGGCGCTCTCCTCGTCGCTGAGGTCCTCGACGCGGGTCATGATCGACCAGCGCACGCCGTACGGGTCGCGGATGCTGGCGAACCGGTCGCCGGAGACGAAGTTCGCCACCGGCTCCCGGATGGTCGCGCCCGCGGCTTCGGCGCGCGCGACCACATCGTCGACGCTGCTGCAGTACAGCCCCAGCGAGTAGCAGTCGGCGTCACCGCCGGGCGGAGCGATGAGGCCGAATTGCTCGTTCGGCTCCCCGAGTTGGAGGCGGCCGTGCCCGAAGTCGAGTTCGGCGTGCACGACGACGCCGCCCATCTCAGTGACGCCCAACGAGCGAGCCCCGAACACGGACACGTAGAAGTCGATGGCCGCCTTCGCGTTCGGGATCGCGAGGAAGGGCGTCAGCGAGGAGAAGGAGTGCGGGACCCCGTCGGTGGTGTGTGCGCCGCTCGCGGCGGTGATGTTCTCTGTCATGCGAGTAACGCTACGAGCGCGCCGGGCGCCGTCGATTGAACATTCGCGACAGATCCCGCGCCTACGATCGACCCGTGAACCCCCGCGGCATCCTCTATCCGGCGCAGCTCCCCACCTTCGAACGCCGGGCGCCCTCCCCCGCCGCGCTCCCGCTCGTGCGCTGGTTCTGGATCTCGCAGTGGGCCGTCGCGCCGGGCCGCACGTCCCGGCAGGACGTACTCGCCTTCCCGGCCCTCAACCTCGTCGTCGAACCCGATCTGGTCGGACTCGCGGGCGCGACGACGGAGCGCTCGCACCGCGACCTCGTCGGCACCGGATGGGCCGTCGGCGCGCTGCTGCGGCCCGCGGCGACGCCGGCCGTGACCGACGACGCCCGCGCGATCCTCAACGAGTACCCGGCCGTCGACGCCCCGGACCTGCACGGTGGGGTGGCCGCGGCGATGAGCCGGGGCGACCTCGCCGCGGCGTGCCTCGCCGTCGAATCCTGGCTCACCGCAAGGGTTCCTACGGTGTCCGACGACGCCGCGCTCGCCAACCGGATGGTCGTGGCGATCGAGGAGGACGAGTCGATCCTCACTGTGGAGGACGCGGCGGCGACGATCGGCGTCTCGCCCCGGACGGCACAGCGCCTGACCCGCCGCTTCGTGGGACTGACGCCGCTCGCGCTGATCCACCGGCGGCGGCTGCAGCAGGCGGCGCACCTGCTCAGCACGCAGCCGGAGACCGCGGTCGCCGACATCGCCGCGGACCTGGGCTACGCCGACCAGTCGCACCTGGTCCGGGATTTCCGCAAGGTCCTCGGCTTCACGCCCGGCGGCTACCGCCGGACGGCGCAGTGATCAGTCCCTGCGGGTCACCTTGTCGGCGACGGCGTCGGAGGCCTCGCGGGCCGCGTCGAGGTTCTCCCGGGCGAGCTTGACGCCTTCGGTAGCAGAGGAGGTCGCGATGTCCGCGGCGCCCGTGGCCATGCGGCCGACACCGCCCATCACGTCGCCCGTCAGCGCCTCGCCGGCGCCCTCGACGATCTCGCCGGACTTGCGCACCGAGTCCGCCGCGATCTTGGTGACCGCCTCGATGTTGTCCTGGATCCGCTTGCCGATCATCGGTCTCTCCTTCGCCGCCGCTGCGCTCAGTCTAGTCCGCGCAGGTCAGCGCCTTCCAGTTCCGCGCGGGAAGTGTCCTTGAGGTCGACGCCCGAGCGCCCGAGCCGCCGGGCGCCGACGACGAGGCCCGCCGCGATCCGGGCGGCATCGGTGTAGCCGAGGCCCTCCGGCGGGTGGATGTTGGAGATGCAGTTGCGGTGCGCGTCCGTGACGCCGGCCCCGAAGTCCTCGGGGTCGGCGCGGTGGGTGAGGTAGATGCCGAGGCTGTCGGCGACCGACAACCCCGGGCGCTCCCCGATGAGGACCACCAGGGTCCGCGCCCCGAGCGCCCGCGCGACGTGGTCCCCCAGCGCCACGCGGGCCTGGGTTGCGACGACCGGCGGCGCGACGGTCACATCGGGCGGCAGGGCGGCGAGGACCGCCGCGGCCAACGCGACGCCGTGATCGGTGAGCGCGCGGGGTGAGAGGCCGTCGGCGAGCACGAGGGCGACGTCGGCGGCACCGTCGGGCACCGTCGGGAGGGCGGACAGATCGGCGGGCGCCCGGCCCAGATCGGGTCGGCGCAGGTACTCGCCGCGGTCGGCGGCGCGGCTGGTCACGACGACGGGTTCCCCGATGCCCAGATCGCGGGCGCGGGCGACGAGGTCGGCGGCGTCGAGCGGTTGGTGGACCGCGTCCCGCGCCGCGGCGTGTGCGGCGGCGAACTCGAGGACGCGCCGCGTGGGCAGCGCATCGCCGGTGCGCCCCAGCCCGATCCGCGACTGCGTCGTGGTGCGCAGGGCGTCCCAGAACGGATCGTCGGCCCGCTCGGGCGCGCTCACCGGGAGACCCCCGAGGCCAGCTCGCGCAGGGGCGACGACGCGGCGGCGACCTCGCGGAGGCCGCCGGCCTCGTCGGTCATCCCCTGCCGGGCGAGCCAGGCGTCGAACTCCGGCGCGGGCCGCAGTCCGAGGGCGCGGCGCACGTAGAGCGCGTCGTGGAAGGCGAGCGACTGGTAGCCGAGCATCACGTCGTCGGCGCCGGGCACGGTGATGACGAACGACACGCCCGCGACCGCGAGCAGCGTGAGCAGGTCGTCCATGTCGTCCTGGTCGGCCTCGGCGTGGTTGGTGTAGCAGACGTCCACACCCATCGGCAGGCCCAGGAGCTTGCCGCAGAAGTGGTCCTCGAGGCCGGCGCGAGTGATCTGCTTACCGTCGTAGAGGTACTCGGGCCCGATGAAGCCGACGACCGTGTTCACCAATAGCGGGTCGAGGTGCCGGGCCACCGCGTAGGCGCGGGTCTCGAGCGTCTGCTGGTCGACGGGCGCACCGTCGGTGCCGAGGTGCGTGCCCGACGACAGCGCGGAGCCCTGCCCGGTCTCCAGGTACATGACGTTGTTCCCGACGGTGCCGCGCCCCAGCTCCCGCGCCGCGGCGTTGGCCTCGTCGAGCAGGCCGATGGTGACGCCGAACGCGGAGTTCGCGCCCTCGGTGCCGGCGATCGACTGGAAGACCAGGTCGACGGGCGCGCCCTGCTCGATGAGCCCGAGGGTGGTGGTGACGTGGCTGAGCACGCACGACTGGGTGGGGATGTCGAAGCGGGTGCGGACCTCGTCGAGCAGGTGCAGCAGGTCGGAGGTCGCGTGCGGCGAGTCGGTGGCGGGGTTGATACCGATCACGGCGTCGCCGCAGCCGAGCAGCAGGCCGTCGAGGGTGGCGGCGGCGATGCCCCGCGGATCGTCGGTCGGGTGGTTCGGCTGCAGCCGGGTGGCGAGCGTGCCGGGCAGGCCGACGGTCGTGCGGAACCCGGCGGTGACACGGACCGCCCGTGCCACCGCGATGAGGTCCTGGTTCCGCATCAGCTTGCTGACCGCCGCCACCATCTCCGGGGTGAGGGCCGGGCCGAGTGCGGCGAGCCGCGCACCGGCATCGTCGGCCACCGCGATCCGCAGGAGGAGATCCCGGAGGTCGCCGACGGTGAGGTGGGCGATGGGCGCGAACGCCGCCCGGTCGTGGCTGTCGATGATGAGGCGGGTGACCTCATCGGACTCGTACGGCACGACGAGTTCCTCGAGCAGGGCCGCGAGCGGCACCTCCGCGAGGGCCCACTTCGCGGCGGCCCGCTCGGCGTCGGAGGCGGCCGCGCAGCCGGCGAGCTCGTCGCCGGAGCGTAGCGGCGTGGCCTTCGCCAGCAGGTCGGCCATCGAGGTGAAGGTGAAGGTCTCCCCGCGCACGGATTGGCTGCGGATCATGATTGCTCCGTTCGAGTGGCTTCTAGTAGACGGTATCCGCGACGGAGCCCAGCGGGGCGCCGTCCGCGCCGCGGACCGGCACCTTCGCGCCCGCGGCGTCGGTGCCCGCGGTCGCGCACGCGTAGGGCTTCGCCTGCGGCTTCGGCTCGATGAACATGGGGTTGACCAGCCACGTGCCGTCGGTGTTCGCGTACGCGGTGCACATGAGCTCGGGAACGTTGCGGTTGATCACCAGGCGCAGGCCGGTCGCATCGCCGAGGAAGGTGAGGTCGGTGACCGAGTCGCCGGCCGAGAACACCTGCCGGCGGTCCGCGGGCGCCTGGTGCCAGGCCGCAGCTCCGGTGATGCCGAGGACCTCCTGGTTGACCAGGCAGCGCTTGCCGTCGATGTAGTTGATCATCGAGTCGTCGCCGTCGGGGACGTCGCCGCAGCCGCGCAGGTGCGGGACGATCCTGCCGTCGGTGACGACGGGGCGGATCCCGATCAGCTTGTCGGGCGCGAGCCCGACCTCGGGTGCCCAGGCCCGGACGACCGGCTGCGCGGAGGCGGAGATGATCCGGACGTCGAAGCCGTTGGCCACCAAGGTCCCGATGAGGTCCTTGATCTGGCTGTAGTAGCGCACCCAGGCGGCGACCTCGGTGCTGCCGACGCGCTGCTTCGCGCCCTCGGGCGCGGCGAGCGCCTCGGTGCGAGCGGTCTTCGCGAAGTCCTCGATCTCGGCCTCGGCGTAGCCGGCCATGAGCTGGACCACCCAGGCGTAGGCGGGCTCCATGCGGCGGTGGTCGTAGCCGGCGAAGGCCGGCTTCCCACCGATCTCCCCGTCGTCGACCACCGCGACGAGCGCGTCGGCGCAGCGGGCGTCGCGATCGGTCGGCAGCGGCGCGCCCGGTGCCGCGAGCGTGGTCGGGCACGCCTCGGCGAGGGCCTGCGCCGCCTCGGGCACGAGGTAGCGGCTGGTCGAGCGCCAGTCGCCGTTCGCGGGCTGCCGGACCTTGCCGGTGCGGATCATCCAGTACGCGGTCGCGGAGCCGATGTCGTTGCGCACCACCGTGTTGTCCCAGTCGAACAGGGCGACGGGAGCAGAGCCGTCGTGCGCGGTGCCGCAGTGGCCGCGCTCGGCGATCAGCTTCTGGAGGCGGTCGTGGTTGTCGCCGTACCAGCCGGCGTCCGGCGCGAGGGTGCGGCACTCGGCGGCCGTGCCCTTCGCGTCGTTCGTCGTGCAGGCGGCGATCGGGGCGAGCGCCAGGGCCGCCGCGGCGAACAGCGCCGCGCGGGTGTGCCTCACTGGAGATCGCGTTCGGCGTCGGCGAGCGCGGCGAACTCCTCGTCGGGCGAGTTGGCCACCAGGTGGTGACGGCTGTACACGCCGAAGTAGACGAGGAAAGCCGCGAACGCGGCGAGGGTCAGGCCCGCCGCCGTCGGGTCGACGAGGAAGGTCGCGACCACGGCGGCGCACGCGACGACCAGCGCGAACGAGGTGGTGACGATGCCGCCGGGCGTGCGGTACGGGCGCGGCATGTCGGGCTCGCGCCTGCGCAGCACGATGTGGCTGATCATCATGAGCACGTAGCTCACGGCGGCGCCGAAGACGGCCATGTTGAGCAGCATCGCGCCCTCACCGGTGAGCGAGAGGGCGAAGCCGATGACGCCCGGCACGATGAGCGCGAGGACCGGGGCCTTGCGCGCGTTGGTGACCGAGAGGCTCTTGGGGAGGTAGCCGGCGCGCGAGAGCGCGAAGGTCTGCCGCGAGTAGGCGTACATGATGGAGAAGAAGCTCGCGACCAGCCCGGCGAGGCCGATGTAGTTGACGACCTTGGCGGCGGTGCCGTCGCCGAGCGCCTCCACGAGCGGGTTGCCCGACGCCGCCATGGCGTTCGCGCCGACGGCGCCGGGGGCGAGGAGGAACACCGTCGCGCCGGTCACGACGAGGATCAGCATCGCGACGATGATGCCGCGGGGGACGTTCTTCTCGGGCTCGCGCGCCTCCTCCGCGGCCAGCGGGACGCCCTCGATGGCGAGGAAGAACCAGATCGCGAAGGGCACGGCGGCCCAGATGCCCAGATAGCCGTACGGCAGCCAGCCGGACGCGCCCGCGGCGTCGGTCACGGCGATGTCGGTGAGGTTGTGGGCGTCGAACTTCCCGATGGCGAAGACCGCGAAGATCACCAGGCCGACCAGGGCGATCGCGGTGATGACGAACATCGCCTTGAGCGCCTCGCCCGCGCCGGTGAGGTGGATGCCGATGAAGAGCGCGTAGACGAACAGGTACACCCACCAGCCGTCGGTGATCCCGAACAGGTTCAGGGATTGCACGTACGCGCCGATGAAGGTGGCGATCGCGGCGGGCGCGATCGAGTACTCGATGAGGATCGCGATGCCGGTGGCGTAGCCGCCCCAGGGGCCCATCGCGCGCCGGGCGAAGGTGTAGCCGCCGCCGGCCGCGGGCAGCGCCGAGGACATCTCGGCCATGCCGAGCACCATCGCGAGGTACATGCCGGCGATGATCACCGCGGCGATGGCGAGGCCGCCCCAGCCGCCCTGCGCGAGCCCGTTGTTCCAGCCGGCGTAGTCGCCGGAGATCACGTAGCTCACGCCCAGGCCCGCCAGCAGCACCCAGCCGGCGGAACCCGACCGGAGGGTGCGTTTGGCGAGGTAGTCGTCGGACTCGATGGTGGCGTCCACCCCGTCGTGGTGGAGCTGGTTCGGCGCCTGGCGCTCTGTACTCATGTGGGCCTTTCTGATCACGGTCGATCCTGTTCCCGGCGTGTTTCCGGAATCGGATCGGCGTGTTTCACCGACGGGTCTTGCCG